>JAWOJB010000028.1:0-86751 GCA_046484325.1 Acidimicrobiia bacterium | reverse complement strand
GTGAACGCCACCGACCTGCGAATCGGCGACCGTCTCAGCGTCGACGGCTGGGTTCAGTTCCCGCCGCTCCCGACCTTCGCCCCCGACCACTTCCGGGTGGGCCGCAACCTCGACACCACCCGCTACAAGCACTTCTGCAGAGGGATCACTCAGCTCGACGAGCAAGGCGCCATCCAGGCACTCACCACTTTCGACGGCGGAGAGCGGGAGCCGGTCCTCGCCGCCGTCGGCGAGCCGCAGTTCGACGTCGCCCTGCACCGTCTTCGAGACGAGTTCGGGGCCCAGCCCCGCTTCGAGGACGTCCCCTGTGCGGTGGCCCGCACCGATCGGGAGGGGAAGGCCGCCCTCGAGGGACGACGAGGGGTCGAAATCGCCACCCGATCGGATGGGACCATCCTGGTGCTATTCAGGAGTCGGTCGTGGCTCGACGCCATCGAGCGCGACCACCCCGAGATCGCCCTCGATCCCATCGTCGGCATATGAGCACGCTGGGCCCGATCCTGAGGGGGATACCGAGATGACCGAGCCCCGGCCGACCGAATCGCTCGTCCTCTCCTACCTGGGAGAGCCCTACTACCACCGCAGCCACCCCGACGACGACCTCCGGCCCGCATGCCGGCCCGGCCGGATCCGAGGCGTCATGGCGATCAGGATCCAGGCAGAGCGGTTGGGCCAGAAGCCATGCCCCGAGTGCTGGCCTCCCCAACCTGACGCCCACCCTGCCCCAATCTCATCGTCGGGCCGCTCCTCCCGGTGAGCTCAGGCCTGCGAGCGCACGGGCTGCGTCGAGGTCGCCCTCCTCGACGAAGAACGGGTCGTCCTCCATGGCGTGGATCTGGACGGGTACCCCGGCCGGCCGCGCCTCCCCGAACTCCGACACGGGGACGTACGAGTGGAACAGCAGGCTCGTCGCCGCACCGGTGGTGCCCGGACTTCGTATGTGGGGATAACCACACCGGACCCGTCGGGATGGCCCGATTGACGCCACGGCCTGAACCCGGCATCGTGTGGGCACATCGACGGAGGAGAGATGTGCGGATCCAGGCATGTGTCTCGTCGATCTCGTGGATTCCGTCGGAGGCCATGACCGGTCCCATGCGGCTTCCCATGGACCTCGGCATCGGCCATTACGACCAACCGCCTCCGGACCGGGTCGACCCGGGCGACCTCGCCGGCCTGTGTGCGGCGGATCGCTTCCGATTCGCCAACCGCCTGTCTGCCTGGGTGGATGTGGATGACGGGGTGGTCGTCGACGCCGGCTACGACGGAGAGGCGCTGTGCGGGTCGACGACCGCCAGGCTGGGTATGTCGGTGACCATCCCCGGTGTCGGCTTCCCGGTGCTCCAGGCCGAGCCGGTGATCGACGGGGGATCGGCCCGGTTTCTTCAGACCGCCGGCGGCCGCACCGGTGCACCGCTGCCTCGGAGGATCGATCGTCCGCCGTACGTGCGGATCACCGCTCCCACCGCCTGGACCACGCTCGCCCTCACCATCGGCGCCGACGGCTCGGCGTCGTTCGAACTGGTCGGCGCCTCGCCCTTTCCCCGCCATTGGATCTACGGCCCGGACGGCGCCCTGGTCGCCAAGAGCGGGGTCATCGACTTCGCCGAGTGGACGCGGGTCCACGACCACGACCGCACGCCCTGGCACGACTACGAGCGGGCAGCGCTGATGGCGTCGGTCGAGTCCCAGGTGGAGCGCGACCTGTCGAGCGCGGTGATGTCGGCCAGGCCGGACCTCGTCAGGGTGGGCGAGGGCGACACGCTCATCGAGCAGGGCCGGCCCGGATCGTCGATCTACTTGATCCTCGACGGCATGCTTCAGGTCGATGTTGATGGCGAACCGGTCGCCGAGTTGGGCCCGGGAGCGATCGTCGGTGAGCGGGCCATCCTCGAGACCGGCTACGCCACCGCAACCGTGACGGCGATGACCCGGGTCAGGGCGGCTCGAATCCCGGCCGCGGCGATCGATCGGGAGGATCTCGAGCAGATCGCCGCCGCCCACCACCGGGAGGATCCGCCCGCCGCGCCCTCGGCGCGCTGACCGGCACCGGACCGGCGGCGACTCGGTTGGCGCACCGCGCGCCGGCCGGTCGACCTCCTGAGGACGATGTGTTCGTGAGGCGGCGGTAGAGTGCGGAGCCCGCCGTGCGCCAGGACCTGGCATCACCGCGCTCCCGACCCCTCTGCCCCGGAACGCCGATGAACCACAACGTCCAGAGCCGCGACATCACCAGGCACGTCGGCCTCTCGCTGTCCTCCATCCGCCATGGTGGGTGGCCGTGCGAGAGTTCAGGTGAGGTCGTCTCCACGACCCGGCGGGACGCCCGATGACGTCACCGATCCCCGCCGAGGCAGACCGCCGTCGCACCTTCGCCATCATCTCCCACCCCGACGCGGGCAAGACCACGCTCACCGAGAAGCTGCTGCTCTACTCGGGGGCGATCGTCGAGGCCGGCGCCGTACGCGCCCGAGCGGGGCGGCAGCGTGACGTCACGTCCGACTGGATGGAACTGGAACGACAGCGTGGCATCTCGGTTACGTCGACCGTGCTCCAGTTCTCCCACGATGGCCTGCTGTTCAACCTGCTCGACACTCCGGGGCACCGTGACTTCTCCGAGGACACCTATCGGGTGCTGTCGGCGGTCGACTCGGCGGTGATCGTCATCGACGGCGCCCGGGGAATCGAGTCGCAGACCCTCAAGCTGTTCCAGGTCGCCCAGGCACGCGGCCTTCCCCTGATCACCTTCGTCAACAAGATGGACCGCCCAGGGTTGGCTCCGCTGGAGTTGATCGACGACATCGAAGCCCAACTCGGGCTCACGGCGACACCGATCACCTGGCCGGTGGGCGGCGGCGCCGACTTCGAAGGGGTGGTCGACCGTCGGAACGGAACGTTGTGGCGGTTCGAACGCACGGCGCGAGGTGGACGCATCGGTGGCGAGGGCCACACCCGGTTCGGGGATCTCCACGAGGATCCGCTGCAGACACGGGCCGCCCAGGAGCTCGGACTGCTGGAGGCGGTGGAGGCCGACCACGATCAGAAGCGGTTTCTCGCCGGTGAGTCGACCCCGGTCTTCTTCGGCTCGGCGTTGTGGAACTTCGGTGTGCGCCTGCTGCTCGACGCCGTCGTCGGGCTCGCCCCGGCCCCGCATCCGCGTGTCGGATCGTCCGGGGATCCGATCCCGCTCACAGCGGACCTCTCTGGCTTCATCTTCAAGATCCAGGCCAATCTGGATGCTCGGCACCGTGACCGGATCGGCTTCATGCGGGTGTGCTCCGGCCGGTTCGAGCGGGGGATGAGCCTGGTCAACCATCGAACGGGACGAAGCCTGTCGACCAAACACGCCCACCAGGTGTTCGGGCGGGATCGCGAGACGGTCGACGTCGCCTACCCGGGCGACGTGGTCGGCCTGGTCAACGCCACCGACCTCCGGATGGGAGACAGTCTCAGCGTCGACGGCAAGGCCGAGTTCCCTCCCATTCCCACCTTCGCCCCGGAGCACTTCAGAGTCGCCCGCAACCTCGACACGAGCCGCGACAAGCAGTTCCGGAAGGGCATTTCCCAGCTCGACGACGAGGGTGTGATCCAGGTGCTGGCCACGGCCGAGGGTGGGACCCGGGAGCCGATCCTGGCCGCCGTCGGACAGCTTCAGTTCGATGTGGCTGCGTACCGGCTCAGCAACGAGTTCGGCGCCCAACCCCGGTTCGAACCCATCCCGTACACGGTTGCCCGGCGCACCGACGGAGAGGGGAGGGTCGCCCTCACCGGCCGCCGGGGAGTCGAGGTCGCCACCCGCACCGACGGGACCATCCTCGCCCTGTTCACCAGTCTGGCCCGGATGGAGGCGATCCGCCGCGATCGCCCGGAGCTCACCCTCGATCCGATCGTCGGCACGACGACAGGCCACGACTCTCGGCACTGACTCGGCGGATCACCCGGGCCGGGCCACGGACGGGTCTCGCCCGCCGATTCATGACCGGCCGTGGCCCTTGCCGCATCACGCCAGAATTGCGTCCCCCGGTCGCTCTCTTCCCGGACAGTCTCTCCGTCTTCGGATCCTGACGTACGGCCACCGGTCCGGGATCACCTGGCGAGTTCGGAGGTGAGATACTCGAAGGTCGCCTGGTAGGCCCGCTCGATCGCCTCGGGGATCGATGCCGCCTTGCTGTAGCGGAGCCGGCCGGGATCGTTGAAACGCTCCTGGGCGGTCGAGCCGGTCGGCAGGACCCGAACGGTCACACCGGGCGGAACCGTCTGCAGATCCCGATGGAACCGGTGCCTTCGGGCGACCTCGAACGACACGAAGGCCACGTCCCAGGCCTGCTCGGGGACTCTGAGCGGGGCATCGATGTTCCCCACGTGGAGCACGAAGATCTCCTCGGCGCCCAGCTCGACGGCACGGGAGATCGGGATCGAGTTGACGACGCCTCCGTCGACGTAGTGCCAGCCGCCGATCTCGACCGGCGGGAACAACCCGGGCACGGCCGACGAGGCGAGCACGGCGTCGACCAGCGGTCCCCGCTCGAACCAGACCTCCGAAGAGGTCTCGATCCGTGCCGCCACGCACTGGAACCGCACTCCGAGGTCTTCGATCAACGTTGCCGGTGCCCAGTGGTTCAGCAGCTCTCGCAGTGGCTGGTTGGAGTGGAGGTAGGTGCGGTGGCGGACCACGTTCATTGCCCGCTCGAGCATGCTCTCGGAGAAGAGGGCCCGGAACTCGGGGGAGCGCCACGCCATCTCGAGCCTCCGTACCGCGGCGCCCAGTGGCACCGAGGCCGCCAGAGCGCCGTTGAAGGCGCCCACCGACGCCCCGACGATCAGCCCGGGCTCGACCCCGACTTCGGCGAGCGCCTTCAACATGCCCACCTCCGCCGCCCCGCGCAGGCCCCCGCCTCCGAGTACGAACGCCGTGGTGCCACTACCGGCGGGAGCCATGGCTGTCACACTAGATCGACGGGCGCAGACGGCTATGACGAGGAGCGATGATGGGCCCACCACCGCGGGCGGTCCGCCGGCTGCTGCTGACACCTGTGGTGTGGGCCGGGTCGCTGGTGCTGATCGTTCTGTCGCCCGTGGTGTTCGTGGTCACCCTCGTGCTCGACGTGATCGATCAACGGTCATGGCGCTTCACGAGACTCCTCGGCCTCGGGGTCGCCTTCTGTGCGCTGGAGTTCGCCGCACTGACCGCGGCGTTCGTGGTTTGGGTCAGGACGCGTTTGGGAGGCGACTCCGAGACGGTCGTCGCGTTCCATCAGTCGCTCCTCGCCTGGTGGCTTCGGTCCATCACCGCAGCCCTCCGCCGGTGCCTCGACTTCTCGCTCGAGGTGAGGTTCCCCGACACCGGCACCCGGCCTCTGGTGGTGCTGAGCCGGCACGCCGGCCCGGGGGATGCCCTCTTCCTCATGGACGAGCTGGCGAATGGCCAGGGCCGCCAAATCAGGGCGGTGGGGAAGGAGAAGCTGCTGTGGGATCCGTTCTTCGATGTGGTGGCGTCTCGGGCGGGATTCGTCTTCCTCGGTGTCGGCGACCCCTCGACCTTGGAGACGGTCCGGTCGCGATCGGCAATGCCTCCTCGCGGAGCGTTCATCTCGTTTCCCGAAGGCGGCAACTTCACCGTTGGGCGCCACGGGCGGGCGTTGGCGGGCCTCCGGTCTGCCGGTCAGGACCTCCTCGCCGACACCGCCGCCGGGCTCCGCCATCTCCTCCTTCCTCGGCCCGGAGGCGTCCACGCCGCGCTCGCCGGCTCACCCGAGGCGACCGTCGTGTTCATCGGCCATGCCGGGTACGACGACCTGGATTCGCTGGTCGACCTGTGGCGGGCGATCCCCGAGGGCCGGCGGATCCGGCTCGAGGCCAGGGCGGTGGCCCGTCCGGATGGCTGGGAGGACCGGGAGGTCGTGAGGGAGTGGCTCCTCCGGTGCTGGACGGACATGGACCGATGGATCCGGAAGCATGCCGCCAATGACCGGACCGATCGCGCCGGCGACGCCCGGTAGCAGTGGCTGCCCGGCCGCCAGGATGTCGCGCCTGCCGGCCGTCGGGTCGAACAGGACGTCTACCGGCCGGCCTGGTGCAGACGGTCGAGCCCATCGAGGATCAGGTCGAGGCCGAACTCGAACTCGGTTTGGTCATCGCACCAGCCCAGGGTGGCGCCGGCGTCGTCGTGGCCGATCTCCATCATCATCCCGACGAGGTGGGGGAGCTCGGCTGCCATCTGGTTCAGCAAAGCCAAGGCGGCCTGGTCTCCGGTTTCGGCATCGTCCGGCTCGAAGAGCTCCTGGGTGAACCCGAGTGCCCGACTCCCGAGGGCATGCATGGCGTGATGGGCGAGGTCGTAGGAGAAGCCCCCGGCCCGGAACACCGCCAGCACCGACTCGAAGTAGCGCACGATCCCCGGGCTCATCGTGGTGCGGGTCTCGAGCAGGCCGGGAGCCCACGGGTGACGCAGCAGCACGCTCCGAGCCGTCAGGATCCGAGAGCGCATCGTCCCCTTCCAGTCGTCCACCGGCGATGGACTGTCGACGGCCGAGACGGCCTCGTTGATCTCGTCCACGACTACCCCGACCATGCCGTCGATCACCGCATCCTTGTTGGCGACGTGGTGATAGAGCGACATCGCCTCCACCCCGAGGGCCTGGGCGAGCCTGCGCATCGTGACCGACTCGACCCCGCGCACGTCGGCGAGGGCGACGGCGGCGTCCAGCACCCGGTCCCTGGTCAGTGGTATCCGAGGTTCGACCCCTGCTTCGGTGCTCGCCGCCATCACCGTCCTCGCCGTCCGATCTGGCACGAAGTCTACGATCCCCGGGCCCCCGTGGACTTACCGCGTACGTCGGGGAGACCGCTCCGACTCTCAGCCAGGAAACTGGCGGCCCTGCTAGGTTCCTGGCATGCAGGGCGGCCGCCTCCGGAGGGCCAGGCTCGAGGCCGGCTGGACCCAGGGTGAGCTGGCGACTCTGGCAGGGGTGAGCCGTCAGCTGATCGGGGCGGTGGAGGCCGGCCGGCACCTCCCGAGGGTGGATGCGGCGCTCGCCCTGGCCGCCGCGCTGGGGGCGGACGTAGGAGCCCTCTTCGGTGGCCGACTGCCGGCGGTCGACGTTGTCTCGGGGATGGGGCCCGTCGACGGGTCGCCGGTGCGAGCCGGTCTGGTCGGCGACCGGGTCGTGACCGCGCCGGCCCGGATCGGGTCCGACGGCTGGGATGTCGCCGATGGGGTGGTGAAGGGAGACCACGTATCAATGTTGGTCACCTCCCGACCCGGGGTGGTCCTGGCCGGATGCGAGCCCGGCCTCGAGACGGTTGAGCACCTGGCCCGACAGGGCGGCGCACTGGCCGTCACCGTGTCGACTTCCAGCACCCGGGCCATCGAGGCGCTCGTGGATGGGCGGGTGCACGGAGCGGTGGTCCATGGCCCGACCGGCGGCCTCCCGGCCCCTCCTGGCGTGATCGTGCGGTTCCGGCTGACCGCCTGGCGGGTGGGCCTCGCCATCCCACCGGGCCTGAGCTCGGCGTGGTGGCAGGCGGTCGTCGCCGGGGAGTTGCCGGTGGTGCAGCGAGAGCCGGGGGCGATGGTGCAGCGCACCTTCGTGGAGGCGGTGGGGATCGGCGTGCGCGGCCCGGTCGTGGGGGGTCACGTCCCGGCCGCCCGGCAGGCGATGAGCACCGGCGTGCCCGGGCTGACGATCGAGCCGGCGGCGGTGGCGTTCGGGGCGGGATTCCATCCCCTGGGCCGGCACGAGGCCGAGCTGTGGGTCGACGAGCGGTGGATGGGCGAGCGGGCGGTCGAGGACGCCCTTGCCGTGATCGGTGGTGAGGCGTTTCGGCGCCGCCTGGCCGCGGTGGGGGGCTACGACCTCGAGGGCATCGGGAGCCGGACGGCGTGATGCGGTGGGGACCACCGGCCATCATGATCGGCCTGTCGTTCGCCATTTCGGCATGCTCCCCGGCGGGAGGGACGCCGGCAGACGCGGCACTCACGGGTGATCGGGCGCTCCTGGTGGCGGCGGCGGCGGATCTGCGGCCGGCGTTCGAGGAGATCGGCGCGTTGTACACCGCGGACACCGGTCACGAGGTGATCTTCGACTTCGGCTCGTCGGGCCAGCTCGCCCAGCGGATCATCGAAGGGTCCCCGGTCGACGTGTATGCCTCTGCCAACGTCTCCTTCGTCGAACGGGTGCTCGAATCGGGCCGGGGCGATCCCGCCACCAAGGCGACCTATGCCTTCGGCCGAATCACGATCTGGTCTCGCACCGACCGATGGCGTGGGTGGTCCACGCTCGACGATGTGGTGTCCGACCCGACGGTCAGGTTCGTGGCGATCGCCAACCCCGAGCACGCCCCGTACGGCCTGGCCGCCAAGGAGGCGCTCGAGTCGTCGGGCCTGTGGGAGACGGCGTCGGAGAAGCTGGTCTTCGGCGAGAACATCTCCGACACCCAGCGGCTCGCCGACACCGGCGACGCCGACGTCGCCGTGGTCGCCCTCTCGTTGGCGCTGGCTGCGGGCGACCGGGGGGCGTGGGTACCGATAGACGACGGGTTGCACGCTCCGCTGGAGCAGGCGCTGGTGGTCGTCACCGACGATCCGGATCGGACCGAGGCAGCCCGGGCCTTCGCCGAGTTCGTCAACGGGGAGGCCGGCCGGGCGGTCATGGTCCGCTACGGGTTCGTGCTTCCCGGTGAGGCACCAGGGGTGGGCTGATGTGGGATCCGCTCTGGCTGTCGATCAAGGTCACGGGCTTCGCCACGGCGATCGTTGCGGTGACCGGGATCGGGCTCGGGTATCTGCTGGCGAGAGGCGGCTTCCGCGGGAGGGGGGTCCTCGACGCCATCGCCAGTGCGCCGATCGTGATGCCGCCGACCGTGCTCGGCTACTACCTGCTCGTGACCGTGGGCAGGCGCAGCCCGATCGGGCGGGCGTGGGAGGCGGTGTTCGGATCGCCGCTCGTGTTCACGTGGCAGGGGGCGGTGCTCGCCGCCTCGGTGGCCTCGTTCCCCTTCTGCCTCCGGGCTGCCCGGGCCGCGATCGAATCGGTGGACCGCCGATACGAGGCGGCCGGGCGGGTGATGGGGCTGCCCAACTGGCGGGTGGCGGCCCAGATCACGCTGCCGCTCGCCCGTCGCGGCCTGCTGGCGGGGGTGGCGCTGGCGTTTGCCCGGGCGCTGGGTGACTTCGGGACCACCGTGATGGTGGCCGGGAACATCCCCGGCCGGACCCAGACCATGCCGATCGCCGTCTACGACGCGGTGCAGGCCTTCGATTACGACCGGGCCGGCGCCCTGGCGCTCACCTTGCTGGCCGTCGCCGTGACCGTGCTGGTGGTGGTGCGGCGCCTGGAGCGGGTCCCCGGTTGATGCTGTCGCTCGACGTCGTCCGCCGGGCCGGCGAGTTTCGCCTCAATGTCCGCCTCGACACGGGCCCCGGCATCTCCGTCCTGGTCGGACCGTCGGGTGCCGGGAAGAGCCTCACGCTGAGGCTCGTTGCCGGCATCGAGAGACCGGATCGGGGTCGGGTGGTCCTGGAGAGTGCGACCGTGGTCGACACCGACGCCGGGATCTGGGTGCCGCCCCAGGCGCGAAGGGTGGGCATGGTGTTCCAGGACTCGCTCCTGCTGCCTCATCGGAGCATCCTCGACAACGTTGCGCTCGCCGTGCGCGACGGGAGCAGGTCGCGGCGCCGGGACGAGGCGATGCGCTGGCTCGAGGAGGTCGAGGGGGACGATTGGGCCGGCCGGCATCCCCACCAGCTCTCCGGAGGCCAGGCCCAGCGGGTCGCGCTGGCGCGGGCGCTGGCCGGTGAGCCCAGGGTGCTGCTCCTCGACGAGCCGTTCAACGCCCTCGATCAGCCGGTTCGGCACCGCCTTCGTCTCCTCGTCAGGGACCTGGCCCACCGCCGCCGGATCCCCACCCTCTTCGTGACCCACGACCCCGCCGAGGCGTTCATCCTCGCCGACGAGATCCACGTCCTCGAGCATGGAGCGGTCACGCAATCCGGGAGTCCCGAGGACATCCGGCTGATTCCCCAGACCCGGTACGCCGCAGACCTGGCGGGGGCGAACCTCCTCGTCGGCAGCGCCTCGGGCGGTGACGTCCACGTCGGCTCTCACGTGCTCCACGTCGCCGATCGGGAGACAGAGGGTCCGGTGCTGGTCACCATTCCCGCCGTGGCCGTGTCGGTCCATCGCTCCCGGCCGGAGGGGAGCCCGCGCAACTGCTGGGAGACAACCGTCGACCGTCTCGAACGGCTGGGAGATCGGGTTCGGCTTCGTACCGGCCCGCCGCTGCCGATCACGGTCGAGATCACCCGAGACGCCGGTGACCAGTTGGGGCTGGAGGCCGGGACCGGGGTCTGGGTGGCGGTCAAGGCGACCGAGATCGGGGTCGAGAGCGACGTTCGACGGTGAGGTCCCGGCCGGCAGCCGCTCGTCATCCGCCGAAGATCCGTCGCCACCCGCGCCGTGGCCTCGCGTCGAGGCGCGTCACTCGTCCCGGGTGGGCAGCCGGCTTGCCTCCCGGGCGACGGCGACGCACTCGACGTGGGCGTGCCGGCGGCGGGCGCCATCGCCTTCGGGAACGACCAGCATGTGCTCGGAGAGGGCGGGGAGCGGGCCGTCACAGAAGTGGCACCGGTACATGGCGGCGGAGAGGTTCTGTGCCCGGCGGAAGTCCCACCAGCGAACCCGATCCAGATCCCCGACCTCAGCTTGCCAGCTTCCCGGATCACCCGCCGTGGCACCGTACGATGCATCCACGAGCCCCGGCGGACCTCTGGCGACGCCGGCTCGGTCTTCGAGGACGAGCCGGTTCGCTTGGCCGACCTGTTCTGCTCTCACGCCCGGGGCGAGGCCGACACGCCTTCCGACGTCGACGTGGCCCTCTGCGTCGACGACTCGATACCCCGCCAGGATCACCTCGACCTGGCACTGCGGCCGGCCGGGGGCGCTCGAGGCGCACATCTCCACCGGACCCGTGCAGGTGGTGGTCCTCAACGAGACGCCACTCCCGCTGGCGGGAAGGGTGGTGGCCGAGGGGCGTCTTCAGCCGGACGAACCGGCTCGGGTTCGCTGCCGGGCTCGACGTTTGAGGTGGGGCTCGGTTCCGTCCGCAGATGCGGCGCGGCGCCACCTCTGCGGTCTACCCCCCTCGCCGCAGACCGGCGACGTCGCGGTGTCTAGCCGGTAGCCTGACTCCTCGCGTCCCGCCTCCCGAGGTGGCTGTCTTGATCAAGGTGTCCAAGTGGAGGCTCTTCCTCACGCTCGCCGTCGTCGGCGCCTCCATCTACGTCGCCCTCCAGAACCCGATCCGGCTCGGCCTCGACCTGCGGGGCGGTACCCAGATCGTGCTGGAGGCCCAGGACACCCCCGACGTCCAGGTCGATGCCGAGGTCACCGCCCGCACCCTCGAGGTGCTCCGCCGCCGGGTCGACGCCATCGGGGTGGCCGAGCCCAGCCTGCAGCTCTCCGGTGACCGGCGGATCATCGTGGAGCTGCCGGGTCTGGAGGATCCAGACGAAGCGGTGGAGGCGATCGGCCGCACCGCCCAGCTGACCTTCCATCCGGTCATCGGCTCGTACCCGTCGGGTCAGGTCCCCGACGACGTGGAGGGCCTGGTGCTCCCGGGGAACCCGGGCGAGGACCTCGTGCTCGGGCCCGTGGCCGTCTCGGGAGAGCAGGTCGAGGCGGCCATCCCGCTCTTCGATGCCCAGGCATCCGCCCAATGGGTCGTCTCCCTCCAGTTCTTCCGCGAGGGCGCAACCGCCTGGGCCGAGCTCACCTCCGAGGCCGCCTGCGCCGGGCCCGCCGATCCGGCCCGCCGCATCGCCATCGTCCTCGACGACGAGGTGATCTCCAGCCCCTCGGTGGCGTTCGACGTGGCCTGTGGCGTGGGCATCACCGGCGGCGGGACGATCATCACGGGCGGCTTCGCCGAGGACGAGGCCCGTGAGCTCGCGGCTCTCATCCAGGCCGGCGCCCTGCCGGTCCCGGTCGAGGTGATCGAACGGGGGACCATCGGCCCGTCCCTGGGCGTCACCGCCATCTCCGCCAGCGTCGACGCGGCGCTCATCGGCGCTGCCCTCACCATCCTCTACATGATCGGGTTCTACCGGCTGATGGGGGTCGCCGCCGCCCTCTCCCTGGGTGCGTACGCCGTGATCTCCTACGCCGCCCTCGTCTCGATCGGCGCAACCCTGACACTCCCGGGCATCGCCGGGTTCGTCCTGGCCATCGGGATGGCGCTCGACGCCAACGTGCTGGTCTACGAGCGTGCCAAGGAAGAACACCGGGCCGGCTCGTCGATCGGGGAGTCGATCGTGGCCGGGTTCTCGCGAGCCTGGTCCGCCATCGCCGATGCGAACGTCACGACGCTGCTCGCCGCCGTCCTGTTGTTCTTCTACGCTTCCGGAGCGGTTCGCGGATTCGGGGTGACGCTCAGCGTCGGAGTCGTCGTGTCGATGTTCTCGGCCCTCGTCGTCACCCGAGTCCTCCTCGAGATCCTCGTCGGCGTCTTCGGGATCGATCGTCCCCGGCCGATGGGCATGACCGTCGGCCAGCGTTTCCAGGACTGGATCAAGTCGGCCCGTCCCGATCTGCTGGGCCACTGGCGCCGCTGGCTGGCGGTGTCCGCCGTCGCCGTGATCGTGGCGCTGGCCGGGCTCTTCGTCGCCGGTGTCAATCTCGGGATCGAGTTCGTCGGCGGGAGGTTGCTGGAGTTCTCCACCGAGCAGCCCGTCGACATCGACGAGCTTCGCTCGACCCTGGCCGAAGGTGGCCTGCCTCGGGCCCTCATCCAGGAGTCGGGCTCGGGCAACGTGGTGGTCCGCACCGGGGATCTCGACGAGGCCGGCGAGCAGTTCCTCGTCGAGTCGGTCGAGGCCGCCGGCGGTTCGGCGGACCTGGTTCGCGACCAGTTCGTGGGGCCGACTCTGGGCGACGAGCTCCGCAATCGGGCGCTCATCGCCCTCGGCATCGCGGTACTCGTCCAGCTCGCCTACCTGGCGATCCGCTTCCGCTGGACGCTGGCAGTGGGTGCGGTGGTCGCGATGGTCCACGACGTCGCCATCCTGATCGGGCTCTTCGCCTGGCTGGACAAGTCGTTCAACGGCGTGTTCCTGGCCGCTCTCCTCACCGTGATCGGCTACTCGGTGAACGACTCGGTGGTGATCTTCGACCGCATTCGCGAGCGGATCGGCCTGCGGCCTGACGATCCGATCGAGGAGATCGCCAACGACGCCTGCCTGGAGACGATTCCGCGCACGATCAACACCGGGCTCAGCACCCTCCTCATCCTGGTCAGCCTGTACTTCCTGGGCGGCGACACGCTGGGGGACTTCGCCCTGGCCCTGCTGATCGGGATCGTGATCGGCACCTACTCGTCGGTGTTCACCGCCTCGCCGATCGCCGTCGCCCTCGAGCGGCGGTACCCGCGGCCTCCCCCCGAGCCCGAGCCGAAGCCAGGCCGGCCCGAGCGCCGTCCGAGCTCCCGCCGCTGAGGCCGGTGCGCTGTTCGGCCCGGGGTCGCCCCCTTCCGGGGGAGTGCTTGGTCCAGACCTGCGCGACAGCCCAACACGATCCTGTCGCCGGCCGATCCGGCGCCGACTCCGTCTAGACGATTCCTAGAGCGCCGTCCGGGACGATGGGGGCGGCAAAGGAGCTCGTCATGCGCCGCTGGATGGTGACGATGGTCGGTGCCGGCCTCGGGCTGGCGGCGGAGAGGCCGAGGCGGTCTTCCCGACCGGTGTCTGGACCAACACCTGCCAGCGGGGGACGGTGAAGGTGATCGAGTTCCGCGACGACGGCACCTATACCGGGACGTTCGACAACCCCTCCGATTGCATCGACGTGGAGACCGCGGGAACGTGCTTGGCCAGTGGCAACACCTTGACGTTCGAGACGGACGCCATCTGTGGGGAGTCGCCGGGCGTCTACAGCTGGTCCATGGTTGATGGTGGGATGCTCCTGTCGCTGGTCGACGATGGATGCCCGGGCCGGATACCTGTTCACGCCGTTGGAAGGGGCCGGCGCAGCCGGGTGGCGGCATTTGCTCCCGATCGCACTCGCCGAGCCACGAGGTCGGCTCGCCTGCAGGGCCCAGGCCGAGGGCCGAGCGATCCCCCGACACCGACGGTCGCGGACGGGATCGGGATCAACCTCCTCGGGCCCGTCGACCGGCCGTTGGATCGTGGACCTGGAGGAACGCCGGGGGGCCGGAGAGCTGCACGGTGGGAGGCTGCGTGGCCAGGTCGATCCGAACGGCGGCCTGCGGATGGAACTCGGTGAGCAGCGACGACCAGCGATCGAGCACCGTGGGCTCCAAATCCACCACCATGCGGTAGCCCCCGCCCACGGGCTCGGCCTCCACCGTGGCGGCGTACACGCGGTCCCACAGATCGGCGAGCTCGAGCAGGGGGCCGTCGTCATGGCCGCCGATACGGTCGAGAAACGGGAAGTCCTCCGGGAGAACGGGCAGCCGGGCGAGGGGCCGGACCGGGGCGACGCTGGCCCACTCCCAGGAGGGCGGTCCGTCGGGGTACAGGGGCAGTCGGTCGAAGGTGGTCCGGGGGAGCAGGTACAGGGCTCCTTCGGTCCACGGGCGATCGGGCAGGGAGACCGAGCTGACCGAGAAGCGGTACACGTCGAGGTGGTCGCCGTCGGGGCGGGAGAACCGGGTCACCCCGTTGCGGATCGAACCCCGGAGACGGGATCGGTCCACGACGGCGAAGAACATCGCCCACAGACCGTCGTGGGTCCCGTACACCGCTGCGAGGTTGCCCCGACCCCAGCGATCACGTAGCTCGGTGGAGGTGCGGCGGGGCCTGAACTCGTCGATGTCACGACGGTTGGAGCCGTGGAAGATCACCGCATCACGGGCCGTCAGCCATTGCACGAAGGCGTGCAAGGGGACACCAGGAGGGAGTTCGAGAACGCTGCCGTTGGCAGGGTGTGACATCCAGAGGTCGGTGAACCGCGCGTCCTCGACCCAGGTGGGGGCGAGCAAGCCTGAGCCGGGCTCCCTGGCGGGGGGTCGGTTCGTTCGCTCCAGGGAGACGATCCGCCCCGCCATCATGCCGCCGTCCGTGAACCCGACCGGGACCCCTTCCAGGAAGCCCCCCGAAATCCGCCAGCCATCTCCGTCACGGACGAGGCGAGGCTCGTGTCTCTCCGGCGCATCGGGGAAGACGAGGAGGATCTCCCCTCCCGAACGAACGAGCGTGAACCCGATGCCCTCGCCTGCGTAATGGCCGAGGATCGCATCCATGGCCGTCAGCGGGCGAGCCGGGCGATGCCATCGCCCAGGAGCTTGGCCCCGAGGACGAGCAGCACGATCATCACGACGACCGAGCCATGCCGGACCATGAACGATCGAATCGCACCGAGCGGTCCGGCGGCCCGCTCCGGAGCCACCAGATAGAAGACCACGGATCCGAGCACGGTGACCGAGCCGATCAGCACGTAGGCACCGATGGCGACGGCGGTGCCCGCCGGGTCGAGGCCCGCCTCGACGATCGAGGCGGACGCCGCCAGGGTCAACACGACGGTCTTGGGGTTGGCCCCGGAGAGTGCCGCACCCAGGCCGAGCGACCGTCGCGGGGTGATCGTGTCGAGCGAGGCCATCCATCCCGGCACCTCCGGTTCGGCCGTGGAGTCGGGTCGCTTCCGCCACTGGTTGGCTGCCGTCAGGATGAACCCGACACCCAGGGCGAGCTTGAGCCAGCCTGCTGCCGCGGGACGGTCGAGACCGGCATCACCGGCAGCCCCGGCGACGAGCACCACGGCGTAGGCGACGGCGGCCAGCCCGGAGGCCCAACCGATCGAGAACGCCACGCCGCCGGCGCGTGCCCGAGGTGCAGCCAGGATCAGGACGATCGCCACGATCGGGAACGGGCTCAGGGCGACCGCAGCGGCCGCCGGCAGCAGATCGGCGATGGCGTCGATCGGCACGAATGGTCCTCTTCTTGTCCTTCGTTCGGGGTTTCCAGGACCTGACGCCCCGGAACCCGGGGGGAGCGTACCTCCGGTTCCTCAACCGCAGGTCGGAATCAGCCGAAACACACCCGTGACGAGCGACTCGACCTCGCAGCAGCTCGCGTCCGGAGACGCGAGCGCATCGGCGAGTGGTCGGCCGGTGCATCCCCGGCTGAAGGCCCTCATCGCCGAGCTCGATCGCTCCGACCTGCGGGCCGGCCCTGCCTGGGCACGTCTCGTCGAGTCCGTCAACGCGGAGTCCTGGAATGCCGAGGCTCTGCGTACCGATCTGGCCCGCAGCCTGCGCGGTTGGACGAGCTTCGAGAACCTGTTCCGGATCTCACCCATTCCGATCATGGAGCAGGACTACACCGAGCTCGAGCGGTGGATGGAGGCTCTCCGGGCTCAGGGCGTCACGAGCATCCGGGAGTACCTGGGTGGCGACATCGAGGCGATCCGGGCGGTGGTGCCGATGATCTGGATCGTCGCGGCGAACCCGGCCGCCGTGCGAGCCGTCGGACTCCCGCTCGACCAGCTGATCGGCCCGGTCGACCCGGTGATCGTGAACGACGGCTCCGAACCGGGGTGGCTGAACCAGCTCGACGCCGTGTGGAATCGGCGGGCGGTGTCGCAGGCCTCGTTCACCGCCTCGACCGCCAACGCGGAGCCGTACGACGCCGACTCGATCCTCGCCGTGCCCGTGGTCGATGGGGAGCCGGACTTCTCGAGGGCGGTGTTCACTCTCCTCGACACCACCGCCCATCGCAACGAGGAGCGGCGCATGATCGAGCTCATGGAGGAGAAGAACCGATTCCTCGCCTCGGTGAGCCACGAGATCCGGACGCCCCTCACCGCCATCCTCGGATTCGCCCAGCTCATCGATGAGACAGAGGACCTCGACGACGGCACCCGGGACTTGATGATCGGCTCCATCGTGCAGCAGGCGAGGGAGATGGCGGACCTCGTCGACGATCTCCTCGTCGCCGCCCGGGCCGAGGCCGGGACGATCGAGGTCGCCGACACCGTCGTCGACGTGCTCGAGCAGATCGACCAGACGCTGAGGGCGGGGGGTTCGTTCACATCAGGCGTCAGGGCCGAGCGTCCCGTCGAGCTCCCCGAGGCGATGGGTGATCCGGCGCGGGTCCGCCAGATCCTCCGGAATCTCCTCACCAACGCCGAGCGCTATGGGGGTGCCGATGTGGTGGTCGTCGCGTCTCTCGAGGGCGACCGCGTGGTGATCTCGGTGTCCGATAACGGCCCCGGGCTGCCCACCGAAGAGTGGGAGCGGATCTTCCAGCTGTACGAGCGAGCCCACGAGCGGCCGGGCCGGACCGAATCGGTCGGCATCGGGCTCACCATCTCTCGGCAACTGGCCGAGCTCATGGGGGGTGGTCTCGACTACCGACACGACTCGGGCCGGAGCATCTTCCGGCTCTCCCTGAGGATCGCCCCGGGTGCACCGGTCGACCGCAGCCCCTGCCCCTAGCCTCTCTGGCCGATGCCCCTCCTCGCCGTGCTCCCGATCCTGGTCATCCTCGTGCTCATGCTGGGGCTCCGCTGGCCCGCCTCGAGGGCGGGTCAGGTGGGCCTGGCGGTATCCCTCGTTCTCGCCTGGGGTCCGTTCGGAGAGAGTTTCGCCTCCGACGTCGGGATGGCCTCTGCCACCGGCGGGGCGATGGCGGAGGCGCTCTTCACCGCGTTCACGATCCTGCTGATCATCGTCCCTGCCCTCGCCCTCCACCAGATGCAGATCGCCTCGGGCGCGCTGGGCGTCCTCGAAGGAGCTCTCGCCCGATTGACCGGCGATCCCAGAGTGATGGCCCTGCTGATCGCCTGGTTCTTCGCTCTCTTCATGGAGGGAGCGGCGGGCTTCGGCACGTCGGCCGCCCTCGCCGCCCCATTCCTGGTCGGGGCGGGGTTCGCGCCGGTTCACGCGGTGGTGCTGGCACTGGTAGGTCATGCGGCCGGAGTGTCGTTTGGGGCGGTGGGCACGCCAATCGTGCCCCAGATCGCCGCGACCGGGTTCTCGGCGATCGAGCTGTCCCGGGCCACGGCGCCCTATCACGCCCTGCTGGGTGTGGGCCTGGCGCTGGTGGTGGTGGCGCTGGCCGGGCGGGCACGGGATGTCGGCGACCGAAGCCGGACCGTGATCCCCGCCGCTTTGACGGCCGGCGGCCTGTTCCTCGCCCCGTACCTCGGCATTGCCTGGTGGGTCGGACCGGAGTTGCCGACCCTCGGCGGGGCGCTCATCGGCGGCCTCGTGTTCGTCCCGCTCGTCCGCCACTTCCGGCCCGCCCTCGACGCCGGGCCCCAGCCGGAAGGTCCAGGCGCGATCTGGGCCGGCGCCCCCTACCTGGCGGTGGTGGGTCTCGTGTTGGCGACCCGCCTCGTTCCGGGGGTGGCGTCGGGACTCCAGCGAGTCGAGGTGAGCTGGAGCCTTCCCGGGGGGTTCGGGGCAGGCTTCTCCCCCCTCTACCACCCGGGGACCGTGCTCATGGGCGGACTCCTGCTCGGGTGGTGGCTGCAACGCCTTCCCGTGGGGGCGTTGACCGGCGCCTTCGGGCGTGCCTTCGTCCAGGTGGGCCCGGTCGTGGTGGCGCTCGTCGCCATGCTGGGGCTCTCGCGCGTGATGGTCCACTCGGGCATGATCGAGGTGCTGGCCGAGGCAGCCGCTGCCGTCGCCGGAGGTGGCTGGCCGGTGTTCGTGCCCGTGGTGGGGGCGCTTGGCACCTTCATCACCGGATCGGCGACGGCCTCGAACATCCTGTTCACCGACTTCCAGGCCGTCACCGCCCGGACGCTGGCCATGCCCGTCCTGCCGCTGGTGGGTGCGCAGGGGTTCGGGGCGGCGGCCGGGAACATGATCTGCCCGCACAACGTCATCGCCGCGACCGCGGTCGTCGGGGGATCGGGGCAGGAGGGCCGGGTGCTGGTGACCACCCTCTGGGTGGCAGCCGGCTACCTGGTGGCAGGCGGCGTCGTCGCCTTCGCCGCGGTGCGCCTCCTCGGATAGAGGCGGGCGGTCGTTCCGGTACCGCCAGGCGCCTGGAGGTTCGGAGCTCGCCTGGTCCTTCCGGCATGCAGCTGGGCGCATAGGCCCGGGGTCCCTCGAGCGGGGACCACCGTCCCCCGGCCTGCAGCTCGAGCACCGGCTCCCGGGCCGAGTGTCATGCCAACGAGCACATCGGCCTGCATCTTGCGAGGTGAGACGCTGCGAGGCCCGCTGCTCACCGTGTACGGGGCATCCTCGGCGAGAAGGCCGCCCTCGCCGCCACGGTGGCGTTCATCGGGGCGGGCCTCCTGCCGGTGCTCTCGATCGCCGGTTCATCCATGCTTCCGCACGCCCGAGTCGGAGCCACGTGCACCGGTCGAGCCTGCCGGCGCGTCACCCGAACCACGGTTGCGTCGGTTGCAGGTGCCCGACCCCACAACCGGCAGATCGGGTCGCCCGGGCCGAACCGTTCGTGCCGAGTGCCTTGCGATCGTTCGCTCGATCGCCCAGTTCCTCGAGCCTGGCATGATCGGTCTCGCATGGAATCGGGGTATCGGCCGATGGGCGAGTCTTCGGATGCGCTGGTCCTGTTCGGGATCAGTGGCGACCTCGCCCGCAAGAAGCTGTTCCCTGCTCTGTACGACCTGACCGCCGCCGGGCGCCTCGACATCCCGGTCGTGGGAGTGGCAACCCGGGACTGGGATGATGCAACCCTCCGGCGGGTGGCCAGGGAGGCGCTTGAAGCCGACGGTACGGTCGTGGACGAGGCGGTGCTCGAGAGCCTCGCCGAGCGCCTCTGCTACGTGTCCGGCGACTACCGCGATCCCGCCACCTACGCTCGCATCACCGAGCGCCTCGCCGGGCACTCCAGCCCCGTGTTCCACCTGGCGATCCCACCTTCGCTCTTCGACCGCGTCATCGAGGGTTTGGCCTCGGTCGGGCTCAACGAGGGTGGGCGGCTGATGCTCGAGAAGCCCTTCGGCCGTGACCTCACCTCGGCGATGCAACTCAACGACATCGTGCACCGTCACTTCCCCGAGGAGCGGGTCTTTCGGATCGACCACTTCCTCGGCAAGGATTCCGTCCAGAACCTCATGATCTTCCGGTTCTCCAACACGATCCTCGAGCCGATCTGGAACCGGCATTATGTGGCTCAGGTCCAGATCACGATGGCCGAGGACTTCGGGGTCGAAGGGCGTGGGTCGTTCTACGACACGGTCGGGGCCGTCCGCGACGTCGTCCAGAACCATCTCCTCCAGGTGCTGTCGCTGCTGGCGATGGAGCCTCCCGTGTCCGAACATCCCGACGCCCTGCGAGACGAGAGGGTGAAGGTGCTGAAGGCGGTCGGCGCCCCCAGTGGGCATGACATCGTGCGCGGCCAGTACGAGGGGTACTCCGGCGAGTCGGGCGTTGCTCCCGGTTCCGACACCGAGACCTATGTCGCACTCCGGCTGGAGATCGACTCCTGGCGATGGGCCGGGGTGCCCTGGATCATCCGGGCCGGCAAGGGCCTTGCTCGGACCGTCACCGAGGCGGTTGTCGAGTTCCAATCCCCACCCCGACCTCTGTTCGCCGACACCGAGTGCCGGCCAGGTCCCAACCGTCTGACGTTTCGAACCAAGCCCGACGATGAGATCGTGTTGTCGATGCAGGCCAAGGTTCCCGGCGCGGAGATGGTGTCGGGCCCGGTCGACCTCCACCTCGAGCACGATCGACCGTCCGGGCGGGAGGCCTACGACCGTCTGATCGGTGATGTCCTGAGGGGCGATCAGGCCCTGTTTGCCCGCCGGGACGGCGTGATGGAGGCGTGGCGGATCGTCGATCCGCTGCTCGGCGATCATCCTCCGGCCATGTCCTACCGGCGGGGGAGCTGGGGCCCGGAGGCGGCGGGAGGGCTGGTGGGCGAGTGGATCACCCGATGACCGGCTCGACCACCGCTCGAGCCCAACCCGGGGGGCGAGGAGGCAAGCGATGATCCGAATCACCGAGACCGCCGAGTGGCACGCCCTCGTCGGACACGCCGATCAGGCGGTCGACCTGCGGCGGGCGTTTGCCGAGGACCCGGATCGAGCCGGCCGCCTCACGGTCGAGGCAGGCGACCTGGTGGCCGACCTGTCGAAACACCTCGTCGGGGACGAGACGATCGCCTTGCTCGCCGCCGTGGCCCGCCGGGCGGGACTGGCCGAGCGGATCGAGGCCATGTTCGAAGGCGAGCGCGTCAACCCCACCGAGGGCCGTCCCGCTCTTCATGCCGCGCTGCGGGCGGCGCCGGGCGACCGGTTCACCGTCGACGGGACCGACGTGGTGCCGGACGTGCACGAGGTACTGGGCCGGATGGCCGACTTCGCCGAGCGGGTCCGGTCGGGGGCGTGGACCGGTCACACCGGGAATCGGATTCGCTACGTCGTCAACATCGGGATCGGTGGATCGGACCTCGGCCCGGCCATGGCCTACCGGGCGCTGCGACCGTACGTCCATCCCGAGATCGAGTGCCGGTTCGTCTCGAACATCGATCCGGCCCAACTCGCAGCGGTGCTCGCCGACGTCGATGCCGCGTCGACGCTCTTCGTCGTCGCCTCGAAGACCTTCACCACCCTGGAGACACTGTCCAACGCTCGCAGCGCCCGGGCATGGCTGGTCGGGGCGCTGGGCGACGAGCGAGCGGTGACCCGTCATTTCGTGGCCGTGTCGACGAACGCCGAGGAGGTCTCGTCCTTCGGGATCGACCCCTCCAACATGTTCGGGTTCTGGGATTGGGTGGGCGGGCGCTACTCGATGGACTCGGCGATCGGCCTCTCGCTCATGATCGCCATCGGCCCCAACGCCTTCACGGACATGCTCGCCGGCTTTCGGGCGGTCGACATCCACTTCCGACGCGCGCCTTTCGAGCAGAACCTGCCGGTTCTCCTCGGGCTCATCGGGATCTGGTATCGCAACGTGCTGGCCTATCCGACCTACGCCGTGCTTCCGTATGCCCAGGATCTGGAGCGGTTCCCCGCCTATCTGCAGCAACTCGACATGGAGTCGAACGGCAAGCGGGTCCGCATCGACGGTTCCCCGGTCGACCTGGACACCGGCCCGGTCGTGTGGGACGAGCCCGGGACCAACGGCCAGCACGCCTTCTATCAGTTGCTTCATCAGGGAACCACCGTGATCCCCGCCGACCTCATCGGGTTCATCGAGCCGGCCGCCGACCTCGGAGGCCAGCACGACCTCTTGATCGGCAACCTGTTTGCGCAGGCGGAGGCGCTCGCCTTCGGAAGGACGGAGGAGGAGGTGGCGGCGGCGGGCGTCGCGCCCGAGCTCGTCCCCCACCGTTCCTTCCCCGGGAACCGGCCGACCTCGGTGATCCTCGGCCCCAGGCTCACCCCCGCGGTCCTCGGTCAGCTGATCGCCCTCTACGAGCACAAGGTGTTCACCCAGGGCGTCGTGTGGGGGATCAACTCGTTCGACCAATGGGGAGTCGAGCTGGGCAAGGCCATGGCCGGCACGATCATCGGCGAGCTCACCGCCGACGCCGAGCCGAAGCTCTCTCACGACGCCTCGACCAACGCCCTCATCCGCCGATATCGGGCCGGGCGCCGCCGAGTCGTCCCCTAGCCCGGCCGAGGGGCCGAGATCCGGCCGGGGCGGTCGGATAGGATCGGCACTCCACCGTCGAGGTGCCTCGCCAATGCCACCGATCGGGCCGTTGTTCGTCGTCGCCATCCTCCTGCTGTTCAGCGTGGTGGGCGGGAAGGTTTCGGGCAGGTTCGGCATCCCCGCGCTCCTGCTGTTCCTCGCCCTCGGGATGCTCGCCGGCTCGGACGGCCCGGGAGGCATCGAGTTCACCGACGCCGAGCTGGCGTCCGAGGTCGGCTCGATTGCCCTCGCCTTCATCCTGTTTGCGGGTGGTCTCGACACACGCTGGCACGCCGTTCGCCCGGTGCTCGGGCCGGGGGTGGTACTCGCCACCGCCGGCACCGTGATCACCGCCCTCGTGGCGGGCTTGGCGGCATCGGTCATCTTCGACATCCCGATCGCCCTGGGCCTGCTCGTCGGCGCGATCATCTCCTCGACCGACGCCGCCGCCGTGTTCTCGGTGCTGCGGTCCCGGGGAATGGGCCTGCGCGGCAGGCTGCGGCCGCTCCTCGAGTTGGAGTCGGCCAGCAACGACCCGATGGCCGTCTTCCTCACCATCGGCTTCACCGCCCTCGTCACCCAGCCGGATGCGTCGGTCGTCGGGTTCGCCTGGCTCTTCGTCCGCCAGATGACCCTTGGGGCGGTCACCGGGATCGTGCTGGCCTTGCTGGCGGTGCGGCTCGTCAACTGGCTCCGGCTGGAGTACGAGGGGCTCTACCCCGTCCTCACCGTGGCGATCGTCCTCGGCATCTTCTCGACGACCGCGGCCGTGGGGGGGAGCCCGTTCCTCGCCCTGTACCTGGCGGGGATCACCATGGCTCGCCATCGGTTCATCCACAAGCGGAGCCTGACCCGATTCCATGACGGCATCGGCTGGCTCATGCAGATCGCCATGTTCCTGATCCTCGGGCTGCTCGTCTTCCCCTCCCAGCTGCCGTCGGTGGCCGGACCGGGCCTGGCGCTCGCTGCGGTCCTCATGCTGGTGGCCAGGCCGGTGGCGGTGTGGCTGTCGTTGCTCGGGAGGTCGTGGAATGCACGGGAGCGTTGGCTGGTCTCGTGGGTCGGTCTCCGGGGTGCCGTCCCGATCATCCTCGCCACCTTCCCGCTGGCTGCCGGGGTGCAGGGCGCCGACACCATCTTCAACGCCGTGTTCTTCGTCGTGTTCCTTTCGGTGGCGTTGCAGGGGACGACCATCCCGCCGGTCGCCCGATTCCTCGGCCTCGAGGCTCCCGGCCCCGATCGGACGGGCGAGCGTGAAGAGATCATGGTGGGCGGGATCACCGGGCGGCTGCTCGGCCAGGCCGTCGTCCCGCCGGACTCGTGGGCGGTAGGGCGGCAGGTGGTCGAGCTCGACCTCCCGCCCGGGACCTGGGTGGCGCTCCTGACCCGTGGTGAGGAGGTCCTTGTTCCCCAGGGGCCCACCGTGCTCGAGGCGGGGGACCGGCTCACCGTCCTCGCCACGCCGGCCGAGCTCGAGCAGGTGGCGCGGCACCTCGCGACTCCGTCGGGGCGCTGAAGGGATCCGACAGGCGAGCGGACGGATCCGTTCCGGGAATCCCCGCCCGTCTACCGGGGTTCTCATCGGTCGAACCCCATGGAGTCGACGATGGAACTCGGGATCACCACCTTCGCAGAGACGTACCCCGATCCGGTCACCGGCCAGACGATCGGACACGGTGAGCGTTTGCGCCAGGTGCTGGCCGAGGTCGAGCTGGCCGAGCAGGTCGGCCTCGATGTCTACGGGGTGGGGGAGCACCACCGGCCCGACTTTGCGGCGTCCGCCCCGGCCGTGGTGCTGGCGGCGGCGGCGGGTCGCACGAACCGGATCCGGCTCACCCCGGCGGTGTCGGTCCTGTCCTCGGATGACCCGGTGCGGGTGTTCCAGCAGTACGCCACGCTCGACCTGCTCTCGTCCGGCCGGGCCGAGCTCCTCGTGGGCCGGGGATCGTTCATCGAGTCCTTCCCACTGTTCGGGTATTCGTTGTCCGACTACGAGGAGTTGTTCGCCGAGAAGCTCGACCTGCTGCTGGCGATCCGCGACCGGGAGAGGGTGACCTGGTCGGGCAGGTTCCGCGCCCCGCTCGAGGGTCAGCCCGTCTTTCCACGGCCCCAGCAGGAGCCCTTCCCGATCTGGGTGGCGGTGGGCGGGAGTCCCCCGTCGATCGTGCGGGCGGGGACGAGGGGTCTTCCGGTGGCACTCGCCATCATCGGCGGGAGCCCCGATCGCTTCGCCGTCCTGGCCGACCTCCACCGCCGATCGCTCGCCGAGTCCGGGCACGATCCCGCCGTGGCCCCGCTGGCGGTGCACGCCCACGGGTACGTCGCCGATTCGTCGGAGCAGGCGGCCGAGGAGTACTACGACCCGTACGCCGTGGCGATGAGCCAGATCGGCCGAGAGCGGGGGTGGGGCGCCATGACCCGGCTCCAGTACGAGACCATGCGCAGCCCGGCAGGATCGCTGGTCCTGGGCGACTCCGAGGCGGTGGCCGCCAAGATCCTCCGGTGGAGGGAGATCCTCGGGATCGACCGGTTCATGCTCCACATCAGCGTCGGGACACTCCCACACGACCAGGTTCTCCGCTCCATCGAATTGCTGGGCACGAAGGTGGCACCATTGGTGCGCCGAGCCTGACGGCAGAATCGGCCGGATCCCATCCTGCCGCCTCGGTTGGCACCCCCCACGGCTCTGCCTAGGGTTCCCCCGGTGTCGCCCGGCAATCGCCTGCGATGGCTCGCCGTGGTCCTGCTCGGGATCGCCTTCGTGGTCGGGCCCGGGCCCGGAGCCGAAGGCCAGGTGCCCCCCTGCCCTGGCACCCTCGAGGCCACCTCGATCCGGCCCGCGCCCCTCTACCCGCAGGCCGCCCACCCGGGCACGAGGGGGCACGAGTTCCTCCGCCGTCATCCGATGCCCATCTCCGCCCTCGTGGCCACCGTGCCCAATCCGCCCCGCACCGTCGTGGACCGATACGTCGACGGGTTCGGGGCGAACGTCGTCCACCAGTGGATGGACGGGCCGGAACAGGTCGAGTCATGGCTGCGCCATCGCCGGGGCATGGGCTTTGTCACCTGGCTGTCGCCGGACGGCACCTCGCTGGCGTGGACCGGATCGGGGTTCGCCGACACGGGTCGGGTGATCGGCGGCCTCGGGCCAGGCACACCGGGACGACGTGGGTTCCAGGTGGGCGACGAGCCCAACACCGTGGCCCAGATGGACCAGGTGGCAGCCGGGATCGACCGAGTGCGGGCGTTCGATGCCGGCGCGCTCCTCTTCACGAACCTGACCTACTGGGTCCCCGACGTCCACGACCTGGTCGCCCGCTACGTCACCTCGGTCGACGCGGACATCGTCCTCACCGGCGACTACAACTTCGAGGCGTCGCACTACACGGTGCTGGAGACCTTCCGCCGTGCCGGGTTGGCGAAGGGGGTGCCCTACTGGCAGTACCTCAATGCCTACATCGGACAGGAGACCGACTGTCAGCCGACTCACACCCGATCCGACCTCCTGTGGCAGGCGATGGCCGGGCTCACCTACGGGTACACGGGACACTTCTGGTTCATCTATCAGGCAGCGGCGGTGGGTCACGAGTCGGCGACCGACTGGGGCGGCTCGATCCTGCTGCAGCCGACCGGGACCTGGGACGCCGCCCCCACCCCGATGCATGGCGTCGTGGCCGAGATAAACCGGCGTCTGGCCAACCTCGGCAAGGGGGTGACCCGGCTCACCTCCACCGACGTCCGGTTCATCCGCGCCGAGCACCCGTTGAGCGAACAGCCCATCGACACCGCACCCTGGTCGCCCGGAGCCGGAGGCGATCCCTTCCTGGTCGGTGTTGCACCGGCCCCCGGCCAGCCGCCGCTCGAGATCCTCCTCGGCTTCTTCGTCGACGAGTCCGGCGAGCGCTACGTGATGGTGCAGAACGCCCGCCACACCCACTCGACTCGGCGGCCCAATCCACCCCTCCCCGGGTCGGACTCGGTGGGCACCATCCAGCTCACCTTTGACTTCGCCGGGGCACCGGCCGGTATGGATCCTGGGCGAATCCGAGTGCTCCGATCGGTGGACGGGGTACGCGCTGACCTCCCTCTCGCCGACCTCGGCGGCACCCGACGGCGCTCCGACATCGTGCTCGAGGCGGGCGACGCGGTGTTGCTCAAGTACGCTACCGGTCGCGACTTCCGCTTTGGGCCCGCCCGTGAGGACGTCGGCCTCGTCGACCCGAGCCAGGGCATCTGGCACCTCAGGCGAGGCGACTCGGTCGAATCCTTCTACTACGGCGTGCCCGGCGACACCCCGTTCATGGGCGACTGGGATTGTGACGGAATCGACACGCCCGGCCTTTACCGGCGGTCGGACGGGTACGTGTATCTCCGCAACTCGAACACGCAGGGGATCGCCGACGTCCGTTTCTACTTCGGGAACCCTGGCGACATCCCCATCGCCGGCGATTTCAACGGAGACGGCTGTGACACGGTCTCCCTGTACCGCCCGAGCGAGGGGCGCGTCTACATCGTCAACCGACTGGGGTCTGGGAGTGCCGGTCTGGGGGCCGCCGAGGTGAGCTACTACTTCGGCAACCCCGGCGACAAGCCGTTCGCCGGCGACTTCGATGGCGACGGCGTCGACACGATCGGGCTCCACCGTGAGAGCACCGGTCTCGTGTATTTCCGGAACTCACACACCCAAGGCGTGGCGGACCTCCAGTTCCTCTTCGGCGACCCGCAGGATCGTCTGGTCGCGGGCGACTGGACTGGCGCCGGGTTCTCGACGCCGGCGCTCTTCCGGCCTTCCGAGGCCCGCTTCTTCTTCCGGCACACCAACACCCAGGGTGTCGCCGATCGCTCGCTGTACCTCGGCAACCCGTCCTGGCTCCCGGTGTCGGGCACGTTCGGCTGACGGCCGCACGCCGGCAGGGTGTGCCGAGGCCCGGCCGTTGCGTCGAGGGCCGCACCGGTACGCTGATCCCATGTCCACTTCGTGGAGCCCCACCACCAAGCGTCTCGTGGTCGTTGGTCTCATCGTCGTCGGCGGGTTCGTGGTCTACCTCGCCAGGGGGATCCTCGCCCCGGTCGTGATCGGCGCACTGTTGACGCTGGTGTTGAGTCCGCTCATCGAGGTCTTGCACCGTCGGTTGCGGCTTCCCAGGGCTCTGGCAGTGGCGGTCACCTATCTGCTGCTGCTCGGCGTGCTCGTTGCCATCCCCATCGTCTTGGTACCGGCACTCGTCCGATCGGCGGCGGCGCTCGATCTCACCGAGATCGCCACCTCGTTCTCGGAGTGGATTGTCGGGACGCTGTCGTCGTTCCGAACCATCGTCTTCCTCGGAGCCACCATCGACCTGAGCTCGTCGATCGATCCGATCATCGAGGCGATCGAGTCCGGTGGGGGCGGGTTCGACTTCGATCTCGGCTCGCTCTTCTCGGGGGCGTGGAGCGTCACGGGGGCCGTGTTCACCGGGATCATCGGGTTCATCACGAGCAGCCTGATGGCGTTGATCATCTCGATCTATCTGGCGCTCGGAGCCCACGGTGCCCGCCAGAGCGCATACTCGCTCGTGCCGGAGCCCTACCAGCCCGAGATGCAAATCCTGGGTGCCCGGATGTCCCGGGTCTGGACCGACTACCTCCGGGGTCAGCTCACGGTGGCCTTCATCGTGGGTGTGATCAGCGTGATCGCCATGTTCATCCTGGGATTGCCCGGGGCTCTCATCATCGGGATCATCGGCGGGTTCTTCAACATCGTCCCGACCTTCGGCCCGATCTTCGCCGGGGCGGTCGCCGGCACGGTGGCACTGTTCCAGGGTTCGACCCGATTCTCGGTGAGCAACCTGGTCTTCGCCATGATCGTGGTGGGCGTCTACATCCTCATCCAGCAGCTCGAGAGCAGCGTCATCACCCCGCGGGTCATGAGCGAGACGATGGCCGTGTCGCCGCTGGCGGTGTTGGTCGGGATCCTCGTCGGCTTCAGCGCCGCCGGCGTGCTCGGGGCGATCGTGGCGGTACCGGTGGTCGCCTCGGGGCGGGAGGTGCTCCGCTACGTGCTGGCACGACTCGCCGACCTGGAACCCTATCCAGACGGACCCCCTCCGCCCCGACGGACCATGGCCGACCGGCTCGAGCACATGCGTGCAGGCCGGGGAGGGCCGTCCGATGAGCCGGGCCCCGAGGCCGTCGCCGATGATGTGGACGTGACGACACCGGTCACCGGCCACTCTGCTTCCGACGAGTGAGTGCTGACTCCCACCCGTCGGTGGCGCCGGATCATCCGCGAACCCGGTCACCCCTCGGGTCGTACAGCGGTCGGATCGAGGCCACGGCGTGGTGTCGCCGTCCGGCGATGTCGACCTCCCATGCGGCCCCGTCGAGGGCAGCCTGGGTGATCGGCCGACCGCCCACGTCGACCATGGCGAGCCCCACGGCGCCGCCCAGGGTGAAGCCGTACGAAGCTGCCCTCACGTAGCCACTCGGCGCGCCGTCGCGCCACACCACCTCGGCGTGGAACATGAGCGGATCGGGGTCCTTCACGAGCATCTGGACCAGCCGTCGGGTGGGCGGCCCCTCCGACCTGGCGGCCTCCACCGCCGGGCGGCCCAAGAAGCCGCCCGGCTTGTCCATGGCGACCGCGAAACCCAGCCCCGCCTCGTCGACGGTATCGGTGTTGTCGATGTCGTGGCCGTAGTCCCGGTACCCCTTCTCCATCCGGAGGCTCCCCAGCGCCTTCAGCCCGACGTGCCGGAGCCCGTACCGCTCGCCGGCTGCCACGATCCGGTCGTAGACGTGGACCGCCTGCTCGGCCGGTACGTATAGCTCGTATCCCAGTTCGCCCACGTAGGTGATCCGAGCACAGAGCACCCTGGCGAAGCCCACGTCGATCTCACGGGCTGCCCGAAACGGGAAGGCCTCGTTGGAGAGGTCGACCGACGTGGCGGCCTGGAGGAGATGCCGGGACTCGGGACCCTGGAGGTTGATCTGGGCGAGCCCGGAGGTCAGGTCGGTGATCGACACGTCGAGCTCGCCTGCATGCCGGCGCAGCCAGGTCTCGACGTGACGGTGGGCGGTGTCCGTGGCCACCACCAGGAAGCGGTCCCCCGTGAGCTTGGTGACCGTGAGGTCGGCTTCGAGCGTGCCGCCGTCGTTGAGCCACTGGGTGTAGGTGATCGTCCCGGGATCGCCATCCACCCGGTTGGCCGAGAGCCACTCCAGCAGGCGCCCGGCATCGCTGCCCTCCACCCCGAACTTCGACATGAACGACATGTCGATCAGCCCGACACCCCCGCGTACGGTCTCGTGTTCGGCTTGCCAGTGGCGGAACCAGTCGCGGCGCCCCCACGACAGTGCCTCGGGGGCGGGCTCGGCCCCGGTGGGCGAGTACCAGTCGGCCCCCTCCCAACCGCTCACATCACGGAAGATGGCGCCGCGTGCGGCCAATCGGCCATGAAGGGGTGACAGCTTGACCCCCCGGGCGGTCTGCATCGACCGATAGGGGTAGTGGCACTGGTAGACGAGGCCCAGAGACTCCACCGTGCGGGTCGCCCGGTAGCGGGGGGTGGACTGATACGGGTGGAGCCGGTCGATGTTCATCCCGGTGATGTCGGCATCCGGCCGCCCGTCCACGATCCACCGGGCCACGAGCCGGCCCAGGCCCCCGCCGGTGAGGATCCCGATCGAGTTGAGACCCGCCGCCACGAAGAAGTTCCGGAGCTCGGGTGCCTCGCCTACCACCGGGGCGAGGTCGGGAGTGAAGCTCTCGGGGCCGCAGAAGAAGGTCCGGATCCCGAGGTCCTTGGCGATTGGGACCCGGCCCATCGCCTTCTCGACGTAGGGGCCCATGCGGTCCCAGTCGGGGGGGATCTCGACGAAGGAGGCGTCGACGGGCACGCCCTCGACCTTCCAGGGGGCGCAGACCGGCTCGAACAGGCCGATCATGAGGCCACCCACCTCTTCCCGGTAGTAGCCGTACGACGCCGGGTCCTCGATCACCGGCCACGAGCCGGAGATGCCGGGGACCTGGTCGGTGATGAGGTAGTAGTGCTCGGCCGCCTGGAGCGGCACCTCGACCCCGGCGAGCTCGCCGAGCTGTCTCGCCCACATCCCGGCGCAGTTCACGACGTACTCGGCTTCGATGTCGCCTCGGGAGGTGCGGACCCCGGTCACGGCCCCGTTCTGGGAGAGGATCCCGGTGACCGGGACCCCCTCGATCACCTGCACTCCCCGGAGGCGGGCCCCCATCGCGAGGGACATGGTCGCATCCACCGGGTTGACTCGCCCGTCACCCGGGACGTAGAAGCCGGCCAGAACGTCGTCGGTGCGGGCGAGGGGGAACAGGTCGGCGACCTCACGCGCCGAGATCTCGTGGACGTCGACTCCGCAGTGGCGGTTGAAGGCCGCCACCCGCCGAAACTCCTCGAGACGGTCGGGCTCGGTGGCCAGCTCCACGAAGCCCACCGGCTTGAACCCGGTGGCGAGGCCGGTCTCCGACTCGAGCCGGGCATACAGGTCGCGGGTATACATCCGCATCGAGGTGGAGGTCTGCGATGTCGAGCCGAAGGTGACCATCAGGCCGGCTGCGTGCCAGGTGGTCCCCGAGGTCAGCCGATCGCGCTCGAGGAGCAGCACGTCGCCCCATCCCTCGCAGGCTAGGTGGTAGGCGACGCTGCACCCGATGATGCCGCCACCGACCACGACGACGCGGGCGCGTTCGGGCAGCCGGTCGTCGACGGCGGGGACCGGGCTCACGGCCGCTCCCGACCCGCCCGGGGAAGGGGGACGGCCCACCCGCTCATCATTGAGCAACGGAGGGGACGGGAGACATACGGTTGCTCAATGAAGCGCTCACGATCCGGGCAGGGGGCGGTCGGTGAGAACCACGATCTCGACCCGCCGATTGAGCTGACGACCCTCGGGGTTGTCGGAACCATCCGGATTCGTGTTCGCGGCGACCGGCTCGCTCGCACCCCGACCCTCGGCGGTGAGACGCTCGGACGGGATGTCGTGGTCGCCCACGAGCGCGGCGGCGACACCTTCGGCGCGCTGCTCCGACAGCCGCTGGTTGAACGCCTCGCTCCCGATGGAATCGGTGTGGCCGACCACGATCACGGCGTCCCCCTCGAAGTAGCGCAGCACCTCGGCCACCAGCGTCAGCGCCTGGGCGGCGTCGGGCCGGAGGTCCCGGCTGCCGAAGTCGAACAGGATGGCATCTGGCAACGTCAGGCTGAACCCGCCGTCGACCTCGCTCGCCCCGAACTGCTCGAGGGTCTGGGTGATCCGATCGACCTGGGAGTCGGCGAGGATGTCGTCGACGAGGCGGCTCCGGGGCCCGACCGCGAACACCCGGGCCTCGACGGGCTCGGCGATGTCGTCGCTCCTCGTGAGCTCGAAGGGGCCGAACTCCATCGAAGGCAGCAGGGTGCCGGGATCCGTGGTCGATTCCCCGGCGTTGACCACGAGTCTGACGAGGGTGGCCCGGTCGTCGATCCGGCCGGAGAACACGAAGGTCCCTTCCAGGCTGGTCCCAGCCTCCACCACCAACCCGCTGTTGCCGGCCGGAGGTACGAGCGGGTAGGCGTTGCCGAGATCGTCGATGAGCACGGTGGGAGCCCCGGCCAGTGCGACCGCTCGATCACCCGGGTTCGAGATCACCAATTCGGCCTGGCTCTCGGTCGCGCCGAAGCTCAGGCGCCCCAGACCGACCTCGACGCCGTTCGGATGGGGGATCGTGGCGTCGGCCTGGATGGCGTCGGGGAGGGCGGCGGCGGTGGCCTGCCCGGCCAGGGAGATGTCCTCGACCACCAGCTGCGGGTACACGACGGTGCGCGTCCCCGTGTCACCACGCTGACCGGCGTTGAGCCCCATGCTGAGGGTGGCTGCATCAGGGTGGATGCGTCCGCCGAACGAGAGCACGCCACTGCGGGCCGTCCCGGCGGGGATGTCGATCGAACCGGCACCTTCGGGAAGGATCAGCGGATATCGGTTGCCGAGGTCATCGACGATCACGCTGGGGGCGATCGTCGGCGAGATCGACGCCAGGACCGTGCCCGGGTTGGAGATCCGAACCCAGGCACCGATGCGGGTCTCGGTGAAGACGATCCCCTCGAGCTGGAGCTCGACGCCGGTGGCCCCCACCGTCGAGCGCCGGACCGGGACCGGCTCGGGGAGGGCGACCCTCGTCGCGTCCACGTCGAGAGCCAGCGGGCCCAGCTCGAACCACGGTGCGTTCGAGTTGGGGTTCGTCGGCGACGAGCCGGCCCCGGCGTTCACCACCAGCGTGACCGCTTCGGCGTCGGGGAGCGGCTGGAACCTGAGGATGAACTCGAAGTCGTCGCCGGCACCGATCGGCGTCGACTCCACCGGCTCGATCAACGCAGCCGTCCTGCCGTCACTCGACCGGAGCTCGGTGAGCCCCCGGGAGATCACGAGACCGAACGGTGATCCGTTGACGATCCCCCCGTAGACGAGGACCGCATCGTCGAATATCTCGATGCGGCTCACCCGCATCTGCGCTCCGTTCGGGTGGGAGGCGAGCGCGAGCACGTCGATCACCTCCGCCTGCGCGCCGGTGGAGGCGGACGGAGGTGCGAGCGTCGTGCTGGTGCTGGTCGTGGAGGTCGGCTCTGGTCCGCTCTGGCCGCACGCCGTCGCGAGGAGAACCACCAGCACGGCCGGGATGATCCGGATGCGCATGACCTTCCGGGGTGTACGCCGACCAGGCTACCGGTGGCGGCTGGTCATGCGAGTGGCAACACCCCCCACCGGGTCGCGAGGATGTTGGTAGCTTGCCGGTGGCATGGCCGAGCGGCAGGAACTTCCACTGGGGACCGTCACCTTCGTGTTCTCCGACGTCGAGGGCTCGACGCGGCTGCTCCAGTCGCTGGGTGATGGATATTCGGCGGTGCTCGAGCGTCATCACGCCATCATCGAGAACGCCGTGGACGCCGCCGGCGGGGTGGTGGTGAAGATCGAGGGCGACGGGCTCTTCGTGGCCTTCCGCTCGGCGGTCGCCGCTGTGACGTGTGCCGCCGACATTCAGCGGGCCCTCGGAGCCGAGTCGTGGCCCCACGGGCACGAGGTCCGGGTGCGGATCGGCATCCACACCGGGGAGGGGAAGCTCGGGGGAGGGGACTACGTGGGGATCGACGTGCACCGAGCCGCCCGGATCGCCGCCGGCGGCCACGGCGGCCAGATCGTCCTGTCGGAGGCCACCGCCAGACTCACCGAGTACAGCCTCCCCGAGGGGACGTTCCTGGAGGATCTGGGAAGCCACGCCCTCAAAGACCTCGTCCACGAGGAGCACCTGTACCAACTCAGCATCAGCGGGCTTCCCCGAGAGTTCCCGCCGCTCTCGACGACCTCGGGGGTCAAGGGAAACCTCCCGCAGCGGACCTTCTCCTTCATCGGCCGTCGTGACGAGGCCCGGCGGGCCGCCGACGCGGTCGGCGAGCACCGTCTCGTCACGCTCACCGGTTCTGCCGGGGTGGGCAAGACCAGCCTCGCATTGGCTGTCGCCCCCCAGGTCTCGGGAAGGTTTCCTGACGGCATCTGGCTCGTTGAGGTGTTGCGAGTGGTCGACGAGGCGATGCTCGCCGCCGCCGTCGCCCGTCAGCTGCGGATCACCGAGAATCCCTCCCAGGACATGGTCGACACCCTCGCCGCCCGCCTCTCCCGGGCGTCGGCGCTGCTGATCCTCGACGGCTGCGAGCACCTGATCGATGCCGTCGCCGGGCTCGCCCAGCGCATCCTCGAGTCGAGCACCGACGTGCACATCCTGGTGACGAGCCGGGAATGGCTGGCGATCAGGGGCGAGATGCTGATCCACGTCGCACCGATGGCCGTACCGGCGTCCGGGGCTCGCAGCATCGCCGAGCTCTCCTCCTACGACTCGGTGGCCCTTTTCGTCGAACGGGCGCGGGTGGTGCAGCCCGGTTTCCAGATCACGCCGGAGAATGGGGCGCTCGTCGCCGAGATCTGCCGGCGGTTGGATGGCATCCCGCTGGCGATCGAGCTCGCCGCCGCCAGGCTGAAGATGCTGTCCCCGTGGCAGCTGGTGGAACGGCTCGACCAGCAGTTCGCCCTGCTGACCGGACGAGACCGGGACGTCCCACCCCACCAACAGACCCTCGAGACCACCCTGGATTGGAGCCACGACTCGCTGGCACCGATCGAGCAGCTGCTCTTCGCCCGCCTTTCCGTATTCTCGGGAGGTTTCTCGCTCGAGGCCGCCGAGGATGTGTGCCCGGGCGGAGAGGTCGGGCGCGGGCAGGTGCTCGACCTCCTGGGCCGGCTGGTCGAGACCTCCCTCCTCGAGGCGGCGGGAACGGATCCAATTCGGTACCGGCTTCTCGAGCCGGTCGGGCACTACGCCCGCAGACGGCTCGAGGTACTGGGCGAGACCGACGTCTACCGCCGCCGCCATGCCAGGTTCTTCACCCAGCTCGCCGAGGAGGCGGACCGCCGGCTCCACGGCCTGCAACAGAAGCTGTGGTCGGACCGGCTCGATCGAGACCGTTACAACCTCCGCTCGGCGCTCGGGTACCTCGAGGAGGCCGGCGAACCGGCCGAGGTCCTCCGGCTCGCCGGTGCGCTTCGGTGGTACTGGGTGATCCGGCGCGACGTGAGCGAGGGATGGTCACGGTTGGAGGGTGCCCTGACGAACCGTGGCGAGGCCGCCCCGGAAGTCGTGGCCCGTGCCCTCAACGGTCTGGGTCTGCTCGCCATCCGCCGCTTCGACTTCGAGCGGGCCCGGGCGGCTCTCACCGAGTCTCGCGAGCTCTACCGCTCGATCGGCGACGGCAGGGGAGAGGCCCGCCAGGTCTACCACCTGGCCACCCTCGCCTGGTTCCGAGACGCAACCGACGAGGCCGACGTGCTCGCCGACGAGGCGGAGGAGATGAGCCGGCGGTTCGGGGATCAGTGGGGCCTGGCCTGGACACTGGCGATGCGAGGGACGATGGCCCGGTTGAGCGGGGACCTGGCCGAGGCGCGCCGCTTCATGGACGAGAGCCACCAGGTGTTCCTCCGCCACACCGGGACACTCGACCAGGGCTGGTCGCTGCTCCGTCTCGGTGCGCTGGCCCGGGACGAGGGCGACTACCAGCTGGCCGCTCGGTGCTATGCCGAGGGGAGGGACGAGCTGGAACGGGCTGGGGACCCGCTCGGTGTGGCCCACGCCGATGCCGGGCTCGGGGCGATGGCCTGGCTGGGGGGCAACCACGAGCACGCCCTGTCGCTGTACCGGTCGGTGCTCGAGGGGTTCAGCCTGTCCGAGGAGGCGTCGAACAACCTGTTCGAGCTCAAGACGATGATCCAGGGCAACCCCAGCACGGCCGAGCTCCAGGCCATCGTCGAGGTCAACCGGGATCGCGCCAAGCTCACCGAGGGACAGGTGGGTGCCCGGGCGGCACTCGGCGAGTACCTGCTCCACGTCGGGCTCACCGCCCTCCGTCAGACGGAGCTGGAGCGAGGCCGATCGGCGCTGGCCGAGAGCCTGGCGCTCTGCATGCAGGCGGGGGACCTGCGCGGGGTGGTGCTGGCGCTGCGCGCCCTCGCCACCGCCTTCCATGCCTCGGGCGACCACGAGACGGCGGTCTCCATGCTCGGAGCCGGCGAGGCGATCCTCGGGCCCCGGGCGCCCTCGGAGGTGGTGGGCGGGATCCCGACCGACGAGGTCGTCGCCGACGCCCGGGACTCGCTGGGCGAGCAAAGCTTCACGCAGGCCTGGAACCGCGGTTCGGCGCTCGGGGCCGGAGGCGCCCTCGTCCTGACCCGCTCCCGGACGATTCAGCCGACCGGGTCCTGATCGGCCGGCGCCGCGGTCACGGCCATACGCCCCGCTGGACGGTGGCGTCGCGGCATCGCTGGATCGCCACCACCGTGGCGGCAGTCCGGAGATCGGGCACGGGGATCTCGGGGGCGTTCGGCATCACCTCGTGCCAGCGGGCGCGGTACCCGTCGAGTCCCTCGACCAGGGTCGCCCGCCGGGTCGCCACGACCTCGGTCGCCCGCTGCATCTTGGTCCGGAGCCGCTCGGTGACGTCGACCTCGTCCCACTGCTGGTTTTCGATGTTCTGGGCCCACTCGAAGTAGCTGACGACCACGCCGCCGGCACTGGCGAGGATGTCGGGCAGCACCTTGACGCCCCGGTCGAAGAGGATCGTGTCGGCGGCGGGCGTGGTCGGGCCATTGGCGGCCTCGACCACGAGCCGGGCCTGGACGCGAGCGGCGTTCTCGGCCGTGATCTGGGTCTCCAGGGCTGCCGGGACGAGGATGTCGCAGGGGACCTCGAGCACCCCGGCCGAGGAGATCGTCTCGGTTCCGGCCAGCCCGGCAACGCTGCCGGTGTCATCCTTGTGGGCACCGGCCGCGCTCGGTTCGAGGCCACCGGGCGCGTGGGATCCGCCTCTCGAGTCGGACACCGCCACGATGACCGCACCGGCATCGCGGAAGAACTGGGCGGCGTGCCTTCCGGCGTTCCCGAAGCCCTGGATGGCCACCGTGGCTCCCTCGACCGAGGAGAGTCCGGGCACTCCGCCGATCCCGAGGAAGTGCTCGGTGGCGTAGAAGGCCCCACGGGCTGTGGCACCGGCCCGAGCCGCCAGGCCGCCCAACTCGACCGGCTTCCCGGTGACCACGGGCAGGTTGGCCTCCCCCCGGTGCATCATCGAGTACGTGTCGTAGATCCAGGCCATGGTTTGGGCGTCGGTGTAGAGGTCGGGGGCCGGGATGTCGGTGTGCGGGCCGATCATGTCGCCGAGAGCCGAGGTGAGGCGCCGGGTGATCCGCTCCTTCTCGCCGTCCGACAGGCGATGGGGGTCACAGACCACGCCCCCCTTTGCCCCTCCGAAGGGGATGTCGAGGAGGGCGCACTTCCAGGTCATCCAGGTGGCGAGAGCCATCACCTCGTCGGGCCCCGCCTGGGGATGGAACCGCACGCCGCCCTTGCCGGGCCCTCGAACACTCGAGTGGAGAACCCGGTAGCCGGTGAAGATGTGGACGAAGCCGTCGTCCATCCGCACCGGGAGGGTCACCTGGACGATGCGGTCGGGCTCGAACAGCCATTCGGCGATCCCCCGCCAGCCCCGCAGCTCGGGGTTGAAGGGGACCGCCCGGTCGAACTGGGATCTGGCGATGTGGTGGAGGTTGAGATCCTCATCGATGCCGATCGTGGTCATGGGCGCCTTCCGAGTGGTTGTGTCACACATACCGGAATCTCGCGCCCCGGTCCAGGGCAGGAAGTCCGGCTCCTCCTCCGGACGAACCGTGGGCTGTGGACCACGGTGGGTGTGTTCTGCAACCCAGGGTTGGAGAACACACGGGTCGTGTTCGGCGGCCCACGGTTCGGCGCCGGGGCCGGCCCTCAGTTGCGATCGATCACCGCAACGACGGCGAAGTGATCCGAGGCGCGGGATTCGATCACCTGGGCCTCAGTGGTGGCCAGGTCGCCGGTGTGGAAGATCCAGTCGATGCGGTACCGGGGATCGGCGGCGTTGGCCGTGTACCCGGGGCCCGATCCCGCCTGCTCCCAGGCGTCGACGAAGCCGGCGTCGAACAGCAGATCCAGCTGGCGCCACCCCGGCCGGGCGTTGAAGTCGCCGACCAGGATGGTCGCCGTGCGATCTCCCCAGGCCCCGAGGATCGTGCCGATCTGCTCGGTGTGAACCGGGAGGAGGTCGGCTTCGGGGTCCTCCTCATGGGCGGCGGAGTCGTTGATGTGCTGGAGATGCGTGGAGACGAAGAGGATCTCGGTGCCCTCGCCGAGGTCGATCCGGGTCCCCAGGTAGCCCCGCCGCATCGGCGTCCCCACCGTGGGCAGATGCACCGTCTCGGTGCCGAGGATCGGGTGGCGGCTGAGGACGGCGTTCCCCCACACCGGCACCGTGGTCCCGAAGAAGGCGGCGTATGGCATGCGGAGCCGCTGCTGCAGGTATCCGAACACATCGGTCCCGGCGTTGAGAAGCTGGCTCCGGTCGACCTCCTGGAGACCCACGATCTCGGCCCCCGACTCCTCGATCACCCGGGCGATGGCCTCGAGGTCCATTCGTCCGCTCGTGTCGAAGCCGGAGTGCAGGTTGTAGCTCATCACCGTCACCGGCAACCCGGTGCTGGTGGGGCCGACCGGCCGGTTCACGACCGCGAGCACCAGGGGGACCGTCGATGCCACGACGAGGATCCCGGCGAGAGCGGGGATGCCGGCGAGGGGTGAGCTCTCCGCCGAGGGTCTCGGCTCCGGGCGGCCGACGGCGGCGAGCAGGCCGACGAGCCCGAGGACGATGGCCACCACCTGGAGCAGGCGGCTCTGGGTAAAGGGGAGTCGGAGATCCAGGGGGAGATAGAAGGCAAGGCCGAGCACCACGAAGAGGATGCCGCCGGTGACGAGTGCGGACGCCGAAGGCCCGAGCCGGGAGCGATCGGGTTCGCGCACCATCGCCGACCAGACGAGCCCCGACGCTGCGATGGCCGCAGGCACGCCGAGGACGAACCACGTGCCGGGCTGCTCGGCCAGGAGGACCACCCCGGTGAGGACCACGGATCCCGCGACCATCCAGCGGCGGTTTCCATTCAGCCGTGCGACGGCCACGAGCGCCAGCAGGTTGCCGGCGGTGATGACCACCGGCGCCGCGGCCGGTGGGATGCCGGCGACCTCGGAGACCCACCCCGGCGCCTGGAGGACCGCGGCCTGCACGAACAGCAGAGGGCCGAAGCCGATCAGCGGCCAGGCATCCGACCACCCCGGACCGCGGCATTCGACGGGGGAGCGGAGCACGGACACAGCCAGCGAGACGAATCCGGCGATCAGCGCGATCGCAGCCGCCGTCGCCCCCGCCCCCGATCGATAGGCGAGGTCGAGACTCCCCCCGAGACCCTTGACGACCGCGTCGAGAGCCAGGCCGAGCAGGAACCCCGCCATGAGCACGGGTCGTCCGAGCGAGAGCAGCAGGGGAAGCAGGCCGACGAAGGCAGCCGCCCCGACTGCCGCCGCACCGAACAGGAGCGCCGGGCTGTCGGCCATCTGCACGATCAGGCGGGCGACGGCCAGGACGCCCACTGCCACCGCCAGCCCCCTGGCCATCCCGAGTACGCGAGCGAGCAGCGGGAAGAGGGCGGCAGCCAGGAAAGGTGCCAGGGTCACGGGGATCAGGTCGAGCGTGCCGACCCCGACGGTGTCGCGCAGCCACCAGGCGATCGAGGCGATGGCGACCCGCACCGACTCGAGGCCGAGGACGCACCCGAAGGCGGCCATCACGATGGCCCGAGGGTCGGTGCGTTGCTCTCCCACCATCACCTGCAGCAACCTACCGGCTCGTCGGCGCCCATGCGGTTGGGTGATCAGTCGGCATGGCGGGCTCGATACATCCGCACCTCCGCTCGTTCGACGGTGACGAGCCCCTCCGTGATCATCTCGTCGAGGAACGGCATGATCCGTTCGATCGCCGCGGCCCGGTCCACGCATTCGATCACGATCGGCAGATCCTCCGACAGCCGGAGCACCCGTGCCGTGTGAATCCTGCTGGAGGCCCCGAATCCGGCGATACCGCGAAAGACCGTGGCGCCGGCCAGGCCCTCTCGCCTCAGTACGTGGAGGATCGACTCGAAGAGGGGCCTCCCGTCGTGCAGGTCGTCTTCGCCGATGAAGATCCGCAGGAGCTTGCCGTCCTCGATTGCTTCGACACGATCCATGTCGACTACCTCGCTCTCGCCCAGTCGCCCACCCAGAGACCGAGCCCGACGCCGACGAGGCCCCCGGTGAGCATTGCCACCAGGTTGACGACGGCGGCGAGGATCCCCGCCCACCCGCCATCGCGCGCCAGACCCTCGGTCTCGACCATCCAGGTGGAATAGGTGGTGAACCCCCCGAGCAGGCCGATCCCGACGACCTGGTTGAGTCCGGGGTGTTCGGGCATGGAGGTCACGCTGACTCCCAGCAGGAACGAGCCGGTCACGTTCACGGCCAGCGTCCCGAACGGATAGGGTCGTGTCGCTCGCTGCTGGACCCATCCTGCCAGCTCGTAGCGAGCCAGCGCGCCGAGGCCACCGGCAAGCGCCACCCACATCGTCACCTCACCTCCGCCAGCCGCGACCCGGCCACGGCGACCCCGAGCCCCAAGGCCACACTGGCGAGGACGTAGAGAGCCGCCATCGGCCACCGGCCTGCCACCGTCAATTCCCAGGTCTCGTAGGCAAAGGCACCGAACGTCGTGAATCCGCCCAAGACCCCGATGCCGAGGAAGGGGATGATCAACCGCATCGGCCGGCCCGATCGGAGCAGCCGGGCGAGGAGCCATCCCAGGATGAGAGTTCCGATCAGGTTCACCGCGAACGTCGCCCAAGGCCATGTGCCGGGGGTGGTGGTCCCGTCCGAGACCGCACTCCGGCCAAGGGTGCCCAACGTCCCCCCGGACACCACGGCAAGGCGTCGCTGCGAGGCGGTGGAGATGCGCCTCCAGCGACCGGGTGGCCACGAGTAGAGCGGGAGGTGGCGAGGCACGGCCCGATGATACGAGTCGCCTCAGCGGAGGACCTCGGTTTGGTGGTGTTCGGCACCCTCGCCGTCACCGTGCCGACTCGGCCGCGAAGTGAGGCAGCCTCGCCATCCGCCCGGGCCGAATGGTGGATCGACACGAAGACGCCGGACGGTGCCCGGGGGTCGAAGACGAGGTGGAACGGCGGCGGCTCACCGAAGAGGTGTCATCGAGTCGCCTGGCGGGCGAGGACCACTAGCGGATCGCTCATGTCCCGGTCCTGCACCTGCGGCCGCCGGCGGGTCAGGGACGGATGGCCGTGATCGGTGGCGGAGGTCGGTCGTACGCTGGCGGCATGTCCGGCACTGTCCGCCCGGCCGCGGTGGCCGGGAGCTTCTACCCCGCCCATCCGATCTCGCTCCGCTCTTCGGTCCGGCGCATGCTGGACGATGCCGTGGACGTCAGACCCGATCTCGACGTCCACGCCCTCATCGTGCCCCATGCCGGACACGTCTACTCGGGGCCGGTGGCCGCCTCGGCCTACCGCCTCCTGCGGGAATCGGCCAGACCCCCCGATCGGATCGGTCTCATCGGTCCCTCCCACTTCGCGTCGTTCGAGGGCGTCGCCCTCCCCGGGCACGACTCGGTAGCCACACCTCTGGGATCGATATCCGTCGACCCGGTCGCCGCCGACCTGGTCGCCCGGCACCTGGCCTTCCGGTCGGAGGCCGCCCATCGCACCGAACACTCCCTGGAGGTTCAGCTTCCGTTCCTGCAGGTGATCCTGTCCGGGTTCACGGTGGTCCCGATCCTCACCGGCGGCGACGACCCTTCGGCGGCGCTCCAGGTGATCGACGCCATGCTCGAGGCCGGGCTCTTCATGGTGGTGAGCTCCGACCTGTCCCACTACCACGATCTCGACACGGCCCGCCGGCTCGACGCCATCACCGCGAGATCGATCCTGGCCTTGCGGCCGGACGATCTCGGACGTGAGTCGGCCTGTGGCAGGACGGCCATGCGTGCCATGCTGGCCGTGGCCAGACGGAGCGATTGGAGGTGCGCTCAGCTGGACCTCCGCACGTCGGGTGACACGGCGGGGTCCCACGACCGAGTGGTCGGGTACGGGGCCTTCGCTCTCGGACCATCCTGACGTGCCCGTCCAGACCGTCCCTCAGCGGTTGCCGAGCCGTACCGGGAGCCGGCGTGCCCCCCAGTCGCCCGGCGTCGCCTCGAAGGCGCCGGAGCACCTGGCTCCGCACGCGGCACACCGTCCCCCGGGGTCGAGGCCCCACACCCCCAGCCGGTACCCGTCGCGCCCGACGAGCACCGCCCCGCAGACATGACATGAGGTGGTCTGGCCGGCCGGGTCGTGCACGTTGCCCGTGTAGACGTACCGTTCCCCGTTTCGGAGGGCGATCCGACGCGCCCGCCCCAGGGTTTCCGGGGGGGTAGGCGGGCGATCCCGCATCCGGAAGTCCGGGTGGAAGGCGGTGAAGTGGTGGGGCACGTCCGGGCCGAGATGCTCGACCACCCATCTGGTCATCGCGTCGATCTCGGCGTCCGAGTCGTTGAGCCCGGGGATGAGGAGGGTGGTGATCTCCATCCAGACGTCCGTCTCGGCGTGGACGTAGGTGAGCGTGTCGAGCACCGGGGCGAGGGCCCCGGCGCAGACCCGGTGGTAGAAGTCCTCCGTGAATGCCTTGAGATCGATGTTGACCGCATCCATGTGGGCGAAGAACTCTCGGCGCGGGTCGGGGTTGACGTAGCCGGCGGTGACCGCCACGGCTGCGATGCCACGCGCGCGGCAGGCGATCGCCACATCGATGGCGTACTCGTGGAACACGACGGGGTCGTTGTACGTGAAGGCCACACTCCGGCAACCGAGGTCTGCCGCGGCCCGGGCGATCGTGTCGGGTGAGGCCGCATCGGCGAGGACGTCGTCCTGGCGTGCCTTGGAGATGTCCCAGTTCTGACAGAAGCGGCAGGCGAGATTGCAGCCTGCAGTGCCGAACGACAGCACCGCCGTCCCCGGCAGGAAGTGGTTCAGCGGCTTCTTCTCGATCGGGTCGACGCAATATCCCGACGATCGGCCGTAGGTGGTCAGCACCACTGCGTCACCCTGGCGCGCCCTCACATAACAGAGCCCTCGCTGGCCCTCCCGGAGCTTGCACTCCCTCGGGCAGAGGTCGCACTGGATCCGGCCGTCGTCGAGCCGATGCCAGTGGTGCGTGGGAGCGATCGATTCGGGCGGGGCGAGAGCCGCCCCGGACGGGCTGGGCTCCATGCCCCCATCGTACGGACCCCGCGCCTCGGGCTCCCGGGTCGTTCGGCCCAGGGTCGGACCCGGGAGACCTCGGTACCGTTCTGCCGTGCCCCCGAAGCTGCTGACCCGGGGCCTGCTGGCCGGGGCTGTCGTCGTCGCAGGAGAGATGGCCTATGTGGCCCGCCGCCCGCTACCGCGGTTCGACGGTTTCGACCCGTCGGGGGCGTTCGGGGATCCGGACGCGCCCCTGCTGCGGATCGCCGTCCTCGGGGACAGCACGATCACGGGCCCGGGTCTGGGGTCGGTCGACGAGACCTTCGTCCGGATCCTGGCGCGCCGACTCGCCGAGCGATATCGGGTGCAGTTGACGAGCCAGGCCGTGGGAGGTGCCCGGTCGTTCGACGTGCTCACCCTCCAGCTACCGGAGGCGCTGGCGGACCGCCCACACCTCGCCTTCGTTTCGGTGGGCTCCAACGACATCCTGCACGGCATCCCGATTCCGTGGTTCGAGCGACGGCTCGACGAGATCGTCCGACGTCTCGTGGAGTCCGGCGTGGCCGTGGTCCTCATGGGGATCGGTGACCTCGGGACGATCCCACGATTCCCCGCGCCGCTCGACCGGGTGGCCTCGGCTACCGGACGAATCGCCGATCGGGTCCAGGCCAGGGTTGGCGAGCGGCACGGCGTCGCAAAGGTCGACCACTGGGGCGCATCGGCGGACGTTTTCCGCTCGGGCACCCACATGTTCGCCGGCGACCTCTTCCACCCGAGCGCCGAAGGCCACCGGGTGTGGGCCGACACCGTGTATCCCTTCATCGAGCAGGCCCTCGCCGGCACCTCTCTCCGGCCGACCATCGACTGACCGGATCGGGCCTCTCAGTCGCTCGTCACGATCCCGGCGGAGACCATCGTGCCGAGCGCCTCACGGGACGCCACGATCGTCTGGCGGGCTCGGCACCCGAGGGCGTCCGGTGCGACCTCCACGCCGGCGAGCCCGAGCCCGGCCGCGGTCGTCCCCACCGCCACCGCCACCTGGACGGCGGCTTCGATGTCGTCCATCGGAGGGAGCAGGTGGTCGTCGGCGATCCCCACGTGGCGGGCGTAGTCGGCCAGCCCGCGGGCACCGGCGATGGCCAGCTCATCGGGGATGGAGCGGGCACGGACGTCGAGCACGCCGCGAAACACGCCCGGGAACGCCAGCGAGTTGTTGACCTGATTGGGGAGATCGCTCGATCCGGTGGCAACGATGCGGGCACCGGCCGCACGGGCCTCTCGGGGCCAGATCTCGGGCACCGGGTTCGCGCAGGCGAAGACGATGGCGCGAGAAGCCATCCGCTCGATCCACTCGGGCCGGATCACGTCGGGGCCTGAGCGTGAGAAGGCGATGCACACGTCGGCTCCGATCAGAGCCTCGGCGATTCCACCGGTCCGGCCTTCGGGGTTGGTGGTGGTGCAGATTCGCCATTTGTCGGGGAAGCGGCGGTGCTCCATCTCGATGTCGGCGCGTTCGGGGTGGAGGATGCCCCGCGAGTCGCAGGCCACGACCTGGTTCCGTGCCACTCCCATCGCACGGAGCAGGCGGAAGGTCGCCACGTTGGCGGCACCCATGCCGATCATCGCGATGCGAATCGAAGCCAGGTCCTTGTCGACCAGTCGGAGGGCGTTGACGAGCGCGGCCACGGCCACCATCGCCGTCCCCTGCTGGTCGTCGTGCCAGACCGGGACCGGCAGTCGCCGTCGGAGCGTGTCGAGCACCTGAAAGCATGCCGGCTGGCGAATGTCCTCGAGATTGACGCCCCCGAATGACGGAGCGACGACCTCCACGGTCCGGATCAGCTCCTCCGGGCTCTCCACGGACAGGCAGAGGGGGGTGGCATCCACGCCGCCGAGGTACTTGAAGAGGAGCGCCTTGCCCTCCATCACCGGGAGCCCGGCCTCCGGCCCGATGTCACCGAGCCCGAGGACCCTCGAGCCATCGGTGACGATGGCGACCGAGTTGCCCTTGTTCGTGTACTCGTAGACGAGGTCGGGATGGGCCCGGATCTCCATGCACGGAGCGGCCACTCCGGGCGTGTACCAGATTCCGAAATCTCCCGGTCCGATCGGCACCTTCGGCGATGTCTGGATCTTCCCGTGGTGGGCGGCGTGGCGCCGGAGCGCCTCGGCGGCCCGTGACTCGGTGGTGGGCGGCTGGGTGGGGGCGATCGTCAAGGCCCGCTCCTTTCACCTGCGGACAGCCTGCACGATGGACCGTGTGGCTGCGAGGGCCGTTCGTCAGGTCCGGGCCGGCCGACGACAAGGCCTCGACCGTCCGGGAGCGCTGGGTAGCCTGACGGCATGCGGTTCTCGGGTCGCGCCGAGTTGAGCGATGGTGCTTGTCACGACGTGGAGGTTGGCCTTGGGGTGCCCGGCATCAGCCTCCTCGTCGAAGGGTTCGAGGTTGGCACCTGGCCTGCCGACGCGTGCAGCGTGGTCGAGTTGGCGCCCGATGAGTACCGGATCGAGGTGGATGACGACTACTTCCTGTTCACCCCCGTCGACCCGGAGCGGTTCCGTTGTGAAGCCGGGTCCGAACACCCCGCGAGCGGGCCGCTCCGCACCGCGGTCGCCGAGCGTGCCGTCCCGGAGACGCTGCCCGAGGCCAGGGAGCCCGCCGTAGGGCCGCTCGTAGACGAGGAGAGCCGGTCACCGGACGCGCCGGAGCCCCAGGCGCTGCCTTCGAAGGTGCCTCGCTGGGCCGTGATCGCCGGGGTGGCGGCCGTCCTGGCCGTGCTCGTCCTGGCCGCCGTCTCGCTGCCCGGCAATGGTGAAGGCGGCGAGCAGGTGATCCTGACCACGACCACCACCTCCGCCGCCGAGATCCAGACCTCGATCTTCGAGGCGGCCCCGGCCTCCTTCGTTGCAGTATGGAACTCGACTGCCCAGGCCCTCGGTGCGTCGCTGCCCGTGACGGCCGGCCCTGGCGCCTTCGAGCAGGAGTTCTCGCCGTTTCTGAGGCTGGAGTGGCAGACCGACGATGCCGGAACGCTCGACGGCTACCAGGTGGTCGTGGACACGACCGGGACCGGCGAGTCGGGCAGGCAGGGGCTGGCCGCCCTCGGGGTGGCGATCAGCGTGGCCGACCCCACCCTCGACGCGGCCGGGCGCCGATCCGTCCTCACCGACCTCGGTTACGACGTCACCAACCCCGCACTGACGGCTCTGGACGGCGAGGCCGAGGTGAACGGGGTTCGCTACTCGCTCCGCTATGTGCCGGAGTTCTCGACGCTCCTCTTCTCGGTGGGCGCCGTCGCCTCCTGAGGCCCGTCAGCTCCGAAGCTCGGGTCGGTTCGCGAACTGGGCGAGAGCTTCGGGGTTTGCCAGCGCCTCGGTGTTCTTGACCGGGTGCCCGTTCACCACGGCGGTGACGGCGAGCTCGGTGATCTTGCCGCTCCGCGTCCTCGGGATGTCGGCGACGGCGGCAATCCGCGCAGGGACGTGGCGAGGTGATGCACGCTCCCGCAGTCGAAGGCAGATTCGTTCCTCGAGCTCGGGGGTCAGGTCGATGCCGTCGGTGAGCCGGACGAACAGAACGATCCTGGTGTCGTGCTCCCACTCCTGGGCCACGGCGATCGCCTCCTCGACGCCCTCGACCTGTTCCACCTGCCGGTAGATCTCGGCGGTCCCGATCCGAACCCCGCCGGCGTTGAGCGTGGCGTCGGAGCGACCGTGGATGATCATGCCGCCATGCTCGGTCCACTCGGCGAAATCGCCGTGGGTCCAGATGTCGGGGAACCGCTCGTAGTAGGCGGCCCGATACCGGGTCCCATCCGCGTCGCCCCACAATCCGAGCGGCATCGAAGGGAAGGGTCTCGTGCACACCAACTCGCCGGTCCCCGACGGGAGCGGTCGTCCGAGCTCGTCGAAGACATCGACGGCCATCCCGAGGCCGGGCGCCTGGATCTCGCCGGTCCACACCGGTCTGGTCGGGTCGCCTCCGACGAAGCAGCCGCACAGGTCGGTGCCGCCCGAGATCGACGCCAGATGGAGGTCTGCCCCGATCGCCTCGTAGACGAACGCGAATCCCTCCGGTGACAGCGCCGAGCCGGTCGAGCACACCGTTCGCAGGGCGTCGAGCCGGTGGGTGCGCCGGGGTCGGAGGCCCGAAGCCCGTGCCGCGTCGAGGTACTTGGCCGACACGCCGAGCAGGGTGACGTCAAATCGCTCCGCCACATCGAACAACGCCGTGGGCCCGGGATGGAATGGGTTCCCGTCGTACAGGACGATGGTTGCGCCGCTGCCGAGAGCCGAGACCAGCCAGTTCCACATCATCCATCCGGCGGTGGTGAAGTAGAAGACCCGGTCGCCCCCCCTGATGTCGCAGTGATGTTGCTGCTCCTGGAGGTGCTTGAGCAGGATGCCGCCAGTGCGGTGCACGATGCACTTGGGAGGCCCGGTGGTGCCCGAGGAGTAGAGGATGTAGAGCGGCTGGTCGAACGGGAATCGCTCGAACGAGAGCGTGGCGCCCCGATGCGGGGCGATGAAGTCCTCCCACGTGATCGAGCCTCGAATGGTGCCGAGGTCGACGCTTGGGTCGAGGTCGCCCGCCACCACCACGCGGCGCACGGAAGGCAGTGCGTCACGGATCTCCCGCAACGAGGCCACCCGATCGAAGCGTCTGCCCCCGTAGGTGTATCCCTCGGCCGCCAGCAGGACGACCGGCTCGATCTGACCGAACCGGTCGAGCACGACCGATGCCCCGAAGTCGGCCGACGTCGAGCTGAAGGTGGCCCCGAGCGCAACCGCGCCGAGCATCAAGATCACCGTCTCGGGAACGTGCGGCATCCATGCCACCACCCGATCGCCCGGTTCGATGCCCTCGGATCGCAGGGCGGCGGCGACCGCCGCCACCTCGAAGCGCAGCTCGTCCCAGGAGAGTATGCGGGTCGAGCCGTCGTCGCCGGTGGCGATGAGGGCGGGGTCGGACCCCGGCCGGCCCCGCCCGTCGAGCAGGTTCTCGATCACGCTGAGCCGGGCGTCCGGGAAGAACCGGGTGTCCGCCATGGTCGAACCCATCTCGACGACCCGCTCGCCCGGATCGCCGATGACACCGCTGTGGTCCCACACCGCCCGCCAGAACTGCTCCGGCCGCTCCACCGACCACCGGTGGAGGTCGTCGAAGGCGTCGATCGGCCGATCGGCCCGGTCCGCGGCGAATCGCCGGAAGTCGGTGATCCGGGCCTCGGTGATCCGTTCGGGAGAGGGTGTCCACAGCGGCGCCCCTGGCATGCCCGGAGGCTACCGGGCCGACAGCGGCATCGACGGTGCGCCGGCGAACCGTGGGCCGGCAACCACGATTTCCGTGTTCCCCAACCCTGGGTTGGCTCTGGGGTTGCCCCGATGCGTGCACGAGTTTGCAGATGTGTTACGGTTGCGAGCAGTTCAGACGCAGTCGCGTCGATCTTCCCCGACCACAGGAGGCATTCCCGTGCGTCGCGCGTTCCCAACCATGATCGTGCTGATGACGTTCGCCATGCTCGGACAGGTGGGCGGAGCCATGCTGTCGGCTTCCTCCGGCCTCGAGCCCGTTGCGCTCCCCGCCCACCGCCTCGTCGCCGACTACCCCTTCGACCTGGGCACGTCCGCCGAGGCGGCCACGCCGGTCACCGACGAGGTGCTCGTGGCCGCGGTCCCCGAACCGGTGGATCCCGCCGCCCACGTCTCCGTCCCCGAGGCGGCTCTCGACCTCGGGTGGATCCTGCCCTCGACCCCGGGCCCGACCGAGTGCCGTCCGCCGTTCCAGGGCTCGATCTGTCTGACGAGCGAGCTGCAGGCTCCCGAGCCGGTGGTGGAGCTCGACGAGCCCGTGATCCCGCGAGTGGTCGACCCGTACGACCTGGTGCCCGACCGGGTGCGATCGGTCGAGGACTGGAGGCCTCTCGTCGCCCACTTCTTCAAGGCCGAGCACGTCGACCGGGCCCTCCGTATCGTCCGGTGCGAGTCGAGGGGCGACCCCGGAGCGAGGAACACCCGTTCGTCGGCGTCGGGCCTCTTCCAGCATCTGCGGAGGTACTGGCCGGTGCGCGCCGCCAAGGCGGGTTATCCCGGGGCCAGCGTTTTCGACCCGGTGGCCAACGTGGCGGCGTCGGCGTACCTGGTGTACGAGGGTGGCGGCTGGAGCCACTGGACCTGCCGCGGCTGACCTCCGGTATCGTCCCGAGCATGCGACTGCTCGTAGTCGAGGACGAGCTGGATCTCGCAGACGCCGTCGCCCGCGGTCTGCGCCGCCGCCGTCACGCGGTCGATCTCGCCGTGACCGTCGTCGAGGCCGAGACGAAGCTGATGTCGGGTGGGTACGACCTCGTGGTGCTCGATTGGAACCTGCCCGATGGCTCGGGCCTCGATCTGTGCCGGCGCCTCGTCGACGGCGAGCTCGTAACATTCGAACGGGTCCGCCCCCGGATCCTCATGCTCACCGCCCGTGACGACGTGGACGATCGGGTCGCCGGGCTCGACGCCGGAGCAGACGACTACGTGGTCAAGCCCTTCGTCTTCGCCGAACTGGAGGCGCGAGTCCGGGCCCTGCTGCGGCGGGGCGAGGACGGAGGCAGGGTCCTCAGGGTGGGTGACGTCGAGCTCGAACCGGCCACGTTCATGGCCGTGCGGGCCGGTCGGGACCTCGGCCTGACCTCGAAGGAGTTCGCTCTGCTCGAGTTCTTCATGTCGCGTCCCGGCGAGGTGCTGTCCCAGGAGGTGCTTCTGGAGCACGTGTGGGACGAGATGGCGGACCCGTTCACGAACACGGTGCGGGTCACGATCTCCAATCTGCGGAAGAAACTCGGGGCCCCACAGCCGATCGAGACGGTGCCGGGTCGGGGATACCGGATCGTCGAGCCCGCTTTACCGGTGGTTTAGCGATGCGGCCGTAACCTTCCGGCGGCACTCGGGAGGAGGGCGCCGTGGACATGCCGTCCCCGTTCCAGTCGATCCGCTTCCGGCTGTCGGTGCTCTACTCCGCCATGGTCTTCGGCATCGGCGGCCTGGTGCTGGGCGTCCTCTACCTCGTGGTCCGGTCCGACCTCCGCCGCCGGACGATGACGGGCCTCGTCCTGCGACCGGGCGCCCAGCTCGAGTACGGGGGCATCACCTTCGTATTGCCGAGGCTCGAGGAGCAGGAGTTCCGCACCGTCGAATCGGTGGTGAAGGAGTTCGTGCTCGACCAGATCGCGGTGGGGACACTGCGGGCGCTGGCCGCCCTGTTCCTGCTGAGCCTCGTCGTCGGCTGGTTCCTTGCCGGTTGGGCCCTCCGACCGATCGACCGGATCACCCGGGTCGCCGCCGATATCCAGGCCACCGATCTCTCGCGCCGAATCGCCCTCGAGGGCCCCGACGACGAGCTGACCCGGCTGGCGGCCACGTTCGACTCGATGCTCGATCGCCTCGACCGGGCATTCGCCTCGCAACGCCGATTTCTCGCCGACACGTCGCACGACCTGCGCAACCCGTTGGCGGTGATCAGGTCCAACCTGGATCTGGCGCTGTCGGACCCCGATGCCGGCGTAGAGGACTGGCGGCAGTCGGGGGAGATCGCTCTCAGGGCCACCGAGCGCATGGCGACGATGATCGACGATCTGCTCGCCACCGCCAGGCTCGAGGGAGGACGATCGATCCGGGTCGATCTCGATCTGGCCGAGGTGGCGGAGGGGACCGTCGATGCCATGCGTGCCCGGGCCACGACCTCGGGCCACGGCATCGAGGTGCAGGCGGGAAGGGCCTCGGCGCGGGCCGACCGGGATGCGATCACTCGTGCCCTCTCCAACCTGCTCGACAACGCCCTGGTCGCGGCACCCCCCGCCACCTCCATCGCCGTCGAGACCGGCTCGTCGTCCGGATGGTCGTGGATGGCGGTGGCCGACCGGGGTCCCGGGGTCGACCCGGCCATCGTCCGGGGTGACTCGTCGGAGAGCGCCGGCCTGGGTCTGTCGATCGTGCGCGAGGTGGCGCGGGGTCACGCCGGCAGGCTGGAGGCGTTCGAGCGGCCGGGGGGCGGTACCGTGATCGTGCTGTGGATCCCGTCTGCGTCGACGGGGCCGCCCCCCGAGGCACCATCTCCCGAACGAATCCGTCTGACCCGGCCGTGAGCCGGTGGACGCCGGAATCCGGCTGGCCATGCGAGCGTTGCTTACGACGTCTTTAGGCCGGGCCCCCTAGGTTCCGCTTTGATGGACACATCTGACATGATCGAGGTCGAGCCGACGATGTACACGCAGCCTCCCCCCGAACTGGGCCGCCCCCGGCGGTTGACCATCGTCCTGGCGGCGGTGACCCTCTTCGCCGGCGGGATCGGGCTCGGCTGGCTGGTGGGTTCGGAGCCCGCGGCCGATCCGACCGAGGTGGAGGTGGCTGCTTCCGTCCCGGCCGAGACGACGACGAGTGCTCCCACGACAGTGCCGCCCGCCTCGGCGTCGGATCCCGTCGAAGAACCGGTGGCCGCCGTCGCCGAGGTGCTCCTGCCCTCGGTCGTGCAGATCGAGCTCACCTCCGGGGTGGGGAGCGGCGTGGTGTACGACGCCGACGGGCTCATCCTCACCGCCGCCCACGTTGTCCGCGGTACCTCGCAGGTGACGGTGCGCCTCGCCGACGGGAGCCGTCTCACCGGCACGGTGCTTGGCTCCGACAGTGTCAGCGATATCGCCGTCGTCGAAGTCGACCGATCCGACCTCCCGGCCGCCGAGCTCGCCCTTGGCGAGGAGCCCCGGGTCGGTCAGCTCGCCGTCGCCCTCGGCAGCCCGTGGGGCCTCAACTCGACGGTGACCGCAGGCATCGTGAGCGCCGTCAACCGCTCGCTCGACGGGCAGTCGATGATCCAGACCGACGCGTCGATCAACCCCGGCAACTCGGGTGGGCCGCTCGCCGATCGGTTCGGACGGGTGATCGGCATCAACGTGTCGATCTTCACGACCTCCGGTGCCAGCGACGGCGTCGGCTTTGCCGTCCCGATCAACCGGGCATACGAGATCGCCCGGGCGATCGTCGCCGGCGAGACCATCGAGCCCGGGTTCCTCGGGGTCAGCGGCGCCGACAACACTCTCGGTGCCGCCGGCGCCCTGGTCAACGAGGTGTACGCCGGGTCCGCCGCGGCCGGGGCCGGGTTGCGGGCCGGCGACCTCATCACCGCCGTCGACGGACGGGCGGTGGTCGGGATCACCGACCTGGCCGCGCGGATCCGCGAGTACCGACCGGGCGACACGGTGACCATCGAGTTCGTCCGTGACGGGGTCGAGGATCAGGTCGAGGTCACCCTCGGTTCTCGTTGACGGCCTCGATCCAACCGGCCACGTTCTCCGCCAGCACGTCGAGCGGCACGGTTCCGTTGGCGAGCACGGCGTCGTGGAAGCCGGCAGGCCGGAAGCGGCTCGAGAGTCGGCGCTCCGCCTCCCCGCGGATACGGTCGATCTCGAGACGGCCGATCATGTAGCCGAGGGCCTGGCCCGGCATCGCGAGATACCGGTCGATCTCCCCTTCGGCCTGCACCCGGGTCATCGGGGAGTTGTCGACCATGAAGTCGATCGCCTGGTTTCGGGTCCATCGGAATGCGTGCATACCCGTGTCCACCACCAGCCGGCACGCCCGCATCGAGTCGGCGGTGAGCATCCCCACCCGCGCCAGTTCGGACGAGTAGAGGCCGAGCTCGTCGGCGAGGCGCTCGGTGTAGAGGGCCCACCCCTCGTTGAAGGCGGCGATGTAGAGCTTGGCGTGAACGGGGTGGAGTCCGGCGGTCTCCTGGGCGAGGGCGAGCTGGAGGTGGTGGCCGGGAATCCCCTCGTGGAACGTGGTCGCCTCGATCTGGAACGTCCCCCAGGCGCCCGGCTCCGAGGTGTTGAAGAAGAACGTTCCGGGCTTTGATCCGTCCTCCGCCGGGGTCGAGTAGTAGGCGAGGGCGCCGGCGGTGGTGGACTCGGCGGTGCAGGCGGCCGCGGGGAGGCGGTCGAACGCGGCCGGAGCCGCTTCGGTGGCTCGGCGAAGGGCCCGCTCGGCGTCGGCGACGAGGGTCGGCGTATCCCGGTAGTGAAGCTCGGGATCGCTGCGGAGCCGCTCGAAGATCTCGTCGAGGTTGTCGGTGGCGAGCAGCGGCCCGGCCACGGACCGGTACTCGCCGCCCAGACGGCGGACCTGGTCGAGGCCGATCTCGTGGATCTCGGCAGGGGTGAGCGCCGTCGAGGTGTGCGCCCACACGAGGCGGGCATACCCATCGTCACCGCCGTCGAGATGACAGATCCCGGGGCGGTCGTCCGGTCGGGCCGACGGGAGCACCGTGTCGAGCAGGACGGCCCGGTAGCGGGCGAGCGCCGGTCTGAGGACCCCTCGCGCCGACTCGACCACGGCACGCCGGAACGACTCCGCCGCCGTCGGACCGAGGCCGGGAGGAGGGGCGACCCGGGTGAGCGGATCGTGGGCGGGGTCGCTCGCCAGGTGGCGCTCGAGAGCGTCGGCCGTACGGAGCACCGCGAGCCGGATGGGCGTGCGCCCGGTGCGGGCGTTGTGGCGGAGCCGATCCGACAGCTGGTCGAACATCACCCCGGTGTTGCGAATCTTGGCAACGAAGGCGTCGGCATGGTCGGGCTCGGTCAGCACGAAGCGGGGGAGGAAGGCGCGAACCAGCGCATGGATGCCGACGGCGTGATTTGGCCACCCGATGTCGTGCTGCCACTCCTGCTCGGTCGCCTCCGCCAGCGCGGTGAACCGAATCGTCCTGCCGAGGGCCCGGCCTGCGCCGTCGGCTCCGCCGAGCTTCTCCACCTCGGAGGCGAATGCCAGGAGACGCGTTCGGCGCTCGGCGACGCCCTCGAGGGACACGTCCTCCATCAGGTCGAGATGTGCCTTCTCTCCCCGCCACAGGCGAGCCATTCCTCCGGTGAGCAGGCGATATGCCCAATAGTCGTCGGCGAGGCGGGTGAGGTCGTCCATGGGTTGAGCCAAGCACGACACCGCCCGCCGGGCTAGTCGGTGCCCTGGTAACGTCGATGGTGCCCGCCGTGGCGGGCTCCGAGATGTCAGCGAAGTCCGGTGCGAGCCCGGCGCTGTCCCGCAACTGTGAGTTCCCGGCGAGGGAACGAGCCAGGTCGCCTGACCTCTCGGAACGGACGTAGCCTCGGGTGAAGGTGAACCCCGTTCCGGCGCAGGGATCGCCGGTCGGACCCTTCATCCTCCGATCGAGGAGGATGACCATGTCGAGGAGGATCTCCCTCCCTCTCCTGGCTTTGCTGCTGCTCGTCGCCGCCTGCGACGGAGGAGCAGAGCCCGATTCCGGATCGCCATCCGAGGGCGAAGGATCGTTCCCGGTGACGATCGCCGCCGGCAACGGACCGGTGACCATCGAACGGCGGCCGCAGGCGATCGTGTCGCTCTCACCGACCGCCACCGAGATGCTCTACGGCATCGGCGCGGGCGATCAGGTGGTGGCGGTCGACGACCAGTCGACCTATCCGGCCGAGGCGCCGCGCACCGATCTGTCGGGGATCACCCCCAACATCGAGGCGATCACGTCCTACGAGCCGGACCTGGTGCTCGTCAGCTTCGACCCGGGTGACGTGGTGAGCTCACTGGCCGCCCTGGGCGTTCCCGTGCTGGTCATGCCGGGGGTGGCCTCCCTCGAGGAGGCCTACACCCAGATGGAGCAACTGGGTGCGGCGACTGGCAACGTGGGTGGCGCCGCCGAGCTCGTCGCCGGCATGCAAGCCGACATCGCCGAGATCGTCTCGGCAGCGGCGGACATCGATCCCGCCCCCACCTACTACCACGAGCTCGACCCGAGCTTTTACACCGCGACGTCGACCACGTTCATCGGGGAGATCTACGGTCTCCTCGGCCTGAAGAACATCGCCGACCCGGCGGACGCGGACGGCTTCGGGTATCCGCAGCTGTCGGCCGAGTTCATCCTCGAACAGGATCCGGATCTCATCTTCCTCGCGGACACGAAGTGCTGTGATCAGAGCGCGGCGTCGCTCGCCCAGCGCCCCGGCTGGGCGGCTCTGACGGCGGTGGCGGCGGGCAGGGTCGTCGAGCTCGACGACGACGTGGCCTCCCGATGGGGCCCTCGGGTGGTCGACTTCCTGCGGGACGTGGCCGAGGCCGTGGCCACCGTGGAGGCGACCGGGCCGTGACCGCCGTCGTCCGTCCCGTCGCCATGCTCCGACCCGCCCGGGTAGGTCCTTGGGCCGCCACGTTGGCGGTGGCGACGTTGATCGCAGCGGCCGGAGCGGGCGTCATGATCGGACCGGCCGACCTGCCCGCCCGCGAGGTCCTGCTGGCCCTCGTCGATCGCATCCCCCTCGTCGACGTCCCGGTCGAACTCTCCGACCGGCAGCTCGCCATCCTGTGGGAGCTACGGGTTCCCCGGGTCGTGCTGGGCGGGCTCGTGGGGGCCATGCTCGCCCTGGCGGGTGGCGCCTACCAGGGAGTGTTCCGCAACCCCCTGGCCGATCCCTACCTGCTGGGTGTCGCCGCCGGAGCCGGCCTCGGGGCGACCTTGGCCATCGCCGGGCGGGCGTCGGGTGTGACGCCGGGACTCGTCGCCCCCGCCGCGTTCATCGGCGCGGTCGTGGCCGTCGTCCTGACCTACGTCCTGGGCCGGTCGGCCGGCGAGCGCGACCCCACGACCCTCGTGCTGGCGGGGGTGGCCGTGGCCTCGTTCCTGACGGCGGCTCAGACCTTCGTGGTGCAGCGCAACGCCGAGAGCCTGCGCGAGGTCTACTCGTGGATCCTCGGTCGGCTGGGAACGACCGGGTGGTCCGACGTGCGGGCGGTGCTGCCCTACGTCGTCGTCGGGTCGGGCGTGATCCTGCTCCACCGGCGGCTGCTCGACGTGCTGGGGGTGGGTAACGAGGAGGCCGAGACCCTCGGCGTGCCCACCCGCCGAGTCCGCCTCACCGTCGTGGCGGCGGCGACGCTGGGAACGGCGGCGGTGGTGTCGGTCAGCGGGCTCATCGGCTTCGTCGGCATCATCGTGCCCCACACCGTTCGGCTCGTGGCAGGGACCGGGTACCGGGTGGTTCTGCCCCTCTCGATCGTGCTGGGAGCGGCGTTCCTCATCGCCGCCGACCTGGCCGCGAGGACGGTGGCCGCCCCCGCGGAACTGCCCATCGGGGTGATCACGGCCTTCCTCGGCGCTCCCTTCTTCATGGTCGTGCTCCGCACCACGCGAGGTGGCTCATGAGCGCCGTCCGGCTCCGCGACCTGGTCGTGCGCTACGGGTCGGTTCGGGTCCTCGACGGGGTGGACCTGGAAGTGAGCCCCGGAGAGTGGGTGGGCGTGATCGGGCCGAACGGTGCGGGCAAGACCACCCTGCTCCGGTCGATCGCCGGGTCGGTGGAGGCAGACGGCGTGCGCCTCGTCGACGGGCACGAGGTCGGCCGTCTCGGACGATCCGAGCTCGCCCGGGCCCTGGCCATGGTCCCCCAGCGCCCGGTGGTCCCCCCGGGGATGAGAGTCGTCGACTACGTGCTGCTGGGTCGCACCGCCCACCTGCCGTACCTCGGTGTCGAGAGCCCCCGAGATCTCGACCTCGTCGCCGGGGTGCTTGCCGATCTCGACCTCACCGGCTTCGCCGATCGCCGCCTCGACAGCCTCTCCGGAGGAGAGCTCCAACGCGCCGTCCTGGCGCGGGCGCTCACCCAGGAGGCGCGGTTGCTGTTGCTCGACGAGCCGATCGCATCGCTGGACGTCGGGCACCAACAGCAGGTGCTCGAGCTGATCGAACGGCTGCGCCGTGAGCGAGAGCTCACGGTGGTGAGCGCCCTGCACGACCTCACCCTGGCCGCCCAGTACTGCGACCGACTCGTCCTGCTGTCGGGAGGGGGCCGGGTGGTGGGAGAGGGACCGGCTCGGACGGTGCTGACCGAGCCTGCGATCCGCACCCACTATGGCGCCCGGGTCCGGGTGCTCGACGATGGAGCGGGCCGGCTGGTGGTGATCCCGTTGCGCGATTCGGCACATGTCGAGCAGGGGGCCACAATGCCGGCCCAGAGATGAGCGGACCCAGCGACACCCCCCCCACCGAGCGGCCCGATCCCGGATCCGTCCGCGCCCCATCGCTCGTCCTCGTCAACACCGGCGACGGCAAGGGGAAGTCGACCGCCGCCTTCGGCACGATGATGCGGGCGGTTGCCCGCGGCTGGACGGTGTGCGTCATCCAGTTCCTCAAGTCGGGTGACTGGAAGGTCGGTGAGGAGAAGGTGGGTCGGGACCTCGGCGTCGACTGGTGGGCGATCGGCGACGGGTTCACATGGGACTCGGAGAACCTCTCGGAGTCGGAGGCGGTGGCACGCGAGGCCTGGCGCTTCTCCCGCGATGTAGTCCTCGCCGGGCGCCATGACCTCGTGATCCTCGACGAGATCACCTACCCCATGAACTGGGGGTGGATCGACGGCGCCGAGGTCATCGAGACCATCCGCACGAGGCCCGAGCACGTGAACGTGATCGTCACCGGTCGGGACGCCCCCGAGCCCCTCATCGACGTCGCCGACACGGTGACCGAGATGGTCAAGGTCAAGCACGCCTACGACCGCGGCATCATGGCCCGCCGGGGCCTCGACTACTGACCTCCCGGTAGCCTGCGGCCATGGCCCGCACCTTCCAGGTCACGTTCGACGCCACCTCACCCGTACGGTTGTCGGCCTTCTGGGCCGAGGCGCTCGGATATGTCCTCCAGCCGCCTCCGGAGGGTTTCGACTCCTGGGAGGCCTGGCTGACCGACGCGGGTGTGCCCGAGACGGAATGGGACTCGGCCTCGGCCCTCGTCGATCCCGAGGGGGTCGGGCCCCGCATCTACATCCAGCGGGTCCCCGAGCCCAAGACCGCCAAGAACCGGATGCACCTCGATGTGTCGGTGAGCGAAGGGCCGGGGGCGTCGCCGGAGGAGCGACGGCCCGCCATCGAGGCGGAGGTCGCCCGGCTCGTGGGTCTCGGCGCCACCCGCCTGGACGAATTCGCGGAGCTCGGGGGCTTCTGGGTGGTGATGGCCGACCCCGAGGGCAACGAGTTCTGCATCGTCTGAGGGGATCGCCCGTCCGCCGGCACCCGGGAGCGGGTCATCTACGCTGGCCGGCATGGATCTCCGGCTCCCTCCACCCGATGATCCCCGGCGTCTCGAGGTCCGGCGGTGGCTCGCCGAGCACCCCGACCCGTCACCGGCCGAGCTCGCCGAGGCCGGATACGCCGCCCCGGCCTGGCCCCCGCCGTGGGGCCTCGCAGCCGACCCTGAGCATCGACTCGTCATCGACGAGGAGCTCGACGCCGCCGGCATCGACCCCCACGCCCACAATCCGATCGGCATCGGATGGGCCGGACCCACCATTCTCGCTGCCGGGAGCGATGCCCAGAAGCACCGGTACCTCGGGCCCCTGCTCCGCGGGGAGGAGTTCTGGTGCCAGCTCTTCTCCGAGCCCGGCTCGGGCTCCGACCTCGCCTCACTCCAGACCCGGGCGGTCAGGGACGGCGATGAGTACGTGGTGAACGGGCAGAAGATCTGGAGCACCTGGGCCCAGGAGGCCGACTTCGGCATCCTGCTGGCCCGCACCGACCCGGAAGCCCCCAAGCAGCAGGGGATCTCCTACTTCCTGTTCCCGATGCGCCAGGCGGGGGTGGAGGTGCGCCCGATCCGTGAGATGTCCGGCGGTGCCCACTTCACCGAGGTGTTCTTCACCGACGCCAGGGTGCCCGCCGGGAACCTGGTGGGATCGGAGAACCAGGGGTGGCCCCTCGCCAAGATCACTCTCGGCAACGAGCGGATGTCGCTCTCGACCGGGGGTGTGTTGTGGGGGATGGGCCCCCGGACGTCCGATTTGATCGATCTCATCCGCTCGGCGGGGGGCTTGCAGGGCCCGGAGCGCGACCGGGCCGCCCGTCTCTACGTCGACGCCGAGGTGATGCGGATGCTCGGCCTGAAGATCGTCTCCGAGGTCATCGCCGGACGCTTCCCCGGGCCCGAGGCGGCGGTCAAGAAGCTCCTCGCCGACCGCCACGGCCAGGAGGTGATGGACCTCGCCGCCGACCTGGCCGGGGCCGGGGGCATGACCATGGAGCGCGGCCCGCTCGGCTCCGATCCGGGCGAGTGGCCCTGGGGCCTGCTGTTCTCCCGCGCGCTCACCGTGGGCGGAGGCACCGCCGAGGTACTGCGTGGCATCATCGGTGAGAGGATCCTCGGGCTCCCCAAGGAGCCATCCCTCACGTGAGCCCTCACCCCACCGCCCGCCGGTAGCGGCGGACGGCAAGGGGGACGAACACCGCCAGGATCGCAACCGACCAGGCGAGGGCCAGGATGACCTGGCTCTCCACCGTCTGCCCGGGCTGGAGCGCTCCCGGGCCCAGGATCAGACCGCGGAGCGCGTCGACCGTCACGGTGACCGGCTGATGGTCGGCGAAGGTCTGGAGCCAGGGGGGCATCGTGCCCGTGGGCACGAACACCGAACTGGCGAACACGAGCGGGAACGCCGGCAGGAAGACGGCCGACTGGGCTGCCTCCGGGTTCTTCACGGCCAGCCCGATCGTGGCCATCACCCACGAGAAGGCGTAGGAGAACACCATGGCCACGAGCATCCCGGCGAGCATCCCGAGGAGGCTGGTCTGCCAGCGGAACCCGATGAGAAAGCCCACGACCACCATGAGCGTCATCACGAAGCCGTTGCGGATCAGGTCCGACAGGGTGCGCCCGGCCAGCACCGCCGATCGGGCCATGGGCAGCGATCGGAAGCGGTCGATCACGCCTTTCGTCAGGTCCTCGGTGAGCCCGATGGCGGTCTGGCCGGATCCGAAGACCGCGGTCTGCACCAGCAACCCGGGGATGAGCCAGTTGACGTATTCGCCGCCGGCCGCCGGTGGAATGGTCTGACCGATGGCGCCCCCGAAGACGAAGGTGAAGAGGAGGAGGAACATGACCGGCTGGACCGTCGAGAAGAGGAGCACCTGGGGGAGACGGACGTTCCGCAGGAGGTTGCGGCGTGTGATCACCAGAGCGTCCTTGACGGTGTGAGCCGGGGACATCCGGGCTCGCTCCGGGCTGGGTGCGGTGACGGCGGTCATCGGCGGCTCCTTCTGCGCGGCGGGTCGGCAGGCTCGGTGGGGTTCTCGGCGACATGACCGGTGAGGGCGAGGAACACGTCGTCGAGCGTCGGCCGTCGCATCGAGACGTCGTGGGGGGTGATCCCGGCGGCGTCGAGCCGGCGGACCGCCTCCATCAGGGTCTGGGCGCCTTCGACGGCCGGCACCGTGATCCGCTTCGAGCTCGGTTCTTCATGGGGGGCCTCGTGGGTGACGTCGGCGAGCACCTGGAGGGTCATCTCCCGGCACTCGTCGGCGACGGTCACCTCGACCACCGAACCCCCCAGTTTGTCCTTGAGCTGGTCGGGGGTGCCCTCGGTGATGAGCCGGCCATGGTCGATGACGCCGACTCGGTCGGCCAGCTGGTCGGCCTCATCGAGGTACTGGGTGGTGAGCAGGATCGTGGTGCCCTCCGCCACCAGGTCGGTGATGAGATCCCAGACGTCGATCCGACTCCGCGGGTCGATGCCGGTGGTGGGCTCATCGAGGAAGAGGACCCGGGGGCGGCCGACCATCGATGCGGCCACGTCGAGCCGGCGACGCATGCCGCCCGAGTACGTGCCAACCCTGCGGTCGGCGGCGTCGGTGAGGTGGATCCTCTGAAGGACCTCGTCGGTACGGCGTCTCGCCTCGCCACCGGCGAGACCGTAGAGACGACCGACCATCTCGACGTTCTCCCGGCCTGTCAGGTATTCGTCGACCGCGGCGAATTGGCCGGCCAGTCCCAGGCGGGTGCGGGCCGTCACCGGGTCGGCGACGACGTCGATGCCCGCGACCTCGACGCGACCCGAGTCCGGCCGGAGCAGCGTCGTCAGCACCCGGATGAGGGTGGTCTTCCCGGCGCCGTTGGGACCGAGGAGCCCGTAGACGATCCCGGGATCGAACTCCAGGCTCACGCCTTCGAGCGCCCGAATGGTGCCGAACGTCCTGACGACGTTCTCGGCGCGAACGATGGGTCCTGGCATCTACTGGTGTCCTTCCCGGCCGGATCGCGGTCCGGCCCTCACCGTCAAGCTCGTGCGACGGGAGGGTATTCCGGATATCCCGACATCGTGTCAGGTCATTCGGGCCGGAGCAGGGCGAGGAGCATGGCGACGAGCTCGTCGAGCACGGCCGAGGTGCCGGGCTGGAGCAGCAGCGGGTTCTGGTATCCCTGCACCGATACCAGCAGGGCGCTGGCGATTCTGCCGGGGTCGCCGGCCCGCACCATGCCGGCCCGGGCCCCGCTCCGGACGAAGGCGGTGAGCATGGTCAGGGTCGCATCCTCCCGCTCCCGGTACACCTCTTGCACGGGCCGAGCTTCGGGAAGCCTCGAGATGGCCAGGCGGACCACACCAGCGTCCCGGCGGAAGCCCTTGACGACGTTGCGGGCGAGATCCTGCACCACCCGTTCGAGTCCATCGGCGAGCAGGCGCTCGAGGTCGAGCGCCGCAGTGGTGGTGGCGTGCAGCTCCTCGAGCACGGCGTCGAAGGTCGCGGCCAGCGCCTCGTCCTTGTTGGCGAAGTGCAGATAGAAGGTGGCCGGGGCCACACCGGCCTCGGTCGCCACCGCCTCAGGGGAGAGCGACCCGGTGCGGCGGACCACGGTACGCGCCGCCTCGACCAGCGCTTGGCGGGTCTGGCGGCTGCGACGCGTCTCGGGGCGACGTCCGATGGCGGTCACCATGGGGCCAGGGTAGGGGTGTCACCGGCGACTGGACGAAACAAGAGATCATCTCTATATTCACGATTGATAACGAGAGATCGGTTCTATATGGAGACCATCGCCCCCTCCGATCACCGGATCGCCGCAGACCGGCTGGCGTCGGTGGCCGCCGCCCACGCCGAGACGGCCGACCGTGCCGGCCGGCTTTCCGACGAGGTCGTCGATGCGATCCGTGGCTCTGGTCTGGCCGGCATGGGCCTGCCCGAGGAGTTGGGAGGTTCGGCTTCATCGCCACTCGTGATCGTCGAGGTGCTCGAACGGGTGGCGCGGGGCGACGCCGCCGCCAGTTGGGTCACCATGATCGCCTCCACGTCCGCTCTGTGGGGCGCCTACCTGCCGCTCGACGGAGGACGGCGGGTGTTCTCCCGGGGGGCCCAGACCCTCACCGCTGGGGTGTTCGCGCCGAAGGGCGTGGCCGTCGAGACGGAGGGCGGCTTCCGGGTCGGGGGGTGGTGGCCGTTCGGCAGTGGGAGCCTGCACGCCGACTGGATCAGCGCCGGCTGCCTGGTCGATCGAGGGGCCGGCCCGGCCGGTCCGGTGACGACCATCTTCTTCCCGGCCGAGCGGGTGTCGATCCTCGATACCTGGCACGTCGGCGGCCTGCGGGGGACCGGCAGCCACGACTTCCGGGTCGAGGACGAGTTCGTCCCCGTCGAGCTGACCTGTTCGTTGCAGGCGCAGGGACCGTGGTGCGATGCTCCCCTGTACGCGTTCCCCCCATTCGGGATGCTCGCCTTGGGAATCGCCGGCGTTGCGCTCGGCGTCGCCCGGGGTGCCATCGACGATCTTCTCGACCTCGCCGTGCACAAGGTTCCCACCGGCTCCAAGCGCACCCTCGCCGACCGGCCGGCGGTCCAGGAGGCCCTGTCCCGGGCCGAGGCCCGGCTCGGCTCGGCTCGCGCCTTTCTGACCGACGAGGTCGGCGCCGCCTGGCAGAGGGCGTGTGATGGGGGAGCGGTTGACCTCGGGGTCAGGGCACGCCTGCGGATGGCGGCCACGCACGCCGTCGAAAGCTCCGCAGAGGTGGTCGATGCCATGTACCGGGCGGCGGGAGGCACCTCGATCTACGACTCGTGCCCGCTCCAGCAGCGTTTCCGGGACATCCATACGGCCACCCAGCACATGATGGTGGCCCAGCCCACCTGGGAAGTGACGGGCAGGGTCCTGCTCGGGCTCGACACCGACGTCTCGGCTCTGTGATCATCGGGTCCTCGTGATCCCATCGCTCTCGACGATCGAGCTCGAGCAGGCCGGCGCGGTGTTGAGGGCCGTCATCGACCGGCCGGGCAGCGACGTCAATGCCGTCGACGGCCGGCTCCACGACGACCTCTCGGCCCTGGTCTCCTGGCTCCGCGATCCGCCGCCGTCGATTCGCGCAGTCCTGCTCACCGGGCGAGGCCGGGCGTTCTCGGCCGGGGGTGACTTCGCCTGGTTTCCCGACCTCGCCGACCCGGTGCGCCGCGACCACGTGCGCCGAACCGGGAAGCAGCTCATCTGGGATCTGCTCGACGTCGAGGTCCCGGTGGTGGCGGCCCTGAACGGGCCGGCGATGGGCTTGGCGGCCACCCTCGTGCTGCTGTGCGACGCCGTGTTCATGGCCGACACCGCCACCATCGGCGACCCCCACGTGCGGGTGGGCATCGTGGCGGGGGATGGGGGCACGGCGATCTGGCCGCTGGCGGTGGGCCCGGCGCTCGCCAAGCGCTATCTCCTCACCGGTGACCCGATCAGCGCTGCGGACGCCCTCCGAATGGGACTCGTGACCCACGTCGTGCCGCCCGATGACCTCGACCCCGAGGCCATGGCTTTCGCCCGGCGGCTGGCCGATGGCGCCCCGCTGGCGGTCCGCTTCACCAAGCTGTCCGTGAACAAGTGGGTGAAGGAGGCCCTCAACGTGGCGTTCGACGTGGCCACCGCCTACGAGGTCGTGACCATGCAGAGCGAGGATCACGCCGAGGCCGTCTCCGCCATCCGGGAGCGGAGGGAGCCCCGATTCCATGGCCGCTGAGCAGGTCGGGTTGTACGAGGGGATCCTCACGACCCGGGCGATCCGGCGGTACACCGGGGAGCCGGTGACAAGGGACGAGATCGAGACCTGTCTACGAGCGGCGCAGCAGGCGCCGAGCGGCGGGAACAGCCAGCCCTGGCAGTACCTGGTCGTAACCGACCCCGAGGTCAAGACGGCGGTGGCGGCTCACTACCTCGAGGCCTACCGGCGCTGGGAACGCGCCCAGCTCCGGTCGCTTCCCCGGTTCCGCACGGCGGAGGACGAGCAGACCTACCTGCGAGGGGTCGAGGCCTCCCGCTACCTGGCCGAGCACCTGGCGACGGCCGCAGCGCTCGTCCTCTTCATCATGCCGCTCGTGTCGCTGGTCCCCTCCGACGAGGAGGGAGCGGTGGAGATCGGCCCGCTCTATGCCTCGGTCTACCCGGCGGTCCAGAACTTCATGCTGGCGGCACGGTCGCTCGGCATCGGCACCGTGCTGACGACCGTCTACTGGAGCCGACAGGATCGGTTGCGGGCGCTGCTCGAGATCCCCGACCGCTTCGAGATCGTCGCTCTCGTGCCCATGGGCCGCCCCCGTGGCTCGTTCGGCGTGGCCCCCCGCAAGCCGTTCCCCGCCGTCACCCACTGGGACCGCTGGGGCAACCGGGAGACCTGAGCCTCCACGGCCAACCCAGGGCTGGGGAACACGAAGATCGTGTTCACCGGCCCACGGTTCACCGGGATCTGGCCGCGGCGTCGGTCACGATCGCGCACCGCTCCCGGCCCCGGAGGGCGTTGACCCGCTCGACCACCTCGGCGGCGAGCAGCTCCTCGACGGTGATGGGTCGCTCCTCGACGTCGCCTGCGGCCACGAGCGAGGCTCTGGCCACCCCCGGCAGGCAGCCCGCCCCAACCGGTGGCGTGAACCATCGCCCACCGATGCGCACGAGCAGGTTGGCGATGCTCGTCTCGGTGACCTCGCCGTCGTCGTTGACGAGGATCACGTCGTCGGCTCCCGGGTGCCGGGCGATCGCCTCCTCATACACCGATCGTTTGGTGGTCTTGTGATAAAGCAGCGGATCGGATCGCTCAATGGGCACCCCGTCCAGGGCGAGTACGACCGGCCCGGCGGGCGGTTTCGGGGGTTGGTCGGCCACGGCGTGGCACCGTCCTTCCCGGTCGACCGTCAGCCGGACCCGGCGGGGAGCGGCGGCCCCCGAAACACAGGCGGTGATCCGGGCCGTCACCTCCTCGACATCCAGCGGAATGTCGAAGTGCTCGGCGCTCCGCCGGAGCCGGGCGAGGTGACCCGCGAGCCGGCGAATCCCCGAGCCCGGCGTCCAGCGCATCGTTTCGAGGAGTGCGAAGTCGGCGGTGCGCAACGACAGAACCGCCGCCTTGAGCATCGCCTCCTCGAATTCGCCGGCGGCGGTCGAGTCCCACGTGACCCCACCACCCGTTCCGTATCTCGCCAACCCCCGTTCCCGGTCGATCAGGACCGTCCGGATCGCCACATTGAAGGCCCACTCGGGTCCTTCCGGTCCCGGGCCGCCGTACCCGACGGCGCCGCAGTAGACACCCCGGGGCTCGTCTTCGAGCCGTGCGATGACGTCCATCGCCGCCACCTTGGGCGCCCCGGTGACCGAAGCGGATGGGAACAAGGCTGCGAAGGCGTCGCCGAGAGACACCCCGGCCCGCGGGCGCCCGGTGACGGTCGAGGTCAGCTGCCACACGGTGTCGTACTTCTCCGTGGCGAATACGGCCGGGACGTCGATCGATCCGACCTCGCAGATCCGGCCCAGGTCGTTGCGCACCATGTCCACGATCATGAGGTTCTCCGCCCGGTCCTTCTCCGAGCTCTCGAGCGTCCGCCGTCGTTCGAGGTCCGAGTCGGGGTCGACTCCCCGGCGAATCGTCCCCTTCATCGGCCGCATCGTCACGGATCCCAGTCGCCACTCGAAGAAGAGCTCGGGCGAGGCGGAGGCGATGACCCACCGACCGGTGTCGAGGAGGGCGCCGTAACCCCCTTGCTGCGAGCGGGTGAGATCCCGGTAGAACGATTCGACCGATCCCGTCAGGTCGGCGTCGAGCCGGAAGGTGTGATTGACCTGATAGGTCGCGCCGGCCTCGATGAGGCGCCGGATGACCTCGACGTCCTCCCGGTAGCGGTCGCGTCCGACAGTCGGCCGCCAGGGTCCGACGGTGTGCCCACTCGACGGGAGATCTGGAGCCGGCACGCGCGCGTCCGACACGGCGAACCACGCAGGCGGGAGATGGGCGAAGGCCGGAGCCGGCCGTCCCGGCACCCGCAGCCGGGAGTCGAAGGCGGGGGCTGCGTCGTAGGCCACATACCCGGCGACCCAGCTCCCGCCGTGCACCCGGGCGGCGGCGGCATCGACGACGGCTCGGACCTCGTGGACACCGGTGGCGACCAGGGTCTCGCGGACGGGCCCGAGGGCGAACGAACGCCGGCGCGTCGGGCGGAGGTCATCGAACCGGCTGGCGGGCATGTCGGCAGGTTACGGCCGCGATCGAGACCGCCGCCGGGCCTCGGCCCTGGCATCATCGGGCCTGTGCACGCTGCTCCCGCCGTGGTCCTCCCGTTCTGGCTCGACCGGCCGGCTGGGGAGGCGATCGATGTCGCCCTCGAGGCGGACCGGCTCGGCTTCCACGAGCTCTGGATCGGGGAGATGCTGCATTTCGACGCCTTCGCCCTGGCCGGTGCACTGGCCGCTCGCACCCGGTTGACTCTGTGTGTCGGTCCGCTGGCTGCCGGTGTCCGTGACCCCGTGTCGCTTGCTCGCGGGGTGGCGTCGGTGGCGGTGCTCGGTGACCGACCGGCCCGTCTGGCGCTGGGTGCCTCCACTCCCGCCGTGGTCGACGGGTGGCACGGTCGGCGTTGGGGCGAAGAGCCGCAGCGGATGGCGCACGTGGTCGGCGAGGTCCGGAGGCTCCTGGCCGGGGAGCGGAGCCACCGCAGGTTTCGCTCCGCGCTCGGTCCCCAACCCTCTCACATCACCATCGCCGGCTTCGGGCCGAGGATGATCCGGGTCGCCGCCGAGTGGGGAGACCGGGTGGTCGTGAACCTGGTGACCCCCGACCAGGCCCGACGGATCCGCCGGCAGGTGGCCGATGCCGCCACCGCCACCGACCATGTCGAGCCGGCGGTCACCGCCTGGGTGGTCGCCGCCCTCGAGCCGGGGCCGGGCACCCGAGGGCAGCTCTCGGCCCAACTCGCCCTCTACCTGGGCGCGCCAGGGTACGCAGCGATGTTCGAAGAGGCGGGCTTCGGCGACCTCGTGGCCGATGCCCGCTCCGGGCGCCCGGTGCGCGAACTGGCCGCGGCCGTACCCGAGGAGATGCTCGAGTCGGTCACCGCCTACGGCTCGGCGGCGGCGCTACTCGCCCGGATCGCGACGTACCGGGAGGCGGGCGTCGAGCCGGCGATCGTCCCCGCGACCGCCGACGATCCCGGCGGACGCCGAGTGCTGGGTCTGCTCGCAGGTGCACGACCGGCCGATGATTGAGCAACCACGAGGGCGTGGGCCACATGCCTGCTCAATGAACGGCCGGCCGGGTCAGCTCCGTCGCTCGGCGGCCAGTTGGAACAGCCGCCGGGCTCCCTCGCCCATCACGGCGAACCGCTCGTCCTTCGTCTGGCCCCGCAGCCAGCGGATGTAGATCTGCTGGATCACCACGGCGAGCTTGAAGGTTCCGAACACCACGTACCAGTCCACCTGCGAGAGGTCCCGACCCGATCGCTCGGCGTAGCGCTCGATGGCCTCGTCGCGGGTCATGAACCCGGGGGCGACGGTGGGCATCGGGTTGAGGGAGGCGGGCATCTCGCCGGCGTCGTACCAGACGGCCATCACGGTGCCCAGATCGGCCAGCGGGTCGCCCCGGGTCGCCATGTCCCAGTCGTAGACGGCGACGCAGCGGCCGGGGTCGTCCTCGGCCACCGCCATGTTGTCGAGCCGCCAGTCGTTGTGGAGCAGGCTCACCGCCCCGCTGTCGGGGATCCGCTCGCTCAACCACTCCGCGATTTCGTCGGCCACCCGGTTCTCCTCGTGCTTGGCGCGGTGCCAGCGCTCGATCCAACCCTCGACCTGGCGCCGCAGGAACCCTTCCGGCCGGCCGAGGTCGCCCAGGCCGGCCGCCTCGGGGTCGACCGCGTGGAACTCGGCGAGCGTGTCGACGACCACCTCGCTGAGCGAGCGATTGGCCACGGCATCCGCCCCCGATCCGAACTCGGGCGGAACCGTTCCTTGCACGACCACTCCGTGCTTCCGCTCCATCACGAAGAAGGGGGCGCCGATCACCGCCTCGTCGTCGCAGAAGGCGTACGCCCGCGCCGCATATGGGAAGGCCTGCCAGAGGGTCGACAGCACCCGGTACTCGCGGCTCATGTCGTGCGACCCCGGCGCCACGGGTCCCAGTGGTGGCCGTCGCAGCACGTACTCGAGCGCCTCGTCGCCGTCGCCGAACCGCAGGAGGAAGGTGAGGTTGGCCTTTCCCCTGGCGAACTGGAGCACGGTCAGCGGCCGATCGGATCCGGGGACCCGCCCCCGGATCCACTCGGTCAACCGGTCCGGAGCGAACCGCTCGTCGGGTCGGACGTCGATCAGCTCGGGGACGGGGTGGTCGACCATGGTTCGAGGGTACCTCCGGGCCGGATAGGCTGCCCGACCATGGCAGATGCGTTCGGGGTCGCCGACCGGTTCGTGGACGAGCTCGTTGCCCTCACCCCCACGCTGGCCACCAGTCTGGGGATTCCCGGCTTCGACGATCGCTGGGACGACGTCTCGCCCGATGGTCATGCCGCTCGGGCCGATCTGGCGACCCGTACCCGGGCAGAGCTCACCCCCGAGCTCGACCATCCGGATCAGTGGAGACGGCACGCCGCCCGCGTGCTCGACGCCTGGTTGGCGGAGTACCTGGAGCGGTACGACCACCGTGATCATCAGCTGGACCTCAGCCACATGACCGGCCCGTTCCACGACACCCGCGAGATCTTCGACATCGCGCCGGCGGTGACGGCCGAACACTGGGAGGCGATCTGTGCGCGGCTGGAGACGGTGGGCGGGATGCTCGCCGGGTACCGGGATACCCTCGAGCAGGGCCGCAGCAGCGGACGTCTCGTTGCCCGCCGGCAGGTGGTTTCGGTCCTCGATCAGGCCGCCGTGCTCACCGGCGAGCGATCGTCGTGGAGCGCGCTTCCCGAGCATCTGGCCGAGGCAGGGTCGCCGATCCCATCGGAGCGGCTTGCCTCTGCCCTCGACGAGGGGAGGCGGGGTGTCACCGATTTCGCAAGCTATCTCGAGCAGATCTACCTGCCGTCGGCCCCGGAGGCCGACGGTGTCGGCCTGGAGCGGTACCTTCGGGCCGCCGACGAGTTTCTCGGGATGACGATCGATCCCGACGAGGTGTACCACTGGGGTTGGGACGAGATCGACCGGATTCGCAGCGAGATGCGGCTGGTCGGTGAGCGGATCCTCCCCGGTGGATCGATCCGGGAGGTGGCGGATCTGCTCGAGTCGGATCCGGCGCGGGCCGCGCCGACCCGGGAGGCCTTCCTGGCATTCGTGCAGGAACGTCAGGACCGCGCCCTCGCCGAGCTCGATGGCCCTCACTTCGATGTCGACCCCCGGATCCGCACCCTGACCGTGAACCTGGCCGCCGAGGGCGGCGCCCTCGGGGCGTACTACCTGCCTCCCTCCGAGGACTTCTCTCGGCCGGGGGGGATCTGGTACGCGATCCCGGCCGACCAGCAGCTCATCCCGCTCTACCAGGAGGTTTCCACCGCCTATCACGAGGGGTTCCCCGGCCACCACCTGCAGGTGGGCACCTCCCTGGCGCAGGGCGATCGGCTGAGCCGCGCCCACCGGGCGCTGATCTGGTATTCGGGCTACGGCGAGGGATGGGCGCTCTACACCGAGCGGTTGATGGACGAACTCGGGTATTTCGAACTCCCGGAGTATCGCTTCGGCATGCTCGCCTCCCAGCTCCTGCGGGCATGCCGGGTGGTGGTCGACCTCGGCTGCCACCTCGACCTCCCGATCCCGGAGGCTGCTCCGGCAGTGGGGGGCGGCCGCTGGGATTTCGACCAGGCGGTGCGGATGATGTCGGAGGTCGCCCTCCAGCTCCCGGAGTACGCGGTCAGCGAGGTCACCCGGTATCTGGGATGGCCCGGTCAGGCGATCTCGTACAAGGTGGGTGAACGCGAGATCCTCGGTCTGCGGGACGAGGACCGGCGCCGGCGGGGGGCTTCCTTCGACCTCGCCGACTTCCACCGGCGGCTACTGACGGGGGGCGAGGTCCGTCTCGACATGCTGACAGCGATGGTGCTCGCGTGATCAGAGCGGCGACAGGGGCTCGAACCTCGCGGTGAAGTGGCGCAGCCACGGCGCCTGCTCGACGATCCGGTACCCGCCCAGCGATGATGCCCCTTCGGCGACCGCCATCACGACCTCGCCCACGTAGTCGATGTGGCTCTGGGTGTAGGTCCGGCGCGGGACGGCCAGCCGGACGAGCTCCATCGCCGCCGGCTCCTCGGTGCCGTCGGGCCGCGGCTTGCCGAACATCACCGATCCGATCTCGACCCCCCGGACCCCGCCGTCGAGGTACAGCGCCACGGCGAGAGCCTGGGCCGGGTAGCGCGACGGGGGGATGTGGGGGAGCAGGCGCCCGGCGTCGAGGTACACGGCGTGCCCGCCTGCCGGACGGACGATCGGGATCCCGGCCCGTTCCACCTTCTCCGCAAGGTACTCGGTGGAACGGATCCGATAGCGGAGGTACTCCTCCTCGAGCGCCTCGTACAACCCCTGGGCGATCGCCTCGAGGTCGTAGCCGGCCAGTCCTCCATAGGTGGGGAAGCCCTCGGTGAGGATGAGCAGGTTCCGGCATTCGTGGGCGACCGCGGGGTTCCGAAGGGCCAGGAAGCCGCCGATGTTGGACATGCCGTCCTTCTTGGCCGACATGGTGCAGCCGTCGGCGAGAGAGAACATCTCCCGGGCGATCTCGATGGGCGTGCGATCGGCGTACCCCGGCTCTCGCAGCTTCACGAACCAGGCGTTCTCGGCGAAGCGGCAGGCGTCGAGGAACAGGGGAAGGCCGTGGCGGTCGCACACCTCGCGGACCGCCCTCAGGTTGGCCATCGAGACCGGCTGACCACCACCGGAGTTGTTGGTGACGGTCACCATGACGAGGGGGATGCGTTCGACCCCCACGTCCTCGATCGTGCGTTCGAGCGCCTCGATGTCCATGTTGCCCTTGAAGGGGTGGATCGTCGATGGTTCCCGGCCCTCTGCGACGACGAGGTCACGGGCCTCGGCTCCCTGGTACTCGACGTTGGCCCGGGTGGTGTCGAAATGGGTGTTGTTGGGGACGACGTCTCCCTCCCGGACCGTGGTGGCGAAGAGGATGCGCTCGGCGGCACGTCCCTGATGGGTGGGGATCACCTCCGGGAGCCCGGTGATGTCCTGCACCGCGTCCCGGAACCGGTAGTAGGAACGACTGCCGGCATACGACTCGTCGCCCATCATGATCCCCGCCCATTGCCGGTTCGACATGGCCCCCGTCCCCGAGTCGGTGAGCAGGTCGATCACGACCTCGTCGGCGTGCAGCCCGAACAGGTTCCACCCCGACCTGACCATCGCCTCTCGGCGCCGCTCGGGTGACGGGAAGTCGATCGGCTCGACCGAGTGGATGCGAAACGGCTCGATGATGGTCCGGTACGGCACGCTGACTCCTCGACGTGGATGGCCTGCCGAGTGTGCCAGGGCGGCACCCGGCTGTCAGGCCATCGGTGGATTGATCAGCACCCGTTCGAGCGGAGGGTGGGGAAAGGGTTGAAGACCCCGTTGCGATCGTGGATCTCGAAATGCAGATGGGGGGCGGTGCCGGTGGCGTTGCCGGTGCTGCCGACCGTGCCGATCACGTCTCCCGCCCGCACCCGTCCGGTCGCCCCGAAGGCGTCCATGTGCGTCCCGATGTAGACATAGCCGTCGTCGCCGCGCAGCCGGAACTGGTATCCACCGATCGTGCCGGTGACCGGCTCCACCACTCCGGCCACCGGCGCCCGGATCGGCGTGCCGCGAGGAGCGAAGAGGTCGTTGCCCGTGTGGGCCCGACCACCCGAGCGGGGGAATCCCCAGTCGTTGATGTAGCGCGCTCCCTGCACCGGGCAGACCCACGCCGAGCCGCCCGGGACGGTCAGCACCTGACCGATGCGCACCAGATTCGGATTGGCGATCGCGTTGGCGTCGACCAGAGCCGAGACGCTGGTGCCATACCGACGGGCGATGGTGGCGAGCGACTCACCTCGCTGGACGGTGTGAGAGGCAGGCCCGCCCCCCCCGGTCAGGACCGGTGTGGTCCCCGACAGGCGCAGCGTCGCACCGGCGTACAGGGTCCCACCGGGGAGAAGCCCGTTCGCCTGCCGGATCGCCTCGGGAGTCGTGGCAAACCTGGCAGCGATGGCGGACAGCGAATCCCCTCGCCGGACCGTGTAGGTCTGAACCGAAGTATCACCTCCGCCCGCTCCGGCGACCGGGATCAACAGCTGCTGGCCGATCACGAGCAGGTCGACGTTCGTCAGGTTGTTGGCGGCTGCGATGGCGGACACAGTCGTGCCGTGGGCGCGGGCGATCCGGGCCAGGTTGTCCCCCCGCTGGACCACGTAGCTCGTGCCTCCCCCGCTCGACCCCTCGGCCGTCTGTCCGGGGATGACGAGGTGCTGACCGATCCGGATGAGATCGGGGTTGGCCAGGTCGTTGGCCTCGGCGATCGCCCGGACGGTGGTGCCGTGCTCGGCGGCGATCTTCTTGAGGGTGTCGCCGCGCTCCACGACGTAGTCGGCGCCGGCTGCCACCACGAAGAGCGCAACCGCCATGGCTACGCCGACCGACCGGACACCGGCGCCGGGACGGGGCCGGTGGAGCCGGCGGCGCGAACCGGCCTCCTGCTCAGGTGCGGGCGGCTCGGACCCGGAGCTGGCCACAGGCGGCATCGATGTCCTTGCCGCGGGTGTCTCGGATGGTGACGGCGACTCCATCGGACCGGAGCACGCTCGCGAATCTCTCCACACTCTCCTCATCTGAAGGGATATCGGGGCTCAACGGAGTGGGGTTGAGTGGTATCAGGTTCACGTGGGCACGGAGTCGACGGGCGATCGGCACGAGCCTTCGTGCCTGATCGACCCCGTCGTTGACTCCGGCGATCATCGTCCATTCGATCGACACCCGCCGCCGCTTCTGCTCGAAGTAGCGGGCGGCCGCCGCCTCGACCTCTGCCAGTGGATACCGGCGGTTGAGTGGGACGAGCCGTGATCGGAGCTCGTCGTCGGCGGCATGGAGGCTCACGGCGAGGTTCAACGGCCAAGGCTCGCCGGCGAGTCGCAGAATCCCGGGCACCATGCCCACCGTCGAGACGGTGATCGCCCGCGCCGACTTCCCCATCACCTCGATCATGCGCCGGATCGCCTCGCGTACCCGTTCGTAGTTGGCGAGCGGCTCTCCCATGCCCATGAATACGACATTGGTGAGATGGTCAGGGCTCCCGGGCAGGCCGGCCCCCCGCAGGGTCGCCTCGGCGAAGGCGACCTGGGCAACGATCTCACCCGCCTCGAGGTGCCGTTCGAACCCGAATTGGCCCGTCGCGCAGAACGTGCATCCCAGGGCGCATCCCGCCTGCGACGAGATGCACACCGTCGCCCGCCGGGGATAGCCCATGAGCACCGTCTCGATGGCCGCTCCGTCCGGAGCCCGGAACAGCCACTTGCGGGTGGTCCCGGCGTCGGCGGTCTGCTCGGCCTCGATCGTGAACGGCCACAACCGGCCGGCGAGGGCGTCCCGCACCGTCTGCGGCAGGTTGGTCATCCGAGCGGAGTCCAGTACCGGGGTGCGATAGAGCCAGCGACGAAGCTGATCGACCCGGTACGCCGGCTCGTCTGGCAGGAGTTCGGCCAGGGCGGCGGGGTCCGTCAGGTACGGCACGGGGGCGGCATCAGCGACCGAGCTGCGATGCCTGCTCCTGCCAGCCCCGGATGCGCTCGGCGGTGATGGCGGTGGCCTTGGCCAGAACCTCGGGGTCCGCGCCGGCGAGTTGGGCCAGGCTGGACACCCCCGCCGCCTCGAGGCGGTCGGCGATGGCGGGGCCGATGCCCTTCACCCGGGTCAGGTCGCCGGGGTCGGGGTCGACCCCCTCCCTCGCCGCCGGCGGCGTGGGAGGCGCGACCACCCGGAACGTCGGCGGCTCCGGTTCCCGGGGCGCGGTCACCGAGATGAATCGGTCCCGCATCGCCCACACCACGGCTGCGACACCCCCGAGGACTCCCAATACCTTCGTCACGGTCTTCATGAGTCAGGCATCGTAGGCCATAGAACCGCCTGGGTGGAGCGGCCCGGCCGGTGGGTGCGTCCGGCCTCCCGGCTACGGTGACGTCATGGGGTGCGTGTTCTGTGCGATCGTGGCGGGCGAGGCCGACGCGTCGGTCGTCGCCACCACGGACAGGGCGGTCGCCTTCATGGACCTGGTACCGATCGGCGAAGGACACACGCTGGTGGTCCCCCGCGCCCACGCGGTCGGGCTGCGCGACCTCGACCCGGCGGACGCCGCCGAGGTGATGCAGCTCGGGCGGCGGGTCGCCACGGCCCAATTCGCGGCCGGGCTCGCCGAGGGCGTGAACCTGTTTCTCGCCGACGGTGCGGTGGCCGGCCAGGAGGTGTCCCACGCCCACCTGCACGTGCTGCCGCGACGCCCGGACGACGGCCTGCGGATCCAGCTGCCGTCGACCACCCGGCCGGACCGGGCGGAGCTCGACGCGGTCGCCGCCCGGCTCACCGCCGCCCTCCTCTGACCACGCCGGGACCACCGAACCGCACGGGTAGCGGAGCGACCTGGCCGGTGGCGCCGGCACCGGGCCGGCTCGTACCCTTCCCGTCATGAAGGTCGACTTCTACTACCCGCCCCTCCCGCCCGGGCCCGCCCCGGCCATGGCCAGGCGCGCCGCAAACCTCGGATACGACGGCTTCTTCACGGCCGAGACGGGTCACGAGCCGTTCCTCCCGTTGGCCCTCGCCTCCCAGGCGGCGCCCGACCTGGACCTTGGCACCGCCGTCGCGGTGGCCTTCCCGCGTTCCCCGATGGTGACGGCCCAGATGGCCTGGGACCTCGCCTCCCTGTCCGGAGGCAAGTTCCTCCTCGGCCTCGGCACCCAGGTCAAACCTCACATCACCCGCCGGTTCTCGACGGACTGGCAGCCGGCCGCCCCGCGGCTGCGCGAGTACATCCAGGCGATGCGTGCCATCTGGCAGACGTTCCAGCACGGTACGGAGCTCGACTTCGCCGGCGACTACTACCGATTCAGTCTCATGACGCCCTTCTTCAGTGGCGGACCCATCGAGCATCCCCACATCCCGGTGCTCATCGCGGGGGTCGGCCCGGTGCTGGCCCGGTTGGCGGGTGAGCTTTGCGACGGATTCCACGTGCATCCCTTTCACACCGTCAGGTACCTCGACGAGGTGGTGCTCCCCGCCATCTCCGCCGGGGCCCGGCGGGCCGGGCGGGATCCCCACGAGATCGAGAAGCTGTCGACCGTCTTCGTCGTGACGGGACGCGACGATGGCGAGGTCGCCGCCGCTGCCCGCCCGATCCGGCAGCAGATCGCGTTCTATGCCTCGACCCCGAGCTACGCCCCGGTCCTCGACGTCCACGGTTGGGACTTCGGGACCCGCCTCAACACCATGAGCAGGCTCGGCGAGTGGGACGCCATGGCCGACGTCATCACCGCCGAGGTCCTGGAAGAGGTGGCGATCGTCGCCCCAGTCGACGAGGTGGGGAGGCGCATCCGGGAGCGCTACGGAGACCGTCTCCAGCGTGTGGGATTCTATGCCCTGGGAGGCGATGGCGCCTTGACCGACGAGGAGTGGGCGGCACTGGTGGTGAGCACCCGGGCCTGAGAACCGGACTCCGCCCTCAGTTCTCCGGCTCGCGCACCGCCGCATACGGGACCTCGGCGGCGGTGATGGTCCGGCCGAGGTGGCCGACGTCGTTGAACCCGATCAGACGCGGCGCGCCGGGGTCGATGGTCGTCACCGATGCATTGGCGATCGCCCCCAGCGCACCGCGGAAGACGTTGCCGGGCAACCGGACACCCGTCGCCCACTCGACGGCCAGCAGGGCGGGGCCGCCGTGGGTGGCCACGACGATGACCGCCTCGTCCTCGGCCAGCTCGACGAGGGTGCCGGTGACGCGACTGCGGACATCGGCCCAGCGCTCGCCGCCCGGCCGCGGCACGTCTTCGCCCGACCTGTAGCGACGCCACAGCTCCGGCCAACCGGCTGCGATCTCCTCGGGGAGCCTTCCAGTCCACTCGCCGTTGGCCACCTCACGCAGGCGGGGCTCGGGCTCGATGGCGACCCCCGTGGACTCGGCGAGGGGGGCGACCGTGTCGAGGCATCGCCGGAGGTCGCTCGAGACGATACGGGCGACCCCGGCCCGGGCGAGGCGCTCCGAGACGAGACGGGCCTGCTCGCGCCCCTCGTCGTCGAGATCCACATCCGACTGTCCTATGAAGCGATGGCTGCGGTTGCCGGCTGCCTGCCCATGCCTCACGACCAGCAACATCACGCCGCCCCCGCAGCGGAGGTGACGACCCTCGGGTCGGCCGCCGCCGTGCGGAGGCCCGTCGGATCGACGGTGATCACCGAGACCGGGCCCCAGCCGCCCTCCCATGGCCGGGTCGCCCGAACGGTGTGCCCTCGGCCGGCGAGATCGTCGACGATGGCGGAGGGGACACGCGTCTCGACGAGCAACTCGGGCGGATCACCTTGCCGGAAGTCCGGCACGGTCCACCGGGGCGCAGCCTGGGCGTCGGACGGATGCATACCTCCTCGGAAGATGCGCGCGCCCACCTGGATCAGCATCTGGGGCTGCTGATCTCCACCCCGGGTGCCGAGGACTCCGGCCAGCTCCCCGGCTCGGGTCCAGATCGTGGGGGAGAGGGTGTGGAGGGGCCGCTTGCCCGGGGCGAGCTCGTTCGGGTGGCCCTGGCGAAGGTCGAACCCCGCCCCCCGGTTGTGGAGGAAGAATCCGGCCCGGCCCGCACCGATCAGCGATCCGATCCCCATGTAGTTGGACTGGATGAGCGAGACTCCCATCCCGGTGCGGTCGACCGTGCAGAGATAGGCGGTGCCGCCCGGGGCCGGCATCGGAGGACTCCAGGTCGAAGCCCGCCGCCGGTCGATCCGGCGGGCCCGCTCGGTCAGACGGTCGGGGTCGAGGAGGAGGTCGGTGGCGAGGGGGGCGTGGTCCGGATCGGCGACGAGATCGTCGCGCTCCCATGCCACCGATCGGTAGGACTCGATCAGCAGGTGCCACCACGCCGGATCGTCGGGATCGTCCGGCGGGTCGAGGAGCTCGAAGATCCGCAGGGCGGCCAGGGTCAGGTAGCCCTGGGAGTTGGGTGGGATGGTCCAGGCCTCGAGGCCTTGCATCGGGGCTCCGATGGGCTCCACCCAGTCGGCCTGGGGCCGGGCCAGGTCGTCGGGCGTGATCGCGCCGCCCGTGGCGGCACCGATCTCCCGACCCGCCGGCCCGCCATAGAACGCATCCCGGCCTCCCTCGGCAACGCTCTCCAGGGTGGTGGCGAGGCCGGGACGGCGGATCCGCATCCCGGGTCGAAGCGGGCCCCCGGGAGGGTAGATCCCGTTGGCGGCGGCCTGTCCCTCCAACTGCGAGCGGAAGCGCTCGAAGGCCGCCGCCAGCTCGTCGGAAGCCGGGAAGCCGTCGACGGCCAGCCGGATGGCAGGTGAGAGGACGGTGACGAGGTCGAGAGTCCCGTGGCGCTCCAGCAGGGCCTGCCAGCCGTCGACACACCCCGGGACGGTGACCGTATACGGGTCACGGTCCGGGATCCGGACGTGGCCGGCGTCCCGCAGCGTCGCCGCCCATGCGCCCGAGCCGGCGCGCCCCGAGGCGTTGAGCCCTTCGGGTCCGGCCATCCCCGGCCGGTGGACCAGGGCGAACAGGTCGCCGCCCACTCCGCAGGTCTCGGGGGCCACCACGCCCTGGACGGCGCACGCCGCCACCGCCGCGTCGACGGCGTTGCCTCCGGCGGCCATGATCGACATCGCCACCTGGATCGCGAGGTGGTGCGGGCCGGCCGCGGCGTCGCCGAAGCCGGTGGCGTGGCCCTTCATGGCCCGGCCTGGGGGAGCAGCACCGTACGGACCCCTTCCCCTGCCTCGAGCCTGGCCACCGCCGCCGGCAGGTCGCTGAGCGGACCGGTGCTGCTGACGAGCGGATCGAGGCGCAGCCGGCCCTGACGCCACCACTCGATGACGAGGGGCACGTCGCGGGCGAGATCGGCATCGCCGAACCACGACCCCACCACCCGGCGCCCGCTCGACACCAGCGAGAACACGGGGAGTCTCAGCTCGACGTCAGATCCGGGGAGCCCGACGAGCACGGTCGTCCCACCGGGGGAGGTGAGGTCGAAGGCCATGCGTCCGGTGTCGGGCCTGCCCGCCGATTCGATCACCACCGGCGACCCACGGTCCCCGGTCAGCCGTGTCACCCACGCGGAGAGGTCGGCGGTCGGGTCTGTGGCCTCGGAGGCGCCGAGCTCGAGCGCCAGCCGCCTGCGATCGGGATTGGGGTCGATCACTCCGATCGGCCCGGCTCCGGCCAGCCGGGCGCCCTGGACGGCGTTCAACCCGACGCCACCCGCCCCGATCACCACGACCGGGTCGCCCGGCCGGATCCCGGCGGCGTTGACGGCCGCACCAACACCGGTGAGCACGGCGCAGCCGATGAGCGCCGCGATCTCGTCGGGCAGGTCGTCGGGCAGAGCGACGATGCCTGCCACGGGCACCACTGCATGCGTGGCGAACGCTCCGACCGACCCCATCGCGTAGAGGTCGGAACCATCGGCGCGAGTGCGGCGAACGGTGCCGTCCAACTGGTAGCCGCGGAGGGCTGTGGTCGATGCCCGGCACAGATGGGCGAGCCCCCGGAGGCAACGATCGCACGAGCCGCACTGGGGGATCCAGCCGACGAGCACCCGGGTCCCCGGAGCGAGGTCGGTCCCGGCGCCGGCCTCGACCACCCGTCCAGCCGCTTCGTGCCCCACCACCGCGGGAAATCGATGGGGGATGCGGCCCGACCGGATGGCGGCGTCCGAGTGGCACACTCCCACGGCCGTGACCGCGACGAGGACCTCCCCGTCGCGGGGTGGGTCGAGGCGGATGGTCTCGGGGTGGAAGGGCGCCCCGGCCGCCTCGAGGACGAAGGCATCGATCTCCACCGGGCTCAGCGGCGCAGGCCGGGGATGTGGCGGTTGAGGGCGTCCAGGATCGCCCGGACCACGGCCCTGGAGGCGTCGGCCTGGACGAGCGCCGATCCCACCACGATCCGCTCCTCGCCGTCGGAGACGATCACCACCATCGCCACCGCCACCTCGCGGGTACCGACCTTGGGGGTGTCGACGGCGGCCACGGCGAAGGCGGCGTGCTCGCTGAGGGCCTGGGCGAGCGCCTCGACCGTCGCCTCGGCGACGAGCCGGAGGCGGGTGGTGGCCGCCGCCGGCCCGGTGGCCCGTCCCACGAGCTGGCGGTCCTGCCATGACAGCGTGACGGTGGCCTCGAGGTGCGACCCGTCGATGTGCTCGGACACGTCCTCGATGGCGGGCCGGTCGCCGCCGAGCAGCTCCGGATCGTCGAGCTGGACCACCGACACGATCCGGCGGTCGAGCGGATGGCCGAAGGCGGCCATGGCCAGGGATTGGATGTCTCGCACCACCTGCTTGGCCGGCTTGCCGGGACCGGCGAGCACGTGGATCTCGGCCGGATCCCGGCCGCTCATCACCACCCGCGCCGCCTCTACCCCGGGCAGGCGGCGAATGGCCGTCTCGAATTTGGCACCGTCCATCCTGCCCGGGAGGCTAGCGACGGGGGAGGAAGGGTCGAGGTACCTATTGCCCGGATCGAAGGTCGCCGTCTAGTCTTGTACCGTCGGCCACCGACGAGATCGTTTCTTGGGCGCCCGGCGTCTTGGAAGCGGGCGGAATCGGGGCCTCACTTGACAAGTGAGGCTTCCCGGACCTCGGTCCGGGAGGTGCGGGGACCAGCCCGGCGGGGCGGTTCGGCCGTAGTCCACGTTGGATCACCACTAGCGGAGCGGATGTGCACCGCGGCGCGCAGGCGCCGTCAGACACACCCACGAGGTGATAATTGGATGAAGGCCAAACTGGTCCGGATCCTGGCAGCAGCAAGCAGCCTGGCGGCGATCATCGTCGCCGGTTCTGCGAACTTCCGAGTCGGCTGAGCTCAACCGTCGGGCCCCCGCAACCGATACCCACCCCGTGACCGGCCGGCGTCTCCGCTTCCTGGTCGGGTTCGGCTATGCCGGGCTCGGTGTCCTCGTACTGGGCTGGGTAACGGTCGGCCTGATCGCCGTCGGTGGAGAGGTCGACTGGGTACTTCTGCTCGTGTTCGCTGTTGCATTCGGCTTGCTCGAGCTGCGCTCCGTCTACGTGAACGATCGTCTCACGGTCAGCTCCGCCCAGATGGCGGCGCTCACCGCCGGTGTGTTCTTTGCTCTCCAGGACCCGCCGGTGGCCAGGTTTGCCCTGGCCGTCCTCCCGTTGTTCGGCGTTGTCACCCTCACCGATCTGCGTCAGCGGCGCCTTTTCCAGCCGGCGGTGAACTTCGGACAACTCGTGCTAACGGGAGCGCTAACCGGCTGGTTCCTAGACCAGGTTCTGGCCGGGGTGAGCCGCACGGATCCCTCCTTCGCCCTGGTGGCGGCGGCGGGCGGGGCGGCGGCGGTGCTCTACACCGCCCTCAACCTCGGCCAGGTGACGCTGATCGTCCGAGCGGTCTTCGGGCGTCGCAACGTCGTTCCCTGGTCGGGAATGCACCGGCTGATCGGGTCCCACGCCCTGATGGGGCTGGTCGGCGGATTGCTCGGTGCTTCGCTGCTCGTCGTCGGGCCCGGGCTGCTGCCGCTCGCCTTCGCGGTCTTCGCCATCGGCCACCTCACGTTCACCTCGTACGCCAGGCTGCGTGAGGCCCACGAGTCCACGCTGCGGGGCTTCGTCAAGTCGCTCGAGGCCCGCGACCTCTACACCCGCGGCCACACCGAGCGGGTGGCCTACTTCTCCCAGCTGATGGGTGAGGAGCTCGGCTTCGGCGGCAGCCGGCTCGAGACGCTCCGGTACGCCGCCCTCATCCACGACCTGGGCAAGCTCGCCGTGCCCCTCGAGATCATCGCCAAGAAGGGGAACCTCGACGACGCCGAGTACGTCGAGCTCCAGCAGCATGCCCACCGGGTCGAGGCGCTGCTGTCCGAGGTCGACTTCCTGCGTCCGGCCATCGAGCTGGCATCGGCCTACCACCGCCGGTTGGATCCGTCGGCGGACGTCGGCCAGACCCACTCGCACACTGCCGAGCCGGGGCTCGACACCCGGGTCCTGGCGGTAGCCGACGCCTTCGATGCCATGACCTCGATCCGCTCGTATCGCATGGCGACGCCCCAGACGATGGCCATCGAGCGCCTCCGTCATGACCCGGACCCGGTCTTCGACCGGCACATCGTCGACGCCCTCGCCGCCGCCCTCGACAGGGTCGGCGAGCGATATGGTCCCTCGTCACCCGTGGGCGAGCCGGCCGTGATCGAAGGTGGTGGTGGGTATGGGTGAACGGGCCCGTCCACTGGCACTGGTCATCCCGGCCGGGGCGGCCGCGGCCGTCCTCGTGGGCGTGCCGGGTGCGGAGATCGGACCGGGCTGGTGGTTCACGGTGGCGGCGATGGGAGCAGGAGCCCTGCTGCCCGTGCCCTCGGTGGCCGGGCGCCGGCTGGACGCCGGGTACGCCGTCGCCGCCGCCTTCCCGTTCCTCTTCCCGGGTCCCGACGGGGGAATCGACCTGCGGCTCGTGGCGGGGGGGCTCGCCACGGGCCTCACGGTGCAAGCGGCGATCTGGTTGATCCGGGGAGGCAGCGAGCGGGCGATCGGCCCGCGTATCACCCGCCGGCTGGCCGGGTTCGGCTGCTGGGCAGCCATCTTCTGGGCTCTCCAGGCTTCGTCCGACGGTGGGCTCGTGCAGGTTCTGGCTCCGCTGACGGCGGCGATCGCCTGGTTCGCCGTGGAGGTGGGGGTGAGCGTCGCGGTCGACACGGGGCCGGACGGGCCGGCGCGCCGGTACACCGCCCGGCTGGCCATCCGCGAGGTGGATGCCTTCCTCGGTCTGATCGCGACCGGTGCGCTGTTCGGTCTCACCTTCCCCGAGATCGGGTGGTGGGCGCTGCTGGTGGCCGGATTGCCCTATGCCTTCGCCCACACCGCCTTCGTCCGCCTCGACGCCACCAAGCAGGCCTATCGCCAGACCATCCGGGCGCTCGCCCGAATCCCCGAGGTGTCCGGCCTCGGCGAATCGGGACACGCCGACCGGACGGCTCGTCTCGCGGTGGAGACCGCCAAGGCGCTCGGTATGCGCCCGAGCCAGGTCGACGAGGTCGAGTTCGCCGCCGTGATGCACGACCTCGGACGGATCTCGCTCAACGAGCCCGCCGTGATCAGGATGGGCTACACCGACGACGACATCGCCCGATGGGGCGCCGAGATCATCGGCGAAACGGCCTATCTGGCCCGGGTGGCCGAGGTGGTACGCCGGCAGTACGAGCCGTACCGGAGCCCCGGGCAGGGACGCGACCCCGAGCTTCCGCTCGCCGCCCGGATCGTGCGGGCCGCCTCCGCCTACCAGGTCCTCACCGAGCACGGCCGCTCGCCGCTCCGGGCCATGGAGCAATTGCACGAGAGCACGACCTATGACTACGACCCCGAGGTCGTTGCAGCTCTGAGGGCGGTGCTCGAACGTCAGGGGGGGTTCGCGCCGGCCGGGCACCGCCGGTCCCACTGAGGCGGTCTTAGCGCCGCGCCGCCGACCCGGCCGGTGTGCTGGCCCCGTGCTTGAACCAGCGAACGGGACGGCGGAGCTCCGCCTCGAGGAACCGGGCAAGACCCACGGCGAGGAAGACGTCGCCGAGCGAGACGACGCTGCCCTGCCCGGCGAGCCGGATGGGGATCACGTCGCCCAGCGCCGGGAGCCGGGTGTTGAGATCGAGGATCACGTGCTTGGCCGACGTAGTGATCTCGGCGGCGGCCGTGGTCGAACCTCCGCCGGCGATGCGGGCCGCCTCCTGGAGCACGGGCATGCCTCCGTTGAGAGCGATGACCGTGAAGTTCATCAGCACCCCCACCCCCGCCAGCCACATCCCGGGCCGATCGCGATTGAGGACGACGAGGATGAGCAGAGGGACGTACGAGGCGAGCACCAACCCCACCGAGACACCCCGGCTCCACGGTGCGCCGTTCCAGGTGCCTGCGGCCTGGATGACGAATCCGAAGGGGAGCAGCCACCACTGACGGAGCCGGATGTCGGCCAGATTCGTCAGGCGACCGCCGCGCAGCATCGCCGTGGACAGGGCGATGAAGAGCACGAGCGCCAGCCATAGCATGGCTCCTCACCGTATCACAGGCTCCGGCGAGCGAAGAGGGAGGCGGCATGGTCCGGTACGAGGTCGAGGGCACCAGAGCCACGATCACGATCGACGAGCCCGAGCGGCGCAACCCGCTGTCGGTGGCGACGATGGAGGGACTTCGCGATCGGATGGCCGATGCGATGGCGGATCCGGCGGTGCGGGTGGTGGTGCTGACGGGGGCCGGGGACAAGGCGTTCAGCGCGGGAGGCGACCTCTCGAGCGGTTTCGTCGACGATCCCGTCGGGCTGCATCGGGAGCGGGGGATGCTGGCGGATCTGTTCCGGATCATGCGGCGGGGCGGCAAGCCGACGGTCGCCCGGGTCAACGGGCACGCCCTCGCCGGCGGCTTCGGCGTGGCTCTGGCGTGCGACGTCGTCATCGTCGTCGAAGACGCCAAGCTCGGTACTCCCGAGATCGACGTGGGGCTCTGGCCGATGATGATCACGGCCGTGCTGGTGTCCGCCATGCCCCGTCGCGCCGCGCTGGAGTTGATGATGACGGGGCGGCTCATCACCGCAGAGGAGGGTCTTCGGCTCGGGGCCGTCTCCCGGGTCGTGCGGCGCGAGGACCTCGACGCCGCCGTCGACGAGGTCGTGGAGGCACTGGCATCGAAGAGCCCGGCTGCGCTGATGCTCGGTCGGGATGCGTTCTACGCCGTGGCGGGCCTCGACTTCGACACCGCCCTCGACCGGCTCCAGGGCGGTCTGACGGCGATCTCGCTCACGGAGGACTCGCGGGAGGGAGTGATGGCCTTCGTCGAGAAGCGGCGCCCCGAGTGGAGGGGTCGCTGAGCCCACGGCGTAGCGATGGGCTCCCGGTAGCCTCGATCTCGATGCGGCGGGTCCTGTCGATCTCGGGATGGACCATGGTGTGGAGCGGTCTCGGCCTGCTCGGATTCGTCGCGTTCCAGCTCTATGGCACCGACCTCCTCAATGCCCGGCACCAGGCCGAGGCCGCAGAGACCATCGAGGTGGTGCTCGACGAGCGGAGGGACACCATGCCCGCCCCGGAGCCGCCGCCGACCACCGCGGCGGGTGAGCCGGTCGAAGAACTTCCGGTGCTCCTCCGGGAACCGGAGCTCGACGAGGGAGAGCCGCTCGGCCGCATCCGCATCCCCGCCATCGGCGTCGACCAAGTGCTGTTCGAGGGGGTCTCGGTGGAGACCCTCAAACAGGGTCCGGGGCACATGCCCTGGACCGTGTTCCCCGGTCAGCCCGGGAATGCAGTGATCAGCGGTCACCGCGTCACCCACGGGCGACCGTTCTACGACCTCGACCTGCTCGTCGACGGGGACATCATCGAGGTGGAGACCGCCACGGGCACCCACCGGTACACGGTGCGTGACCGGGCCGTGGTACTCCCGACCGACGTGTGGGTCACCGACCCGCGCCGGGGGGCATGGCTCACCCTGACCACGTGCAACCCCAAGCACAGCGCCCGGGAGCGGCTCATCGTGTTCGCCGAGCTGACCGAGGGACCCAACCTCGACTACGTCGACTACCTGGTCCTCACGGGCATCGACGAGGCCGCCTAGCGGCACCCAGCGGGCGACCTACCCGCCGTCGCCCGAGCGATGCCCGATGGCATCCATCATCCGCAGCAGTTCCATCGGCACCGGGAACACGAGCGTGGAGTTCTTCTCGGCGGCGATCTCGCCGAGGGTGGACAGCACCCGCAGCTGCATGGCGGCCGGGTGGTTCTCCAGGATCGCGGCGGCGTCGCCCAGGGTCTCGGCGGCCTCGAACTCGCCTTTGGCGTGGATCACCTTGGCACGCCGCTCCCGCTCGGCCTCGGCCTGGCGGGCCATGGCCCGTCGCATCGAGTCGGGCAACTCGACGTCCTTCACCTCGACGAGCGTCACCTTTACACCCCACGGGTTGGTCACGTCGTCGATGATCTGCTGGAGGCGGCTGTTGATGTCGTCACGGTTGACGAGCAACTCGTCGAGGTGCACCTGACCGATGATGCTCCGCAGGGTGGTCTGGGCGATCTGGGAGGTCCCGTAGATGTAGTCCTCGATCGAGATCACCGCCTTCACCGGGTCCACCACGTTGAAGTAGGTGACCGCGTTCACCCGGACGGTCACGTTGTCCTGGGTGATGATGTCCTGGGGCGGGATGTCCATCGTGACGGTGCGCAGGCTCACCCTGACCATGCGGTCGACGATCGGGATGATGACGAACAGGCCCGGGCCTTTGGCGTCGATCACCCGGCCCAGCCGGAAGATCACTCCCCGCTCGTACTCGGGGACGATTTTGATGGCGGCGCTGAAGATCGCCGCTGCCAGGGCGACCGCCGCTACGAGTCCGAGGATGTTTTCGAACATGGCTCTCCTTCGTCGGGTTCCACGATCAGTTCGAGGCCGTCCACTCCGGTGACCCGGACCGCCTGGCCCTGCCGGAGCGGCTCGCCCAGGCTGCGAGCATGCCACCAGGCGCCCTCCAGCAGGACCTCTCCTCCATCGTGGTCGACGCGACGGATCTCGGTCGAACGGCCCACGAGGGTGACGAGGCCCGTGGCGGGTGGCGCCCTTCGTGCCGCCCAGGTCAGGCGTCCGGCGATCACCGTCCCCAACCCGAGCACGATGGCGGTGGGGAGGAGGACGGCCGGGCTCACCCGGAGCTCGTCGCCCTCGAAGAGGAACAACCCGGCCAGGACCAGGGCGATGACCCCTCCGGCTGCCATCACTCCGACGCCGGGAACGAACAACTCCGCGATGAGAAGCCCGAGGGCGAGGACCAGCAGAGCCACCCCGGCGAGGTCGACCGGCAAGACCGAGAGGGCGAAGAACGCGAGGACGAGGAGGATCACACCGGCGATGCCTCCCAGGCCGAGCCCCGGGTTGGCGATCTCGTAGATGATGGCGAGTGAACCGAGCGAGAGGAAGATGAAGGCCAGGTTGGGGTCGGCGATGCGGGCCAGCAAACCCCGGGCCCAGCCGGGGTCGTGACGGTCGACCTGCGCGCCCGCCGTGGCGAGGGTCACCTCGGTGCCCTGCACGTCGACGGTCACGCCGTCGATCGAGTCGAGCAGCTCGTCGAGGTCGCGGGCGAGCAGGTCGACGGCTCCGATCTCGAAGGCCTCGGTCGATCCCACCGATCGCCCCTCCCGCACGGCGTCCTCGGCAAACCCGGGGTCCCGTCCCCGCTGCTCG
>JAWOJB010000010.1:0-3426 GCA_046484325.1 Acidimicrobiia bacterium | reverse complement strand
CGACCTGGCGGTGCGGGTCGGGATCAACACGGGTGAGGTCGTGGTCGGCGACGTGGGCTCCGAGGTCAGGGCCGAGTACACCGCGCTTGGGGACGCCGTGAACGTGGCGGCGCGGATGGAGCAGACCGCCGAGCCGGGCACCGTCCGGATCTCGGCCGACACGCTCGCCCGGGTGGGTCACGTGGCACGGGTCGAGCCGCTGGGGCCGATCGCCGTCAAGGGGAAGGCCCAGCCCATCGAGGCGTTCCAGGTGGTCGGCCTCGAGGAGAGCGGCGCTCAGGGAAGGGGGATCTTCGGGGAGACCCCGCTCGTCGGCAGGAAGAGCGAGCTGGCCCGGTTGGCCGAGGCGATGGACCGGCTCCGGGTCGGGAGGTCGACGATCGTCTTGCTGCTCGGCGAGCCCGGCATCGGGAAGTCCCGGCTGGTGGAAGAGGCTCGGGCCGCGGCGGGAGGGACGGAACCGGCTCCGCGGTGGATCGCGGAGGTCTGCCCGTCGTTCGAGTCGACGCGCCCCTACGCCCTGGCCACCCGGCTGGCGGTCGAGCTGATGGCTGCCTCCGATCGCGCTCCCGGCACCGGCGCCGAGCGAGCCCGGCTGGACGAAGCCTTGGCCCACCTCGCCCGGCCCTCACCGACGGTCGACCCGGACATCGTGCGAAGCCGGCTCTTCTCGGCGGCCGCCGCCCTACTCGAGGCGCTGGCCGCCGACGAGGAGCATCCCGTGGTCGTGGCCCTCGACGACCTCCATTGGGCCGACGCAGCCTCGGCCGACCTGGTGGCGGCGCTCCTCGAGGTGGCCGAGCGGGCTCCCCTGCTCTTCCTGTGCACCGGTCGCCCCGACCGCGACGGGCCGGCGTGGCGTCTCAAGGTGCACGCCGACACCCACCATCCCCACCGCACGGTGACACTCGACCTCGCTCCCCTGGACGGTGCCGAAACGGCGGGCCTAGTGGAGGGCCTCCTCGCGGTCCCCCACCTACCTCCGGCCCTGGTCGAGGAGGTCGTCGCCCGGTCCGACGGCAACCCGTACTTCGTCGAGGAGCTGATCAGGGAGATGATGCAGACCGGGGCGATCGCCCGGCTGGCCGGGGGGGAGGGGACGGTGCCCGATCCCGGCGCGACGTCCATTCTCCCCGACAGCCTCCAGACGCTCCTGCGGTCCCGGATCGACCGTCTCGAACCGGGACCGCGGGCGGTCCTCGAGGTGGCAGCCGTGGCCGGCCGCTCCTTCGAGCGCGCACTACTCGAGGCCGTGACCGCCTCGACCGACCTCGACCGCGATCTCGCCGCCCTCCTGCAGGTGGGGCTCGTTGTGGAGGGAGATGGGTCGGCGGGCACCTTTGCCTTCCGGCACGGGCTGACCCAGGATGCCGCTTACCGGTCGATCGTGAGGAAACGGCGCCGCCGGATCCATCTCGCCGTCGCCGAGGCGCTCGAGCGCTTCCACCAGGGAGAGCTCGGTCAGTGGGCCCCGCTGCTCGCCCACCACTTTGGTGAGGCCGCCGATGCTCTCAAGACGGTCGAGTACAGACTGGTGGCTGCCGAGTCGGCCGAGGCGATGGCGGCGTTCGCCGATGCCGCCGGGCATTTCGACCGAGGTCTGGCTGCCGCCGCAGGCGAGGACGTGCCCGCCGACCTCCGGATCCGGCTGCACCTCGGACGAGGAAGGGTCCGGGACCGGGCAGGCGAGTTCGACGGGGCCCTGGCCGATCTCGAGAGTGCCCGAGGGCTGTCGGAGCGCCACGGCGAGGCCCGCCTCACGTGGGAGGCGGAGGTCGCCCTCGGCGAGCTCTGGGCCTCGCGTGACTACCGGCGGACCGGGGAGCACTACAGGCGGGCACTCGAGATGGCGCGCTCGTCTACCGATTCGGCGATGCTGGCATCGAGCCTCAATCGACTCGGCAACTGGTACGTGAACAGCGCCGATCCCGCCAAGGGCATTGAGCTGCATCGGGAGGCGTTGGGGCTCGTCCGGCGGTCGGGCGATCTGCCGGCGGCTGCCGCGACCCTCGATCTGCTGGGGATGGCCCACGCCATCAGCGGTGACCTCACCGGGGCCCTCGCTCACTATCGGGAGGCCGTCGAGGCCTTCCGGGTCCTGGACGATCGCGCCGGGTTGGCGTCCACGCTCGTCAGCTTGGCACTCGCTTCCCCCAGCTACGAGCTCATCGCCCACACCCCCCTCATGTCGATCGCCGAGGCACTCCCCGGGGTAGCGGAGGCGGTCGAGCTCACCGTTTCCATCGGCTGGCGTACGGGGGAGGCCTACGCCCGGTTCATCCGGGCCCAGCTGCTGGGTTCCGGCGGGCAGCTCGGAGAGGGCTTCGAGGAGGCCGAACGGGCGCTCGACCTCGCCAGGGAGCTCGGCCACCGGCAGTGGGAGGCGGGGTCGTTGCTGGCGGTCGGGAGCCTCCTCTGGGACGCGATGGCCTACCAACGCTGCGTACCGGTGCTCGAGCAGGCGCTGGTTGCGGCCGAGGAGGTGGACTCGTTGTTCTGGATCATCCATTGCTCGGCAGCCCTCTCCCTCGGTCTGACCTCGGCCGGGGAGCACACCCGGGCGAGAGACGTCGCCGTTGCCGTGCTGGGGAGACCGGGTGTTCACGCCTACGGCCCTCGCGCCAATTGCCTGTTCGCCCTCGCCGTCGCACACCGCGGTCTGGGGGAACGTGATCGGGCGTGGGAGCTCCTTGACGAACTCGTCCCTGCCGGTAGCCCGATCGTCCCGGCGGTATCGCTGGAGCGTGGACGAATCCTCGCCGACGAGGACCCCGAGAGCGCCGGCGGCCATCTGCGGGGCGGGCTGGCCGTGGCCGAGGCCACCGGGCACTGGAGCATGCGGTGGCGGATCCATCGGGAGCTGGCCTCCTTGCCGGGCGCCGACCCGGCCCACGCGGGGGCGGCGCACGACCTCGTCGAGTCTGCCGCCTCCACTCTCCCGCCCGACCTCGCTGATTGCCTCAGGAGGGGTGCCGGCGTCACAGGATCTGGCTGAGGAACAGCTTGGTCCGGTCCTCTCGGGGATCGGTGAAGAAGTGCTCGGGGGTGCCGACCTCGACGATCTGGCCGTCGGCCATGAACACGACGCGGTTGGCCACTGCCCGGGCGAATCCCATCTCGTGGGTCACGACGATCATCGTCATCCCCGACTGGGCAAGCTCGACCATGGCGTCGAGTACCTCCTTGATCATCTCGGGGTCGAGGGCGGAGGTGGGCTCGTCGAACAGCATGACCTTGGGCTGCATGGCCAGCGCCCGGGCGATGGCCACCCGCTGCTGCTGCCCGCCCGAGAGCTGCCCCGGGTACTTGTGGGCCTGCTCGGGGATCTTGACCCGTTCCAGCAGCCCAAGGCCGACGCCGAGGCGTTGGCCATGGACCTGCTGGAACGGGTCAAGATCCCCGAGCAGGCCCACAAGTACCCGGGGC
>JAWOJB010000047.1:0-31991 GCA_046484325.1 Acidimicrobiia bacterium | reverse complement strand
TAGATGGCGTGCATCTGAGGATCCTGAAGATCGGCGGGGAGGACGAGGGCACTCCGGGCCTGCTCCAGACCTCCGGCGGCATCGCCCGAGATGAGCTCGACGAAGCCGGCCATGTAGTCGAGGAAGCTTCTGGTGTCGTCGGGCATCGAGTTCCGATCGAGCAGCGACTCCACAGCCCGGGCCTCGGCCAGTCGGCCGTTTGCCATCAGGCTCCACGCCAGTTGGGAGCCGAAGAGGGACATCCAGAGCGGGTCGCCGAGCACCCGGGCCTTCTCCCAGGCTGCGGCGGTGTTCTCCTCGGATTCCAGGCTGCTCTCTGCCTCGACGAGCACGCTGATGTTGTTGTGGGCGCGGAGGGCGGTGAGCGGGAGATCGTGGGCTTCGGCCAGCTCGAGGGCGCCACGGAGCACGCCCAGGCTCTCGTGGCGGCGCCCGGCACTCATGTAGGAGGTGCCCTTGGTGATGAGCAGGTCGACGAGGCCGGGCAGGTCCTCGAGGGCCTCGGCGGTGGGGAGGGCGCCGTCGGCCGTGTGGATCGACGGCTCGGGTTGGTTGGAGATCATGTAAGCCCGCGACAGGGAGGCGGCCAGAGCCACCTCGGCCGTGGTCTGCGGTGGATGATGCGCCTCGTAGACCGGTCGCATGCTGTCGATGGCGTCCAGGGGGCGCTTGACATCGGTGAGGATCCGACCGAGGAGGGTGGCGGCCCGAACCAGGCCGGACTCGTCACCGGAGGCGTCGAAGTGTGTTCCGGCGGCCCGGGCCGCCGCCTGCGCCTGCTCGTAGTCGACCAGACCCGACGCTGCCTTGGCTCTCAGCAGCTCGAGCTCTCCGAGCAGGGCAGGGTCGTCGGTGATCGACCGGGCCTGGGCGGTGAGCGACAGCACCTGACGGTGCGAGTAGAGGCCGGCCGCCCGCCGCGCCGCCCGCAGCAGGGCGTCCATCGCCCGCCGGGCCAGCTCCGGGGCGTCGCCAGCCTCCGGATCCACCCGCCGGGCGTCGATGAGGTGCGAGGCGACGATCCCGGCCAGATCGGCCTCGTCGAGATGGGAGAAGTAGTCCGCCACGGCCAGGTGGTGCTGCTTGCGCTCGGCCAGGGTGAGCCGCCCGTACGCCACCTCCCGGATCAGGCTCTGGACGAACTGGTACTGGCCGCGCTCGGGGGAGCGGGGGTCGTCCTCCCGCCTGAGCACCTCGCCTGCCGACAGCTCCTCCAACATGGGCTGGAGTTGCTCCAACCGCTCGCCCGTGACGATGCCGAGGCCGTCGACCGTGAACGACTGGCCGAGCACCGAGGCGTTCTTGATGAGCGACCGAAGCTCGGGGCGGAGCCGGTCGATGCGGGCACCGATCACCGCCTGCAGCGAGTCGGGGACGGCGATCCGGGTGGCGTCGGCTTCCACCCGATACGTGCCATCTCCGGCGGCAGCGATGGTGCCGTCGTTGACCATCGTGCGGATCATCTCGACTGCATAGAGCGGCACCCCAGCGGCCCGGTGGATGATCTGGCCGAGCACACCATCGTCGAGACCGGGAACGGTGCCTGCGATGAGGTCGCGCATCGCGGAGTCTGCTATCGGGCCCAGGTGGACCGAGGTGTCGTTGCGGTGACGGCCCCATCCCTCCGCCTTGTCGAGCAGGTCGGGCCTGGCGAGGGTCACGACGAGGATCGGATGTCGGGGGGAGCGGTCGATCAGCTCTTCGATGAATTCGAGCAGACCGGCGTCGGCCCAGTGGAGATCCTCGAACACGAGCACCGTGGTGCCCCGCTCGGCGATCCGCTGGAAGAAGGCCCGGAGGGCGGCGTACAGCTCGGTGCGGTCGCCTGTCGGCATCTCCTCCAGCCCTAGAAGACCGGCGAGGCGGGGCTCGATCCACCGCTGCTCCTCCGGTGAGGACACGTACTCGGCCACGGCGGTCCGGAGCCGGGTGCGAGAGCGTTGGGGATCGTCGGTCTCGGAGATCCCCGCCCGGCGGCGGACCATCTCGGTTAGCGCCCAGAAGGTCACGCCGTCGCTGTAGGCGGGAGAGCGGCCCTGATGCCAGTAGATGGCGTCGACGATCCCGTCGATGTACTTCTCGAACTCCCAGGCCAGCCGGCTCTTCCCGATCCCGGCTTCGCCCACGATCGAGACGAGCCGGGCCCGCCGCTCGGCGGTGGAGACGTGGAGCATGTCCTTGAGGAGGCGAATCTCGGGGTCGCGACCCACGAAGGGCGGCTCGAGGCCGTCCGTGCGTTCCCGGCCTCCTCGGGTGGCGGCCACTCGGATCGCCCGCCACACTCGGACCGGGGCGTCCTTGCCCTTCAGCTCGCGGAGGCCGACCTCCTCGTACGTGATGGCGTTCTCCGTGAGAGTCTTGGTGGCGTCGCCGACCGCCACCGTCCCGGGATCGGCGATCGACTGCAGGCGGGCGGCGGTGTTGACCACGTCACCGAGTACGAGCCCGGTCTCGTTACCGCCCGGTCCGACCGCCGTTTCCCCGGTCAAGACCCCCGCCCGTAGCCTGAGGTCCGGGACCCCGATCTCCTCGCCGAGGGAGGCGACGGCGTCCACGAGTTCGAGCGCGGCCCGCACCGCCCGTTCGGCGTCGTCGGGCTGGGCCACCGTTGCCCCCCAGAACACCGTGATGGCGTCGCCGATGAACTTGTCGATGGTCCCGCCGAACCGCTCGACGATGGCCCTGGCCGTGTCGAAGTAGCGGGTGAGCATGTCGCGGACCTGTTCGGGGTCGCGGGACTCCGAGAAGGTGGTGAACCCGACCAGGTCGCAGAAGAGGGAGGTGACCAGCCTTCGCTCGGCGGTGACCGGGCCGGAAGCCGGCGCGGCGGGAGCAGGTGCGGATTGCGCACCCAGGGAGGCCAGCGACGCGCCGCAGTCGGGGCAGAACTTGTGACCGGGCCGGGTCTCGGCACCACAGCTCGGGCACGCCGCCACCAGCCGGGCCCCGCACTCGGCACAGAACTTGTGACCGGTGTCGTTTTCGAACTCGCAGGCCGGACAGAGCATCGAACCCTCCCTGAGGGAGGCTACCGGGCCGACTCGCTCCAGGAGGCCTACATTGGGCGCCGACAAGGCGTACATTGAGCAAGACGGTGGGGTTACCGCCCGCCGCATAGGATCCGGGCGTGGAACCTACGGCGACCGTCCCCACCCGGAGGCTGATCGTGCTCCGGCACGCCAAGAGCGACTGGGACGCCGACCACGCCACCGACCACGACCGGCCTCTCAACCGGCGGGGCGAGCGATCGGCCCGACTGATGGGGGTGGTGCTCGCCCGTGCAGGGGAGGCCCCCGAGCTCGCCGTCACCTCGCCTGCCAGGCGCGCCCGTACCACCCTCGAGCTGGCGATCGAGGCCGGCGGCTGGGACACCGAGGTGTGGGTCGACGATGGCCTCTACGACACCTCGGTCGATCGCGCCCTCCAGGTGATCGCCGGCGTCCCGGCCGAGGTGGGGCGGCTGATGGTGGTCGGGCACGAACCGGCGTGGAGCTCTCTCGTCTACCGTCTCACCGGTGGTGCGGTGGCCGTGAAGACCGCCACCGCGGTCGGGGTCGATCTGGCGGCGTCCGGCTGGGAGGCGGTTGCCGAGGAGGACGGGGTGATCGCCTACGTGCTGTCGCCCCGGCTGTTCACCGGGGAGGCCTGGCGGATCGACTGACACCTGGGGCCCACCAACGCCGGCTCGTAGAATTCGCCCTGTGACCGACTCCGACCGGCTGACCACTCCCGGCTCCCACGGAGCCCACCGCGCCGAGCTCTGGCGGGATGGGATCACCATGGCGCTGTACGTGTCGCTCACCCTGCTCGCCACCCTCTTTGTCCTGCCGAGGGGTGTCGAGAGTGCCGGTGACGAGCTCGATGGGGGTGTGCACGGCCTCGAGTTGATCGCCGTGATCTGGGGCACCACTCTGGGTCTGGCCCTCATGCACTGGTTCGCCTTCACCCTCGCCAGGGGTGCATCACGACGAGGAGTTCCGTGCAGACCTCGAGCACGGCGCCGCCCAGTTCGTCGGAGCCGGCCTGGTGGCACTCGGTGCCTCGGTTCCGGTGCTGCTGTCGGGCACCGACATGCACCTTCGTCTCAGCATCTGGGTGCCTGCGGTCATCGTCGGCGGTGTCGGGTACCTCACCGCCAGGGCCAACGGCCGGGGGAGGGGCATGTCGCTGGTCGTGGGCGGCGTCGTTCTCGCCGTGGGGGTGGCGCTGGCGGCGATCAAGCTGTTACTCATCAACTACTGACCCGGATCGGCACCCCCGGGCACCCTCCGAGGAGTACGTTGTGCTCGAGGCACCCCGAGGAGGCAGCATGCCCAGATGGAGTGAGGTCGAGATCCCGGCCCCTGCGATGCGAAGGGCCGCCGAGCGCCGAAGGGTCGCACCGATCCGGCAGTACGTCACCGAGTTCGACACCAATGACGCTGCTCAGCGTGCTGCCTTCTTCAGGCTGCTCCACAACCCCCTGCCGGTCTTGGTGGGCCAGGTCGAGGGCAAGGATCTGTCCGAGGAGGAGGCCGTGGAGCTCGAAGGGCTCGCCCTCGCCGGCGTGCAGCCCCATTGGATGGTGGTCACGACGCTGCGCAACCACCATCGCGGGTTGAACCCTCGTATCAACCTCTCCTCGGCGACGATCTCCGAGGAGGAGGAGACCGTCTACCTCGACGTGTACAAGCAGCTCGACTGACCGCCGCGCTCACCGACCTTCCGAGGTGAGCGAGACCGCCTCGGCGAGGCTGAGGGCGGCGCCCGTGGAGAGCAGCCGGTCGGCCTCGCCCTCGGCGAGCGACTCGGTGATGGCTCGCCGGGCGGCTGCGTCCTGGTCGGACTCGAACGGTGCCAGCGACAGCCCCATCGACCGGCGCTGCGCCTCGGCGCAGCCGAGCAACCGGGCGGCGGTGTCCGGCGCCCGGGAGGCCAGGACCCAGCCATAGACCTCGAGGAGCAGTGGGGCCTCCGGCCGTACGAAGGCCACGGCGTCGGCGAGGCCCTGGCGGAGGATCGCCTCGGCCCCCGGCTCGTCCTCCGCCCACCAGTGGGCCAGGGCGAGGTGGCGAAGCGCCCACGGACGGCCCATCGGAGTGCCCACCTGGTCGAACTGTTCAACCGCCTTCTCCAGCAGTGCCCGTCCAGCCCGGACATCTCCGGAGATCAGGGCAGCCCGCCCGAGGTAGGCGAGCGACCACGAGGTGACGTCGCCCATCCCCTCTCGCCGTCCGAGGTCGAGGGCCTCCTCCAGCCGCCGCCGGGCGATCGCCATGTCGCCGTGGTTGAGCACGATCTCCCCTTCGGTGAGAAGGGCGTCGGCCACGGCGTACGGGTTGGCGGTGGCCCGGCTCCGCTCCAGGGCCTCGCCGGCGAGCGTCGTTGCCCGGTCGGTGGCACCCCGGTCCGCCTCGAGCAGGGCCAGGCTGGCAAGCACCCGGCTCAGGAGGAGATCGTCACCGGCGATCCGGGCGGACTCGACCGCCTGCTCGAACAGTCCGATGGCGGCGACCAGATCCCCTTCCTTGTGGGGGATGGTGGCCAACCGGGCCAGCGCCCAGGCCTCGGTGTGCGTGTCGCCAACCTCGCCGGCAAGCCGCCGGGCCTCCTCCAGGTGGAGGCGGGCACCGGGAGCGTCGCCGACGTCCGCGGCCAGGTCGCCGGCCGCCAGATGCGCCCGTGCCACCGGTCCGAACGCGACGCCCCGGGCCGTCAGCGCCTGCTCCAGCCGGCGGCGGCCCTCGGCGGCGTGGCCCCGTTGCTTCCAGAGGATCGACGTGCCCACGGCGATCGACAGGGACAGGTCGGGCAGGCCGGTCGCCAACGACCAGTCGAAGGCGGCCCGTAGGTTGTCGTGGTCGAGATCGAGCAGATCGAGCCAGGTACCAAGCCCGGCACCTCCGCGCTCCTTGTCGGCGTGCTCGGCGATTCCGGCATAGAAGGTGGCGTGGGCGAGCCGGGCTCGGTCGGAGGTCCCGGTCTCCTCGAGCCATTCGCCGGCAAAGGCCCGCAGCGGCTCGAGCATCCGGAACCTTCCGGCGGCGGCCTCCCGACGGATCAGGGATTTGTCGGCCAGTGACGCCATCCCCGCCAGGGTCGTGGCCTCGTCCTCACCGGACACAGCGGCCACAGCGCTGGTGTCGAACCCGCCCCTGAACACAGAGAGCAGAGTGAAGAGTGACTGCTCTCTCCTCTCCAACAGCTGGAAGCTCCAGGCGGCCGCAGCCCGTAGCGTTCCGTGTCTCCCGTCGTCCTTCCGCCCACGGTCGAGGAGGTCGAGACGGCGGATCAGGCCGTCGGCGATCTGCTCGGGTGTCAACGCGGCGCATTTGGCCGCGGCCAGCTCGATGGCGAGCGGGATCCCGTCGAGACCCCGGCAGATCTCGGCCACGGCGCCGATCACCTGGTCGTTGAGGCGGAACCCGGGTGCCACGAGCTCGGCCCGCTCGGCGAACAGTCGGACGGCGTCGAAGCGGCGGGCGACGGGAGGGTCGGCGTCGGGCCCGGGTGCGGGCATCGGCGGCACCCGGTACACCACTTCACCGGGGATCGCCAGCCGCTCTCGGCTGGTCGCCATGACCCTCACCTGTGGGCAGCCGGCCAGGACGATCCTCGTGAGGTCCGCCGCTCCTCCGAGGACGTGCTCGCAGTTGTCGAGCACCAGGAGGGCGCTCAGCGGTGCCAGGTGCGACGCGACCGCGCCGCTCGCCGTCACCTCGCCCGGATGGATCCCGAGGGCGGAGGCCGTCTGGCGAGCCACGAGCTCGGGCTCGGCGACCCCGGCAAGCTCGATGGCCCAGATCCCGTCCGGGAATCGGCCCTGCACCCGAGAGGCGACCCTGAGCGCCAGACGAGTTTTGCCCACCCCTCCTTCACCCGTGAGGGTGACGAGCCGGCCGCCCCGGAGCAGCTTGTCGACCTCCTCGATCTCCTGGACGCGACCAACGAAGGAGGAGAACTCGGCAGGAAGGTGGGTGGCGGCGGGGGAGTGGGCGTCGAGCGGGGGGAACTCACGCTGGAGGCGAGGGCCCGTCAGCTGATGGAGGTGCTCGGGTTCGTCGAGACTCTTGAGTCGGTAGCGGCCGAGGTCGACGAGCTCGAAGGGAGCCGGCGGCCGGCCTTCGATCAGCCGCACCGTTTCGGCCGACACCAGCACCTGGCCACCGTGGGCGGCGGCCATGATCCGCTGACAGCGATTGACCTCCAGGCCCAGGACGTCGCCGTCGCGTTCGTCGGCCACGCCGGAGTGGATCGCCATCCGGACCGACGCTGCTCCGCCCAGCTCCCCGGCATTCTCCGCCAACGCCTCCTGGGCGGCGGCAGCCGCATGGATCGCCGCGACCGGGTCGGCGAACACCGTCAGCAGCCCGTCGCCGAGGGCCTTCACGACCCGCCCACCCCAGGCCTCGATCGTGTCGGTGAGGATCCGGTCGTGGAGGGCGAACGTGGCGGGTGCCGTGGCGGGATGGTCCAGCCACAGTCGGGTCGAGCCCTCGATGTCGGTGAAGACGAAGGTGTGGAGCAGACCGGGGTTGGATGGCATCGTCACCACCTCGTCGCGCTCAACATACCGACGCGCCGGAGGCCGTGCGCGCCCAAGCGCGCATGGGCCGGGCGTCATGCGCCCGGCCCATCTGGGATGCGGGTCTGTCAGTTGTCGGATGTGGCGAGCTCGACCTTCGGCATGGCGGCTTCTTCCTCGGTCATGATCCGGGCCGCCGCGAACAGCATCAACCCGAACACGGGCTTGGCGATCACGTCGGCGACCGAGTACCCGACCTGCCGCACCACCTCGGCGGTGGTGGCATCAAGACCCATCAGCGGAACCAGGAAGGCGATCGGATACACGGACCAGCTCGCCAGCAGCAACGTGCGCATGCCCCGAATGATGCCTGCGGCGCGGCTGCTCATCTTCCGGAGCTCGCGACCGAACTCGCCGAACAGCACCCACAAGATGTAGACGAAGGGAACCATGGCGGCCGCCCACCAGGCCCACTTGGTGGACGTCTGGGTGGCGATCTCCCCGGGGTACCCGAGGGCGATCATCAGCACGGCGGCGACCCCGAGCTTGGTGATCAGGCTCGTGGAGCGGCTGCGGGCGAGCCCGAGCAGCAACACGAGCTCGGCAAGCAACAGAGGCACGGTGAGCAGCCAATCTGCATACCGGTAACCCTCGTTGAACGCGCCCGACTGCACGAACCCCGCCGCAGTTTCGGTGAAGGCACCTTCCCAACTTCCGAAGATTCGGAAGTAGTGGTAGCCGGCGATGAATACGACGAGCGTCGAAAGCGTCACCGCCATCCGGTGCCGGTCCGAAATGCGGTTCCGACTCAGGATGAAGAACAGGCCGGCTGCGAACATCGCAGCGACCACGAACGAGAAGGCGTTGTACACCAACTGGTATTGGCCTTCGCTGAGTACGAGTTCCACTCGCCTCTCCTCTCTATCTGCCTTGGTTGCCTTCGGAAGCTCCGGGGTCCGCGGAGGCCTTGTCGCTTCCCTCCGTTCTCGAATCGGCGTCAGGGCCAGATTGCGCCGAGTTCAGCTCCCAGCGCTGCACGACGAGAACGCCGTATGCGACGCTCGCCCAGACGGCCATGAAGCTGATGAAGACGCCCACCACGAGGATGAGCAGATCGGGGTTGGTCATGTCCCGCCCCGTTCGGTGGAGAGGACGAGGGCGCCAAGCGACCACATCGATGGGACCCAGATCCCCACGAACACCCCCTGCAGTTGGTCCACGAAGAACCAGAGGTAGACCGAGAAGAGAAACGACAGAGCTCCCGCCAGCAGGAAGGCGAGCTTGATCACGAACAGTCGATCTGACCGGAGTCGATTCCGAACCTCGCTCACGACGCACCTCCAGTTGCTGCGATCACCACCAGTTCTTAGCACTAATACGTAGGTCGGTGAGTCTTGGATGACGACATCGGAGGACCGGCCCGACCACGGTGCCGGCAGTAGGGTCGGTGCGTGACTGCCCTCGGCCCGCGCTGGCTCGAGCTCGACCACGGCGTGTTTGCCGCGACCTACCCGTTCCTCTCCCTCACGATCGGTGTGGTGATCGGCGACGAAGGCGTGCTGCTCGTCGACACCCGCTCCACCCACGAGGAGGCCCGGGAGCTGAGCCGGGACCTCGTCGCGTTGACCTCCCTCCCCGTGCAATGGACCGTCAACACCCACTGGCACTGGGATCACTGCTGGGGCAATGCCGTGTTCGCCCGAGCCGAGTGCTGGGGGCACGAGCGAACCAGGTCGGCGTTGATCGAACGCGGGGAGGCGATGCGGAGGAAGGCCAGGGAGTGGTTCCCGCCCGAACGCCGCCCCGAGGTCGACGAGGTCGAGATCCGACCTCCCGACCACACCTTCGCCACCCAGGTGTCCCTCGACATCGGGCGGATCGTCGAGCTCCGCTATCACGGGCTCGGGCACACCGACGGGGACATCGTGGTGGAGGCCGGCCTGGTGCTGTTCGTTGGGGATCTGGTCGAGGAGTCAGGCCCTCCGGCATTCGACGACGCCCATCCGACGAAGTGGGCGCCCACCCTCGACCGGATGTTGGAGCGAGTCCGGGGTCCGGTGGTCCCGGGCCACGGCCGCCCGGTCGATCGTGCCTTCGTGGAGGCCCAGCGCGACGAGATCGCCGCCATGGCCTCGCTGGCGACGGCCGCCCACGAGGCGGGCGCTCCGGCGGAGGGGGTCGATCTCAGCGGAGCCCCGTTCCCTCCGGCGACCACCCGGGTCGCGGTCGAGAGAACCCATGCGGAGCTGTCCGGCCGGCTGTGAACCGGCGGCTGTTCATTGAGCAACGGCGTGGGCCAGGGTCACGTATCTGCTCAATGAACGGTGGGACTCACAGCTCTTGCTCGGCCAGATCTCGGAACGCGTCGGGCACCGAGCCGCCCCCGCCGAGTACCGCGAACCCGTATCCGACCGAGGCCCGGCCGAAGCGCTCCCGCACCCGGTCCACCGACCGGTCGAGCGCCCACCGTGACGACCCGGTCACGGTGCCCGGCCGGCCGACGCCGCCGCCGAGGTCGAGGGGGAGCTCGAGCTGGAGGGCGGTCTCCGACGCCAGGTGCGACACCGAGATCCCCAGCAGGCTGAGCTCCCGTTCCTCCGGGTGGTCGGCCAGCGCCGTGGTCACGAGCTCGCCGGCGATGGTGGCCAGGATCGGGGTGCTCGAGACCGGCGCCGGAAGGGTGATCGAACGGGTGACCGACCGCAGGTCGGCGAACCGAACCCGGACCGTGATCGTGCGTCCGGCACGCTGCTTGGCCCGCAGCCGCGACCCGACCCGGTCGGCCAGATGCCGGAGCACCCGGTGGATCAGCTCATGATCGGCCTGCCTTCGACCGAACGCCGTTTGTGCCCCCACCGATCCCGCCCGACGGGAGGCCTCGATCCCGCGGGGGTCGCGATTCCACGCAAGAGCGCCTAGCCGTGACCCGGCGGCGGTCCCCAGCAGCCGCTCGAGGGACCAGCCGGGGGTGGCGGCCAGCTCGCCGATCGTGGTGATGCCCCGTTCCGCCAGACGTGCCCGTGTGACCGGGCCCACTCCCCACATCAGCTCGACCGGCAGCGGGTGGAGGAACCCCAGTTCGCCTTCCGGCTCGACCACGACGAGCCCGTTGGGCTTGGCGACCTGGGAAGCGATCTTGGCGAGGTGCTTGGTGCGCGCCACCCCCACGGACACCGGCAGCCCGATCTCCTCCCGCACCCGGCGGCGGATCTCGGACCCGATGCGCCTGGGGGACCCGAACAGGTGCCTGGTCCCGGCGACGTCGAGGAACGCCTCGTCGATCGAGATCCGTTCGACGAACGGGGTGAAGTCGGTGAACACCCCGACGACGCGATCGGCCAGCCGCGAATATTCGGAGAAGTGACCTCCGACGAACCGGAGATGCGGGCACAGTTCCTGAGCCCGCCGGCCTGGCATCCCGCCACGTACGCCGTAGGCCTTTGCCTCGTAGGAGGCGGCCAGCACCACCCCGCCACCGACCGCGATGGCCTTGCCCCGCAGGCTCGGATCCAGGAGCTGCTCCACCGACGCGTAGAAGGAGTCGAGGTCGGCGTGGAGGACGGTGGCCCGCTCGGCCATCTCCCGATCTTAGTCGAACACGTGTTCGATGGAGAGCGAGGCGGCCGGAGCCGAGTCGGAGACGCCGGCTACTCCCGATCGGCGAGACGCACGAGCTCGCGGGTGAACCCGACCAGGTTGGAGATGATCGCCACGACCGAGCCGAACATCGCCAGGAGGAGGAATACCCGGACCACGCCGGGCCCGGGCCCGGTGGCCGAGAGATCGAACGGGAACACCGTGTACAACCGGATGGTCGCCGCCAGGGCGATGGCGGCCAGCCCGGCCTGCGACAGGGTCTTGAACCAGGGTGGGTCGTGGGCCATGTAGACGAGGTTGCAGCCGATCGAGGCGACCAGCGAGAGGTTGATCAGCGGCAATGCTCGAGCGAAATCGTCGGTGAGAAACGGCGGCCACCGCCAGGCGATCAGGTTGTTCACCGCCCACAGCAGCCCGGCGTTCATTCCCGCGGCGACGAGGTGGCCGAAACCTGGCGCCGACCCGAGAGCGCCGGGCCGGGGTGTCGAGCGAAGGGGTCACGGTGGTTCCTCTCTTCCCCCTCCCATCATCGGGAGTGCTCCCGGGGACGCCAGGGCCGGAGGTCGGCTCACCCCGGTGGACTCGGCAGAGGCTTCAGGTCCGGCGGCAGACCAGCTCCCCGGTGCCGATCGGGACGACGACCGCGTCCACCCTGGGATCCCCGATGGCCCGGTCCACGGCCGGCTGCAACGTCTCGGCGTGGCTGATCACGTTGTCGGCGACCAGCAGACCACCGGGCACCAGGTTCGGCACCACCAGTTCGTAGCAGTCGGCGTAGATCTCCTTCTCGGCGTCGAGGAAGCAGAAGGCGACGCCGGCCAGTTCGTCGAGGTGGTGTCGGGCGTCGTCTTCGACCAGGTCGACGACATCCTCCACCCCCGCCACCCGGAACGTCTCCCGGGCAAGGCGGGCCTTGTCGTTCAGCACCTCGAACGTCGTCAGGCGCCGGCCGGTGGCCCGGCAGGCGAGTGACAGCCACAACGAGGAGTAGCCGGCGCTCGTCCCCACCTCGAGGACCCGGCCATCGGGGGCCGCGGAGGCGAGGATCGCCAGGAACCGGCCGGTCTCGGGTGGGATCTGCCGGAGCCGCCTGGGACGGGGCGTCCCGTCCACCCGGTCGGCGGCATCGACTCGCTCGAGGACCTCCATCCGTTCGAGCACCGATCGGGGGATGTCGTGGAACACTCCGCCTCCTGTCGTGCCGGTTGTTGACAGCCTACGAAGCCGTGCCGCCGGACCGGACGAACATGGTCGGATGACGTGGCCGGACGCCCCCCGCGACCTCGAGGCCCTGCAGCGGGAGCTCGCCCTCCTCCGTCCCGAGCCCTGGGTCCCGACCCCGGCGGCGAGTGTCGGAGGCTGCTTCGTCTGTTTCGGCCGGGGCGGGGGAGGTCCGGGAGAGGCAGGGGAACGGGGATGGGCGGCGGCGGTGCGGCTGAGTGGTGTGCGCCTGGCCGGCTCGGCCGTCGTGGACGGCGGGGCAGGCGCACCCTACGTCGCCGGACTGCTCGCATCCCGCGAGGGGCCGCTGCTCGAGTCGGCGGTGAGGGCACTTCGATCGGCACCCGCCGTGGTCGTCGTGAACGCCACCGGCCGGGATCACCCGCGCCAGGCGGGGTTGGCCCTCCACCTCGGATGGGTGCTTGATCTGCCCACCGTGGGCGTCACCGACCGTCCGCTCGTTGCCTCGGGAGATGCCCCCGACCGGGCGGCCGGCAGCGCCTCTCCGCTCGTGATCGAAGGAGAACAGATCGGCTGGTGGGCGCGAACCCGGGCCGGGGCCCGGCCGGTGGCGGTGTCCCCGGGCTGGGCCATCGACCTCGACACCGCCCTCGAGGTGGTCCTCGCCGTGGTGGGGCGGTTCCGGACCCCAGAGCCGATCCGACAGGCCCGTCGCCTCGCCCGGGCGGCTCGCAGCCGCGAGCAGGAGGACGCTGGACCTGCCGGAGCGTCACCCGACCCGTAGCCCTCGCATCGCCTGGATGCGGGCACGATCCTCGACCACCCGTCGCCGGGCGCCGTCGGTGGTGACCTCCGAGCACTCGTCGCAGAACTCAACCCGACCGGCGGTACCCCGGACCCACTGCGCGAGCTTCTTCATGGTGCGCCTCCTCGTTGTATCGATGAATGTCGATGTGAGGGACAAGCTACCTGATACATCGACACATGTCAATGCGTTTTGGCCGGTGGCGGCTTCAGGCGCTGAATTCGCCGACGGTCTCTCCGTTGAGGGTGACGGTCCGTGAGCCCTGCGAGAAGCTGCCGAGGTCGATCGACGCCTCGAACGGCTCGACGACCTGGGCACACATCTGGTCGGGGTCGGCGGCAGACTCGAGCACGACGGCGATGGTCTCCCCATCGTCGACGACCTCCCACACCGGCACGTGGCACGGGGTGGGGAGCTCTCCCTCGACTGCAAGACGGACCTGGATCGGGAAGCTCTCGAGGATGAACACCTCCGTTGTCGAGGCGAAGGCCTGGCCCCGGCTCCAGCCGTCGGGGGCGGTGCCCGCGATGGGCTCGGGGTCAACGGGGCTCTCGGATCCGCCGGCCACCGCGCAGGCGGCGAGGACGAGGGAGAGGATCGTGGCGAGGGCGATGGTCTTGCGCATGCCGTTCAGACGACACTCCGGCTCCACCGGTTCCCGGACCGTTCTAGCGTTGGGCCATGGACACACCGACCCGTGGCCTCGTCGGCGCCGTCAGCACCTGGGCGCAGGGCCGGAGGTACCCGACGCTGCTGGCGGTCACCGCCGCTCTCTTCGCCGTCGACGTCGTGGTGCCCGACCTCGTCCCGCTGGTGGACGAGCTGCTGCTCGGGCTGGCGACGGTCGCCCTCGCCCGCTGGAAAGCTGACCGCCGGACCGGTGTGCAGGGGGAGCCGCCCGCCGTTCATTGAGCATCCGGGTGGCCCCACGCCACGTCGTTGCTCAACCAACGGCAAGCGGGAAGACGGAAAGCCTTCCAATTGTTGCAGAAGGCAACTATGATTCCGATTTCACCCGATGGAGGAGCACCGATGGACCCCGTCCTCGAGCTGACCGAGCTCTCGATGCCCTGGGTGGGCCTCGACCCGTTCATCATGACGGTCCACCACCACGACCGCTACCCGACCGGCAACGACGTGCAGGGTCCGGCCGCACCCCTGCGTGGCCGCAACCTCGGCTCCGACTTCTCCTATCTCGACGGCTGGAGCATGTACCACGGGCTGCGGGTTCCCGGCTTCCCGCAGCACCCCCATCGCGGGTTCGAGACCATCACCGTGGTACGTCGTGGCTACGTCGACCACGCCGACTCGCTCGGCGCCACGGCCCGCTACGGCGAGGGCGACGTCCAGTGGCTGACCACCGGCTCGGGCATTCAGCATTCGGAGATGTTCCCGCTCACCTCCGACGAGCGGCCCAACGAGCTCGAGCTCTTCCAGATCTGGTTCAACCTGCCGCCCGAATCGAAGATGGTTCCGGCGTACTTCCGGATGCTGTGGTCCGAGGAGATTCCCACCGTCATCGCCGAGGGTGGGCGGGTGACCGTCGACGTCATCGCGGGCGGTCTCGACGGGCACTGGGCGCCCGCCCCGCCGCCGGACTCCTGGGCATCGCAGCCGCGAGCGGACATGGCTATCTGGCTGATCCGAGTCGATGCCGGTGCCCGATGGGAGCTCCCCACCGCCCCCACCGGAGTCAACCGGGTGCTGCATTTCTTCCTCGGATCCGATGTCACCGTGGGCACCACCCGGATCGGCCCCCGCACCGCCGTCCGGCTCCGCGACGACGCCGTCACGCCGATCGTGAACCACGGCGGTCCGGCCGAGTTCCTGTTGCTCCAGGGCCGCCCGATCGGGGCGCCGGTGTTCCAGATGGGCCCGTTCGTGATGAACTCCGCCGAGGAGATCCAGCGGGCCGTCTCGGACTACCGGCGCACCCAGTTCGGTGGCTGGCCGTGGCCCGATCGCGAACCGGTGCACGAGCGCGCCGCCGGCCGGTTCGCCGTCCATGCCGACGGTCGCGTCGAGCATCGCGACCTCCCAACCCGGGTGCATTGACCGGGAGGCACGGCCGGTTCTCTACCGGTCAGTCCTTCGGCTCGCGGAGGGCTGCCTGGGCAGCCGCTAGGCGAGCCACCGGCACCCGCGGGGGAGAGCAGCTCACGTAGTCGAGCCCCAGTCTGCGGCAGAGGGCGATCGACTCGGGGTCGCCGCCGTGCTCGCCGCAGATGCCGGCGTCGAGTCCGGGTCGGGCTCCCCGGCCCTTCTCGATGGCGATCCGCATCAGCTCGCCCACCCCGTTGGCGTCGATGGTGGCGAACGGGTTCCGATCGAGGATGCCCTGCTCCAGGTACTGCACCAGGAATGCCTTCTCGGCGTCGTCCCGGCTGATCCCGAACGTCATCTGGGTCAGGTCGTTGGTCCCGAAAGAGATGAACTCGGCGTACTCGGCGATCTCGTCGCACGTGAGCGCCGCCCGGGGGACCTCGATCATCGTGCCGAAGGCGTAGTCGACGGTGATGCCCTGCTCGGCCATCACCTCCTTCGCCTCCTCCTCCAGCTCGGCCCGCTGGCGGGCCAGCTCGTTCACATGGGAGGTGAGCGGGATCATGATCTTGGGGTGAACGTCGACGCCGTCCTTGGCGACCGTGCAGGCGGCCTCGAAGATCGCCCGGACCTGCATCCGGGTGAGACCCGGCAGCATGATCCCGAGGCGCACCCCGCGCAGGCCGAGCATCGGGTTGGTCTCCCGCAGGCTCTCCACCCGCTTGAGCATGTGCTCCTCGCCCTCGATCTTCGCCAGCAGCTCGTTGATCTCCTTGAGCGATGAGGCCGATTGGATACGGATCTTGAGGTCGGTGAGGTCGAGCAGCAACTCCTCGAAGCTCGGGAGGAACTCGTGGAGGGGCGGGTCGATCAGCCGGATCGTGACGGGCAACCCGTCCATCGCCCGGAACAAGCCGATGAAGTCGTCCCGCTGGAAGGGGAGGAGCTGGTCGAGGGCATCGGAGCGATCGGCCGGCAGCGTTGCCGTGATCATGCGTTGCACGATCGGCAGACGCTCCTGGTCGAAGAACATGTGCTCGGTCCGTGTGAGCCCGATCCCCTCCGCTCCATAGGAGCGGGCGAGGATGGCATCCTCGGGGTAGTCGGCGTTCGTCCAAACCCCGATGTCGCGCACCTCGTCGGCCCAGCCCAACAGGCGCTTGAGGGAGGCGTTGTCCAGATCGGGGGTGCGGGTATCGAGCCGGCCGAGGAACACCTCGCCGCTCGTCCCGTCGATCGAGATCCAGTCGCCCTCGTGGACGACCTGGTTCCCGACCCGCATCACCCGCTCGTTGAGGTCGATGTGGAGCATCTCGGCGCCCACCACCGCCGGCTTGCCGAACTGGCGGGCCACGAGGGCCGCATGGCTCGTCCGGCCACCCCGGCTCGTGAGGATCCCCTGGGCGGCGAGCATGCCGTGGACGTCGTCGGGCTTCGTCTCGGGCCGCACCATGATCACCGGCCGCTCGTCCACCTTCGCCCACCGCTCCGCCAGGTCGGCGTCGAAGGCGACGACACCGACCGCCGCCCCCGGTGAGACATTGAGGGCGGTGGCCAGGTGCCTCCCGTCCTCCTTGGCGGCCCTGATGGCCTCAGTGACGAACGACGGGTGGAGGAAGAAGTCGATCTGGGCGGGGGTGACCCGCATGAGGGCCTCCTCCTTCGAGATGAGGTCCTCCTCGACCATGTCGACCGCGATCCGGACCGCGGCCTGGGCGGTCCGCTTTCCGTCACGGGTCTGGAGCAGCCAGAGCTTGCCCCGCTCGATGGTGAACTCCATGTCCTGCATCTCGCGGTAGTGCTTCTCGAGCCGCCGGGCGATCGTGGCGAACTCCTCGTAGAGCTCGGGCATCTCACCGGAGAGCTCGTCCATCCGCTTCGTCACCCGGATGCCGGCGACCACGTCCTCGCCCTGGGCGTTGGTGAGGTAGTCGCCCTCGATGTGGGGTTCACCGGTGGTGGCGTTGCGCGACATGGCGACGCCGGTGGCGGAGTCCTGGCCCATGTTTCCGAACACCATCGTCTGGATGTTCACGCCGGTGCCGAGATCGTGGGGGATCCCGGCGGCGTTGCGGTAGTCGATCGCACGCTTCCCGTTCCACGACCGGAACACGGCCTCGATGGCGAGCCGGAGTTGTTCGATCGGGTCGTCGGGGAAGGGCCGGCCGGCATAGCGGGACACGATCGCCTTGAACTCGTCGGTGATCCTCTGGAAGTCCTCGGTGGTGAGATCCGAGTCGCTCGTCACCCCCCGCTCGGCACGTGCCCGCTCGAGCACGTCCTCGAAAGGCTCGTCCCTCACCCCCAGGACGACCGAGCCGAACATCTGGACGAGGCGGCGGTAGGCGTCATAGACGAAACGCTCGTCGCCGGTGAGGTGGACGAGTCCTTTCACCACCTCGTCATTGAGCCCGATGTTGAGGACCGTGTCCATCATGCCCGGCATCGAGAACTTGGCGCCGGAACGGCACGAGACGAGCAGCGGGTCGTCGGGCCGTCCGAACGACTTGGCGGTGGCCTGCTCGATCCTGGCGAGCGCCTCGGTCACCTGCCCCCACATGCCCTCCGGGAAGGTCTCTCCCGCCGCCAGATAGGCGTTGCACGCCTGGGTGGTGATGGTGAAGCCGGGGGGGACCGGCACCCCGATTCGCGTCATCTCCCCGAGGTTGGCGCCCTTGCCGCCCAGGAGCGTCTTCACATCGTCCCAGGCTCCGCCGACGGTGGACTGGGCCTGGTCGAGCTCGTCGAACGCGTACACGTACTTGGTCGTCACGAGATCCTCACATCGCTTGCGTGCCGCCACCAGTTGTGGTGTTGTCCCCCCTCGACGGTAGGGCCGAGGGGTCCCTACTCGCCGGGACGGTGGGTCCCGGCGTCACCCGACCGCCTGGCCGGGTGCGCCTTAGGCTCGTCGGATGACCGACGGCGCCAGGGTCGTGAGGCGAACCTACCTGCTCCTCACCATGCTGTCGACGCTGGCCGCGTCGCTCATCTGGGGGATCAACACCCTCTTCCTGCTCGACGCCGGGCTGTCGATCGCCGAGGCGTTTGCCGCCAACGCCTTCTTCGCGGCCGGTCAGGTGATCTTCGAGGTGCCGACCGGGGTGATCGCCGACACGTGGGGCCGGCGCGCCAGCTACCTGCTCGGCGCCGCCACCCTTTTCGTCTCGACCCTGCTCTATCTGCTCATGTGGGATGTCCAGGCCCCGCTGTGGGGTTGGGCCATCGCCTCGGTCCTTCTCGGGCTGGGGTTCACCTTCTTCACCGGTGCGGTGGAAGCCTGGCTGGTGGATGCCCTCGCCGCCCACGGGTTCACCGGCGATCTCGACCCGGTGTTCGCCCGAGGGCAGGTGGTGATGGGGGCGGCGATGCTCACCGGCTCGGTGGCGGGTGGCTTCATCGCCCAGGCCACCAACCTCGGCGTCCCCTACCTCGTCCGTTCCGGGCTGCTGCTCGTGACCCTGGCGACGGCCGCACTCCTCATGCGAGACGAGGGCTTCACCCCGGCCCGGGGCGGGGGGGTGGTCGTGGAGATGCGCCGCCTGGTGAAGGCCTCGGTGGATCACGGTTGGCGGGTTCCTCCGCTCCGGTGGGTGATGCTCGCCCAGCCGTTCACTGCCGGAGTCGGGTTCTATGCCTTCTATGCCATGCAGCCGTACCTGCTCGAGCTCTATGGCGACGAGGAGGCCTACGCGATCGCCGGCCTCGCCGCCGCCGTCCTCGCCGGTGCCCAGATCGTCGGAGGGCTGAGCGTCGGATTGGTGCGACGGATCTTCGGGTCGCGGACCACGGTGCTCATGTCGGGCGCCGCGCTGGGCGCAGGTGCCCTGGCCGTGGTCGGGTCGACCGCCGGCTTCCCGGTGGCGGTCGCCGCGCTCGTGGTCTGGGGCCTCGTGATCTCGGCGGTCGCGCCGGTCCGTCAGGCCTACGTCAATGGCCTCCTCCCATCCGCCCAGAGAGCGACGGTGCTGTCCTTCGATGCGCTTCTCGGATCGGCCGGGGGCATGATCACCCAGCCCGCCCTGGGTCGGGTGGCCGACGTGTGGGGCTACGGAGCCTCATACGTGGCGGCGGCCGTCGTCCAGGCCGGGGCGATCCCCCTCATCGCCGCCTCGCGGTCACACCGGATGGCGTGTGACGCGATCGGGTTCGAGCCCCCCGATCCGGAGACCGCCCCCGGCTGATCGGCGAGTACCGTCGACCGGGTGGCCGGCACCTCCGTCCGCATCGGGAGCCTGTTCGGGGTCGAGATCCGCATCGACGGATCGTGGCTGGTGATCGCCGTCCTCATCGGCTGGTCCCTGTTCATCCAGTTCCGGGCCAACTTCCCGACCATGGGCCCGGGGGAGGCCATGGTGCTGGGAGGGGTCAGCGCCATCCTCTTCTTCGGCTCGGTGCTCGTCCACGAGTTGAGCCACTCGCTCGTGGCCCGCCGGCTCGGCATCGAGGTGGCCGGGATCACCCTGTTCCTCTTCGGCGGTGTCACCGAGACCAAGATGGAGGCCCAGAGCCCGGGCGACGAGTTCCGGATCGCGGTGGTGGGCCCGCTCACGAGCTTCCTCCTCGCCGGGGTCTTCTGGGGGCTGGTCGTGGGCCTTCGCCCATGGCTCTCCGAGCCGGTCGCCTTCGGGCTGGGCTACCTGGCGTTGGTCAACCTCATCCTCGGGGCGTTCAACCTGCTGCCCGGCCTGCCGCTCGATGGAGGCAGGGTTCTGCGCTCGATCCTCTGGAAGACGAGCGGCAGCCTCACCCGCGCCACCCGCAACGCCGCCCTGGGGGGGCGGATGGTGGCGGCCACCCTCATCACCCTCGGGATCCTCCAGGTGTTCGCCGGCAATCTGGGCGGGCTGTGGCTGGCGGTGATCGGCTGGTTCCTCTACCAGGCAGCCACCGCCTCGATCCAGGAGGCGGCGGTCAGGCGGCTTCTCCGTGGGGTGCGGGCCGGGGATCTCATGTCGCCCAACCCGGTCACCGTGCCGGCGGATCTCCGTCTCGCCGAGGCCATCGACGAATACTTCCTGCGGTACGACCATTCGGCGTTCCCGGTGGACGACGATGGCCGGACCACCGGGCTGCTCACCCTGCGCGCCGTTCGCCAGATCCCGCGGGACGAGTGGAGCCACCGCCAGGTGTGGGCGACGATGGCCCGTATCGAGGACGTCCCCACCGTCCCCGCCGACCTGTCGATGGAGGCGGTGCTCGAACGGCTCCGGTCTCAAGAGATCGACCGGGTGCTCGTCATCGAGGGCGAGCGGGTCGTCGGGATCATCACCCCGCGCGACGTGGCCCGCTGGGTGCAGCGGTCCGAGGAGCTGGGCCTAACCTCGACCCAGGGCTGACGCCGTAGGCTGCGGTCATGCTCGATCCCAGGGCCCGGGAACTCGCCTCCGGTGCAAACTTCGCGGTCCTCACCACGCTGCTCGCCGATGGGACCCCGCAGTCGCACGTGATGTGGGTGGATACCGACGGCGATCACCTTCTGATCAACACCGAGGTCCATCGCTCCAAGTTCCGCAACCTCCGGCGTGACGGTCGGGCGACCGTGACCCTCATCGACCGGGACGACCCCTACTCGTACGTCGAGGTACGGGGCGAGGTGTCCGAGGTCGTACGGGGACCGGAGGCACGCGACCACATCGACCGACTGTCGCGCAAGTACTTCGGGCGCGACTACGACAACCCGATCAAGAGCGAGCGGGTGATCGTCAAGATCCGGCCGCTCCGCCAGATCGTGCACTGATCGCCCCGGTCGTTGATTGAGCAACGGCGTGGGTCTGGACCACGTATTTGCTCAATGAAGGGTGGTTGTGGCCGGTAGCGTTCCGAAACCACCAGAGGAGGCATACTCGTGGACAAGGCACTGTGGGTCGCGCAGTTCGTGGCGGGAGCGTTCTTTGTGTTCGTGGGCGTGAACCATTTCACCCTCCCCCCTGGTCTACCCGACCAACTCGCGTGGATGTACGAGTTGTCTCCCACCGCTCACGCCATCATTGGGGTGGCCGAGATCCTCGGGGGACTCGGTCTGATCCTCCCGGCGGTGACACGGGTGCTGCCCCAGCTCATCCCGCTTGCCGCCGCCGGCCTCGCCATCCTCATGCTCGGCGCCGTCGTCTACCACGTGGGTCGTGGCGAGTACCTCAACGTGGCCTCGAACCTGGTGTGGGTGGCGGTCCTGGGGTTCATCGCCTACGGGCGGTGGAAGGTCCATCCGATCTCCCCGAGGGTGCCCGCCGCCTGACCCGGCCGGTATCGTCGGCCCGACGTCAGGGAGGGACAGGATGCATCGGCGAGCAGCCGGCCGGATCCCACCCGCCGGCGTGGGCCGGATCGTCGCCGGTGCCGCCCTGGGCTACCTGGCAGGCTCGGTCTCGTTCACACGTCTCCTCGGTCGCCGCCTCACGGGCAGTCCCGTCCTGGACGGAGCTGCGATACCCGACGGTGATGCCCGGGTGGTGTTGAGCCGGGTCAGCCCCACCAGTCTGGGCATCCGGGCCGGCCGGGGATGGGGAGCGACGGCGGCGCTCCTCGAGATCGGGAAGAGCATCATCCCCACCTGGTGGTGCCGGCGCATCTGGCCGGGGAGCGGGTCGGCCGAGGCTGCGATGGTGGGAGCGGTACTGGGACACGCCTATCCGGTGTTCCATCGGCTCCGGGGCGGGTACGGCCAGTCGCCGATCGTCGGGGGCATGCTCGTCCTCGACCCCTGGGCGGTTCCCGCTGCGGCGGCCGCCGCCTCGGTGGCCGGTGTGGTCCTCGTCGATGCCTGGGTGGTCCAGGACGGGTGGCCGCCGGCATTGATCCCGTGGGCCCTCTGGCGCGGCGACCACCGGATGCTGGCGGCGGTGATCGCCGCCAACGCCGTGTATCTGACGGCGGTGTGGCCCGACGCGCTCGAGCACGTCCGGCAGCGGCGTCCAGCCAGCGAGCCGTGGGCGCGGCGTCTGCGCGAGTTGCCCGGCGCCTTCTCCTCGGGCATGGACCGGGTGGAGCGCGCCTGATGGGACCCGTCGGCATCCCGCTGGCGGTCTACGACCTGGTCCCCGTGGCCGTGGCCGGGCTGGCGTTGGGGCTGATCACCGCGGCGGTGGGCCGGAGGTACCGCCCCGCCCGGATGGTGGCGGCGATCGGGACGGCGTTCGTCGTCGGCGGCGGAGGGCTGAAGGCCGGTTCGAAGCTCGTGGCGGCCGCCGGCGACGGCATCCCTCCTCCGCTGCTCGACGCCGCTCTCTTCCCCCTGATCGCCCCGGGGATGGTGATGCTGGCCTTGGCGGTGGCGGCGACCCGTGCCGCCCCGGGCATCCGGCGGCTGCTGCCGGCTCTGCCGGTGGTCGTCCCCGCCGGCGTCTGGACGTTCGCCGCGGTTCTCGCCGCCGGGCCCGGATGGGACACGGCCGAGGTGATGCTGATCGTCGTCGCCACCGCCGGCAATGTCGCCCTCGGCGGGCTGCTGATCCGTTGGTCGCTGGTGGTGGGCCTCCGCTGGGCCGCCGCCCTGTTCGCGGTCAACCTCGTCGTCGTGATCGGGATGGCCGGACTCACCCGTGGCGTCGACCAGACCATCGGGTGGCAGTGGATCGAGCAGACCATCAACCTGGGTGCCCAACTGGCCTTCCTGCTCGGCGCCCACCGTCTGGCGAGAGCGACCGAGGACGTGTTCGTCTGACCCCCCCGGGGCATCCGATCCGCGGCAGAATGCCCCTCCGATGATTCACCCTGAGCACCCCTTTCTCCCAGCCGAGGGCGATCGCGATCTGGTGCGGCGCTTCCGGGGCCGGCTGGCATCTCCGGTCACGATCGTCACCGCCGGGACCGGCGCCGGCCGGGCCGGGTTGACCGTCTCCTCACTCTTCGTCGTCGAAGGAGAGCCGGCGCTCATCTACGCCCAGGTGGGGCTGCTCACCGATCTCTGGGAGGCGGTCGGGGCGACGGGCCGGTTCGTCGTGCACGTGTGTGCCAATCGCCAACAACCGCCGGCCGACGTCTTCGCCGGGCTTCGGCCCAGCCCGGGAGGCATGTTCGCCGGGGTCGAACACCGGGACACCGAGTGGGGCCCCGCCCTCGCCGGGCTGCCCGACCGGGCGTTCTGCCGGCTCCGGCAGGCCGACGAGGTCGGGTACTCGGGTGTGGTGGTCGGCGAGGTCGAGCGGATCGAGGTCTCGGACCTGACCGATCCGCTCGTGCACTTCCGGGGTGGGTACCGCCGGCTGGCCTGAGCCCGTTGGCCTCAGGCGAGGGCGGCGTCGGCGAAATCGGCCATCGAGGTGAACCGCCATCTCGGCTGCACCGGCCCGGCGGGGGGATGGGTGGCACCGAACCCCTTCCTGCCGTGGCGGCGGTGGATCCACACCGAGTCGATCCCGAGCTCCCCGGCCGGCTCGTGGTCGTGGTAGAGACTCTCGGCGACGTGGAGGAGCCGTGACCGGTCGAGTCCCATCGAGTCCACCGTTGCGATCAGCGCCCGGAAGTTGGCCTGATCCGGCTTGTAGGAGCCCAGCTCTTCGGCCGTGAGGACCTGATCGAACTCGACCCCGAGACGGCGGTTGGAACGTGCGAACGACGCCCGGTCGACGTTGGAGAGGATGACGAGCCGGTAGCGCTCGGACAGCCTGGCCAGCGCGTCGCCCGAGTCGGCGAACGCCGGCCAGTCTCCCACCGACGCGCCGAAGGCGTAGGCCTCGTCTTCGTCGACCGGAGCGCCGAGCTCGCTCCCGAGCCGGCGGTGGACCTCGGCCAGGATCTCGGGGTAGGGGTCGGAGGGCCGCTCGCGCTCCACGCCGGTCTCGATCGACCCGAACCTGGTGATGAGCTCCTCGTCCGAGATATCGGGCGCGAACCGGTCGGCCCATGGCCGGAGGGAGGCAGCGATCCCGGTCTCCCAGTCGATCAGGGTGCCGTAGCAGTCGAAGCTCAGGACCCGGTAGGCGTCGAACTCGCTCATCCGTGGGCTCCACCGGCCCGGCCGATGAACGCCAGCACCCGCCGCCAGGCGTCGGCCGACTCGCCGGCGAAGTCGTCGTGGCGTCGATCGAAGAACGAGTGGGGTGCCCCCGGGTAGGTCACCAGCTCGTGTTCGACGCCTGCCGCCGTGAGTGCCCGTTCGAATTCGGCCACGACCTCGGGGGGGATGCCCGGATCGTCGCCGGCCATGAGCCCGAGCAGCGGGCACGTCATCTCGCCGACCCGGGAGACCACGGTGCCCCCGCCGGGCGGCCGCTCGCGCTCCGGATGCCCGTAGAAGCCGATCACCCCTGCCAGCCCATGCCGGTTGGCGGCCTGGAACCAGGAGTTCGACCCACCGAAGCAGAATCCGACCGTGAACACCGGACGGCCGGGCATTCCCGAGCGGAGGTGGTTGACCGCGGACGCCACGTCGGCTGCCACCCCGGAGTGCGTCGTCCGCTCGACGTGCTCCATGTACGGGAAGTCGTCAGGGCGCGGTCCGGTGCCCGCTGTGCGGCCGAAGTAGTCGATGGCGACGGCATCGTGGCCGGCCTCGGCAAGCCGAACGGCCAGCTCCTCGTAGAAGGTGAACAGGCCGCGGACGTCGGGGAGCACCACCACCGCCGAGGCCCCGTCGCCACCGCCCACCGCCTCGAAGGCACGCAGGTGGTTGCCGTCGGGAGCCTCGAGCACGAGCCGCCGGGTGGACGTGCGGACGTTCTCGCTCGGGGGGATGGGTGGCGTGGATTCGGGCTCGAAGCACATGGTGACGATCTCTGGGTCGAGGTGGGGGGGAGCGCATCGTACGCGCAGAGCCGCTCGGAGGGAGTCCGGAGCGATCGGCGGTCCCGGATACCATGAGGAGCGTGGACGAGGTTCGGTTCCGCGATGTGCTCGACGCCAATGCAGCTTACGCGGCGGGGTTTCGCTGGCCCGACCTCCCGGCGCACGCAGGCAGAGGGTTGGCCGTCGTCACGTGCATGGACTCGCGGATCACACCCCTCGAGATGCTCGGGCTGGGCATCGGCGACGCCAAGATCCTGCGGAACGCGGGAGCGCGGGTCACCGATGACGTTCTCCGCACGCTCGTCGTCGCCTGTCATCTGCTCGGGGTCGACCGGGTGATGGTGATCCCCCACACCGGGTGCCGCATGGCCGGGCTCACGGAGGACGAGATCCACGCCCTCATCCTCGAGGCTTCCGGGATCGACACCCGGTCGCTCGAGTTCCACACGAAGCCCGACCAGGAGGCCGCGCTCCGCCACGACGTCCAGCGGATCCGCTCGTGGCCACTACTACCCGGGGGGCTGGCGGTGGGCGGCTTCCTGTATGACACCAGGACCGGCCGGCTCCGTCCGGTCTGTTGACGGCCGCGGGCTCCCTCGACGGAAACCCGCTCCACTCCGCACTCGTACCGGGTTGAATGGCGCCGTGTTCACCCCGGTCCGGACCGAACGTCTGCTTCTCCGCCCGTTCCGGCGCGCTGACGTCGCCGGCCTCGTCGCGCGTCGTAACGACCCGGCGGTGGCTCGGTACCAGGACTGGACGCTGCCGTATCCGCAGGAACGGGCCGAGAGCATGGTCGGAGAGTTCGCCGAGATGGACGGCCCCGCCAACGACGCATGGTGGATGCTCTTGATCGCCGATCCCGTCACCGATGCCCCCATCGGTGATCTCGCGCTCCATCTGACCTCGGAAGGCCGAACGGCCGAGATCGGGTACACACTGGCATCCGAGCACTGGGGCAACGGGTACGCCACCGAGGCAGTGGCTGCGCTTGTCGCCTACCTGTTCGAGGATCTCGGGGTGACCCGGGTGTTCGGGATGCTCCACCCCGACAACGTCGCCTCGGCCCTGGTGCTCGAGCGGACCGGGTTCCTCTTCGAGGGCCACACCAGGTTGTCCTTCTGGTTGGGAGACGACAACTCCGACGACCACATCTACGGCCTGACCCGGGAGGACTGGGAGGCGTGGCGTTGCCGTGCCCGGCATGTCCCCGAGAGGCTGCGACTGATCGAGCTCACGGTCGACAACAACCCCGACGTGTGGCGGCTCCAGACCCACAAGTCCCAGGAGGCGTTCGTGGCAACGATGCCCGAGTCGTTCGCCGATGCCCTGTTCCCCGAGGTCGTCGACGGGCACCCTCTCGTGCCGTGGATGCGGGGGGTCGAGGCCGACGGCGAGATGGTGGGGTTCGTCATGCTGGCCCTCCCCACCGAGCGCCATCGCGAGCCCTACCTCTGGCGGCTCCTCGTGGACAGGTTGCACCAACGGCGGGGGATCGGCGGACGCACCCTCGACCTGGTCGAGGCGGAGTGCCGGGCGATGGGAGGCGAGACCCTGCTCACGAGCTGGGCCGAGGGGCGCGGGTCGCCTCGCCCCTTCTACCTCGCCCGGGGGTTCGAGCCGACCGGCCGGATCGTGGATGACGAGACCGAGGCGCGAAAACGTCTCGACTGAGCCGCAGGGATCGCCGGCCGTGCGTACGGCTCTGATCCGGTTCCACGGCTGCCTCGCGGACTTCCTCCCACCCACTCGTCGCGATAGCCGGTTCGCGCTCTCCTTCGAGCTCCCATCGGGACTTCGGGATCTGGTCCAGTCGACGGGGGTACCCCACGTCGAGGTGGAGCGCGTCATGGTCGACGGGGAGCCGAGCGGATGGCGGCGGGTGATCCACGGGGACGAGATGATCGACGTGTATCCCCGCTACCCGCTCGATCAAGCTCCGGCCGACGCCAGGTTCGTGCTCGACGTCCACCTCGGGAGGCTCGCCAGGAACCTCCGCCTCCTCGGGTTCGATGCCCATCAGGATCCTTCCGCCGACGATCCGGACCTCGTCGTCGAGTCCCAGAGCGACGGGCGCACGCTCCTCACCCGCGATCGCGGGCTGCTGATGCGTGGCGACCTGACCAACGCCACCTACATCAGGGCGACCGAGCCCGTGGTCCAGACGGTCGAGACGATCGCGCGGTTCCGTGTGGGCGGGTCGCTGAACCCGTTCACCCGGTGCCTGGTGTGTAATGCGGTCCTCATCGAAGAGGATCCCACCCACCCCGACATCCCGCCCGCGGTTCGATCCGGGCACGATCGCTTCCGGCGGTGCCCGGGATGCGGGCGCGTGTACTGGGAGGGCAGCCACGTCGAGCGGCTCCGGAATCTGGTCGCCGAGATCGAGGATCGGGTCGCCGGTCTCCCCTGATCGCTCAGCCGCAGGACTCGCCGGGGAGCGTGCCGGCGAGCACGAGCAGCGATGAACCCCAGATGCGGGCCCGGTCGAGCTCGCCGTCCGGCAGTGGGCCCTCCGTGTCCGAGACGAAGAAGCTCTCGGGTCGGGCGACGAGGCGGTAGCCCTGGGACTCGAGCCGGCGGGCGATGCTCCCTGCCGCCGGGCCGGTGAGCAGCGCCGACTTGTCGAACCGGGTGTCAAACGATGCGGCGGGCTTCCTGTGCTCCCGGCGAAGAGCCTCCAGCAGGGTGCGGACTCCACCGGTCGGCGAGCTCTCGAGTGGCGCATCGCGTCTAGCCGCCTTTCCGGCGGCGGCCTCGATGGCCCTGCGGCTCATGGCGGTCGACATGCCGTGTGCGTGGGTGTGCCCACCGAGCACGGGGAGATCGGCCTCGGCGGAGACGCCCGGCGCCACGGCGAGCAGGCTCACCTCGCCGTGTGACATGAGGCCCTCGGCGATCGCTCCCGTGTTCCCGTCCATGGACTCGTAGATCACCGAGATGCGCATCGGTCGCCCTCATCTGGTGTTCCGCCCTTCCTACCCGACCGAAGTCGGCGATGGGTAGGGTCCATTTCAGGTACCGGCCGTGCGCCGGCTCACAGATGCGTACCCACCAGACCGACTGCGAGCAGTGCCACGGCCAGCGCCAGCCACCGGAGGGGCCGCTCCCAGGTCTCGAGCAGCCGGTCGCGGTCCCATGTCTCCGATCCCAGCTCGGCCCTGGCGTCGGCGACCCTGCGGCGGACGAATCTGGCAGGCGTCGAGAGCGCCCGCTGGACGAGCGAGAGCACGAGGGCGAAGGAGGCGGCGAGGAGCGCAGGCCCGTCGAGTCGTTGCGTCTGCACCCAGTATCCGGCCAGGACGGGGAACGCCCCCCAGGCGGCGGCGAATCCGAGGTCGGTGTGCAGCCATCTCGGCACCTCGAGCGGGTATCCGACGGCGAGGACGAGGGCCGCCGCCGCCCACCCGAGCACCCATCCGGACACCTGCACGGCGCCAAGGGCCACGATCACGGCCCCTGCCGCAACCGCCAGCGCAGCCATCGCCCACAGGGCCCGGTCCGAGAACCGGGTGCCGAGCGGCCGGTCGTGCACCTCGTCGAGGGCGTGGGCGACGACCCCCAGGCCGAGGAAGAACACGACCAGGGTCCAGGCCAGGAGGCCCAGGGACAGCGTGGGGGCGAGCGATGCCCCGATGGCGACGTACGAGAGGTGCCAGAGCGTATAGGGCGGATGGAGGATGGCGACCAGGTCGCCGGCAACGGTGCCGGTGGGGGCATAGAAGGCTGGTCTCATCGCTTACGGGCCGTCATCACGAGCCCGCCACCGAGCGACATGCGACGGATCGTCACGCCGACCAGCCCAGCGCCCTCGCAGGCTGCAACAAGCCGGTCGGGTGGCCAGGCATCGGCGAAGGTGTCGATGCTCGGGCCGAGGAACCTGCCCACCCGGCGCCATGGCCGCCCGATCAGCCCACCGGCGGCGGGGAGCACCGCCCGGGTGTAGAGGATCCACGGTGGACGCCAGAACCCACGGGGCCGACCGAACTCGACCATCCCCATCCTCCCTCCGGATCGCAGCACCCGGGCGAGCTCCTCGATGGCAGCCGGCACCTCGGCGACGTAGCGGAGGAGGTAGCCGAAAGTGACGGCGTCGAACGAGCCGTCAGCGAATGGAAGGCGCTCGCCGGTGGCGATAACCCCGACCGCCCCGCGACGGGTGGCCTGCTCGAGCATCGAGAGGCTCTGGTCCACCGACACGACCCTGGCACCGGTGGCCTCGACGGTCCGGGTGATCAGCCCGGTGCCGGCGGCCACGTCGAGGGCCATCTCGCCGGGCCGGAGCCCGAGCCTTTCGACCATCGCGCTCCGCCAGCGAGCGTCCTGGCCGAGCGAGAGCACGGCGGCCCAGCGCTCGTAGTCCCCGGGGAGCGGGGCGAACAGCTCGAGCGCCACTTCGGGGGGCGAGGTCACGGCCCGGTCGAGCGTACCCGTCCATCCGGCCTCCGTTCGGGGTGGGGCCCCACCACGATGCCGGTGCCCCCGGGCTCGGCGCGCTCCCCGGCCGCCCGGCTCAGCCATCCAGCCCGCAGGCGCGCCGCGCCTCGTCCGGCTCGGCGCCACCGAACCGTACCCGCTGGTAGTAGGCGATCTGCCGCAGCTCGGGCTCGGTGAGGCCGCCGAACGCCGGCATCTGCCCTGCCGCCGGCTTGGCCTGGGCGCCGTAGGTCGGGCCAACCTCTCGACGCCAGCCCTCCGAGCCGAGCTCGACCCAACGGATATGGGTCGCGCAGTCGGGGAACGTCACGAGCACGTCGTTGAGCGCGGGGCCGACGCCACCCTCACCCTGCCGTCCATGGCACGAGGTGCAGGTCCGGAAGACCACCCTGCCTCCATCCAGGTCGGGGTCGGAGGTGGGGTCGGCGCACCCGCCGACCACCAGGCATACGGCCAGCAGCGAGGCGGCGGCCAGCCGGCTCAGGCTGAGAATGGTGCGGACTCCCGACGCGTGAGGAACACGAAGAGCGCCAGGAGCAGGGCGGCCCCCATGACGGGGGTCGAGATCCGCTTGATGAGGGTCGATTCGGACAGCAGGCCGACGAGGAAGCCGGCGAGCCCGAGGTTCACCGCCCAGACGACTAGCCGCTGGACCCCGTCGAACGCCATCCCGAGCGCGACCACGCCGAAGAGGGCGTTCGTCATCGCCCCGATGAACATCGCGTGGTCGAAGGCCACGAGGATGTTGAGGCCTTCCCCTGCCTCGGGATCGATGGCGCCGCTCACGAACAGCTGGACGAGGTACACCAGGATCCCGATGCCCACCGCCAGGAACACCACCGACATGCGAGTGTACACGCCGACTCCGGCCCCGGACCACGCGCTCGGCTTGAGGTGCGCCCACATCCGCCCTACGAAGACGACGATGCCGATGACCTCGAGCAGCGAGGCCACCTGGATGAGCTGTTCCAGGTCGGCGATGAACGCCACGTTGAAGAGCAGGCCGGCAGCAAACAGCCCGAAGGCGACCGCGACCCCAACCCGGCTCTCGGACGCCGGCCGCGGGTGCTCGACGAGGCGCCACTCGGCGATGGCCACCGCGGCCAGGATCAGGTAGCCGACGAGCATCGCCGGTGGATGCGCCCCGGCCAGGCTTGCGGCGAACTCGGGGCTGAGCCCCGGCAGCGAGCCTCGGGCCATGAACAACCCCAAGAGCACCCCGAGGATCGCCCCGATGACGAGTGAGATCAGCGACAGCATCATGGCGATGGTGGGCACCGTGGTCGGCGTCGCGCGCCACCGCCAGATCACCCACCCCAGCGCCCACACCATCACCACGAGCACGAGCGTCCCCGTGATCGGTCGGTAGATCCCCGTCCCGATGGCGAACGCGGCCACGTACAACACGGTGGTCACGACCGTGGCCTGGGCCAGCCGCGTGCCGCTGCGGACCACCGCCGGATCGGCCCCCTCCCCGAACATGAGCAGAGCCGCACCGATCACCGCCATCGTGATCCACCCCAGAGTTCCCGCATGGACGTGGGTGAGGATCATCGTTCGTGGCGGGTCCCAGACATCGAGCCCGTTCAGGATCCCAATCACGATCGTCACGCCGAACAGGACGAGCGCCGAACGGAACAGCAGCCCGGCAGGGCGGGCAAGGGCACCACTCACGACGGCCTCCCTCCTCGTAGGGTGTGTGTGCGGTCGAGCACGCTAACCGGAGATCCGCCGGCACGACGGGACAACCGGGTGCCTCGTCAGACGGCCACGTCGCGGCGGCCGAACCGCCAGGTACCGGCGCCGACGAGGAGCACGATCAGGCCGGCCATTGTGAGAGCGGCTCCGGCGTGGACCCCGTTGGCCAACGGCCTTTCCCCGATCAGCCAGCCGAAGGCCGACAGGCTCCGGGCCCACTCGAAGCCCTCGACCTGCGGGAGGACACCGTTGGCGAGGAATCCCCATACGGCGACGCCCGACCCGATCGCGATAGCGAGACCACGGCGCCCGCTGGCAGCGCCGACGGCGTAGGCAACGGCTCCGAAGAACCCGGCGAAGAGCCATAGGTGGAGGTGCATCGCTGCGAACCCGGCGGCCGTGACCCCCTCGAACTGGGCCGGTCCGGCGAGGGCGATCATCGCCAGCCACAGGGCACCCACGAGGAGGGCCGTCGCTGCCAGGAACGAGGCGAAGCGCTGGAGCGCCAGTCGATGGCGATCCACCGGATGGGCGAGGATCAGGTCGAGCGTGCCGGACTCCTCGTCTCCGGCGATCATGCGCGCCCCCGCCCCGATCGCAAACACGATCATCAACACGGCCACTACCAGCCCGTACACGGTGGCGGTCAGGTACCCGGCGGTGGTTGCGAGGTCGGTGTAGTTGAGCGCCTCGAGCATCGCCTGGGGGTAGCTCTCGAGGGCCGCCTGGAGCGCCGGGTCGTCGATCACGGGCCAGAAGGCCGCGTAGCCACCTCCGACGAAGACGATCGCCAGGATCCATCCCACCAGCGAGCGGCGACCGTCCCACAGCCACTTGGTGAACGGGGTACCCCTGGTTCTCTGCGAGGATTCGTCGAGAGCAACGGGTACATCTCCATGGAAGCAGAGCACTTCTCGCGGGCCGTCAGCGCATCAGCCATCAAGTGGCAGCATCTTCCCGATATCGGACGCACCGGGTCTGGCATGACACCCTTCCCCG
>JAWOJB010000038.1:0-18664 GCA_046484325.1 Acidimicrobiia bacterium | reverse complement strand
GTGTTCCCCAACCCTGGGTTGCAGAACACACCCACCGTGGTCTGGAGCCCACGGTTGGGTCGGGGAAAGGCCCTCGAGCACCACCTGCGGTATCATGGCTGGGACGGGAGCTCGGTGGAACCGGGCTGAGAGGGGGCCTGCAGAGGCCCCGACCGTACGAACCTGACCCGGGTAATGCCGGCGCAGGGAGTCGCTCGGCCTTCCCTCACCGCTCCCACGGAACAACGAGAGGAGCGACATGCGCCGAGCCACCACCGCTGTAGGCGCCCTCGTGCTGTCCCTGGCCGCCTGTTCGCCGGGGACTCCGTCCGGCCCCGAGGTCCTCACGATCATCGCCCACGACTCCTTCGCGGGCGGGGTATCCAACGAGACCTTCGCCTCGTTCACCGCCCAGACCGGTGTCGAGGTGCGCGTCCTGCAAGGAGGCGACGCCGGGCTGGTCGTGAACCAGGCGATCCTCACAAAGGACAACCCTGTCGCCGACGTCCTCTTCGGGGTCGACGACACTTTCCTGTCGCGTGCCCTCACCGCCGGCATCTTCGTCCCATACCGATCTCCCCTTCTCGAGACGGTCCCGGCCGAACTGCAGCTCGACCCGGAGCACCGGGTGACCCCCATCGACTTCGGCGACGTGTGCCTCAACTACGACAAGGCGGCCATGGCCGCGGCGGGGATCGAGCCCCCGTCATCGCTCGACGACCTGCTCGATCCCGCCTATCTCGGTCTCCTTGCCGTGCAAAACCCGGGGACCTCGTCGCCGGGCCTCGCCTTCCTGCTCGCCACGATCGACCGCTTCGGCGAGCCTGGGTGGCAGGAGTTCTGGCGGGGCCTGGTCGCCAACGACGTGAACGTGGCGGGCGACTGGGACGCCGCCTACTACGGCGCCTTCACACGGTATGGAGGCGACCGGCCGATCGTCGTCTCCTACGCCTCGTCGCCGCCCGCCGAGGTGATCTTCGCCGAGGAGCCGCTCGACGAGGCGCCCACCGGCGTCGTCCTCGACGGCTGCTATCGACAGGTCGAGTTCGCCGGCATCCTCGCCGGAACCGAGCACCAAGAGGCCGCCGAGCGGCTCGTCGACTTCATGCTGTCGCAGGAGTTCCAGGAGGGCATCCCTCTCACCTGGTTCGTCTTCCCGGCCAACTCGGAGGCCACCCTCCCCCCAGAGTTCGTCGAGCACACCTCGATCGCCCCCGACCCGGCCGGCGTCGACCCCGAGGCGATCGACGCCAACCGCGAGCGATGGATCGAGGAGTGGAACCGGATCGTGCTCCCCTGACCCGGAGGGCGACGATCGCCGCGCTGCCCGTGCTGTTCCTCGGGTACCTGTTCGTCTACCCGATGATCCGCGTCCTGGCCCTGGCGTTCGGGGGCGAGGACGGCCTCGCCGGGTTCGCCGACGTGCTCGCCAGCCCCCGCATGCGGGCATCGGTGTGGTTCACGCTCTGGCAGGCCACGCTCTCCACCATCCTCACGCTCGCCGCCGCCGCACCCATCACCTGGGCGATCGCCCGGTTCCGATTCCCCGGGCGCAGCCTCGTGAAGGGCCTCGTCGTGGTCCCGTTCGTGCTTCCCACGGTGGTCGTTGGCACCGCCTTCGTGGCGCTCGGGGTCGCCGGGACGCTGTGGGCGATCCTGGCGGCCCACGTGTTCTTCAACGTCGCCGTGGTGGTACGTACCGTGGGCGGCCTCTGGTCGCGGATCGACCCGACGCTGCTCGAGTCGGCCCGAACCCTGGGGGCCTCGCCGGCGAGGGCCTTCCGGGAGGTCACCCTGCCGCTGCTGCGCCCGGCGCTCCTGGCCGCCGCCTCCCTCGTGTTCCTCTTCACGTTCACCTCGTTCGGCGTGGTCCTGATCCTGGGCGGCCTGCGCTACCGGACGATCGAGGTCGAGATCTACCAGCAGGCGGTAACCTTCCTCGATCTCCCCACCGCCGGCGCCCTCGCCGTGCTCCAACTCGTCGGCGTGTCGATGGCCCTGGCCCTCTACTCACGTCACCAAGAGCGGACAAGCGTCCGCCTCCGACTTGTCGCCGAGGAGACTGCCCTCCGGCGGCCGTCCGGGGCGGAGCGCTGGATGGTGGCAATGTCGGTGACCGGCACCGCCGCCTTCCTCGGTGCGCCCTTGGTGGCGCTGGTCTCTCGCTCGTTCGCCGATGGCGGAGCCGGCTGGCGATACCTGGCCCGGCCTGGCCCGCTGGCCGTCACCCCGGCCGATGCCGTGGCCAACTCGCTTGGCTTCGCCCTGCTGGCCACGGTGATCGCCCTCGCGGTGGGGCTGGCTGCGGCTCTCGTCGTCGCCGGGGGCTGGGGGCGGCTGTCGCAGTGGTTCGACGTCGTCTTGATGCTGCCGCTGGGCACCTCGGCGGTAACGATCGGCTTCGGCCTCCTGGTGGCCCTCGACCGTCCAGTCGACCTGCGAGCATCGCTCCTGCTGGTGCCCCTCGCCCACGCCCTCGTCGCCGTCCCCTTCGTGGTCCGCACCACCGTGCCGTTGCTGCGCTCGATCAGGCAGGACCTGCGCGATGCGGCCGCCGTCCTCGGAGCCTCTCCCCGCCGGGTGTTCCGGGAGGTGGACCTCCCGATCGTCGCCCGGGCGGCGGCGGTGGGTGCGGGATTCGCCGCCGCCGTCTCGCTGGGGGAGTTCGGGGCGACGGCCTTCCTCGCCCGCCCCGCCACCACCACCATCCCCTTCCTCGTCTACCGGTTGTTGAGCCGTCCGGGGGCGGTGACGTTCTCGGCGGCGATGGCGATGGCAGTGGTCCTGGCGATCGCCACGGCCGGGCTCGTCCTGGCCATCGACCGGCTCCGGGCCGGCGAGCTGGGACGGTTCTGATGCTGGCCGTGTCCGGTGCGGTGAAGCGTTTCGACGGGACCGCCGCCCTCGACGGGACCTGGCTCGACGTGGCCGACGGCGAGGTGGTGGCCGTGCTGGGGCCCTCCGGATGCGGCAAGTCCACCCTCCTCCGGGTCATCGCCGGGCTCGAGACCCTCGACGCCGGGACCGTGCACTGGGACGGCGTCGACCTCACCGGCGTCCCCGTCCACCAGCGTCGCTTCGGGCTGATGTTCCAGGGGTATGCCCTGTTTCCCCACAAGACGGTGTCGGGCAACGTCGGATTCGGGCTGCGGATGCTCGGGCTCGAGAAGGCCGAGGTCGACCGAACGGTGGCCGAGGCCCTGGCCTGGGTGGGGTTGGAGGACGTGGCCGGGCGCCGGGTCGACGCGCTCAGCGGAGGCGAGCAGCAGCGGGTGGCGCTCGCCCGTACCCTTGCGCCCGCCCCCCGGCTGGTGATGCTCGACGAGCCGATCGGCGCCCTGGACCGCACGCTGCGGGAACGGCTCATCGAGGAGATCGGGGACCTGCTGCGCCAACGGGGCTCCACGGCGATCTACGTCACCCACGACCACGCCGAGGCCGAGACGGTGGCCGACCGGGTGGCGGTGATGCGAGCCGGCCGGATCGTCCAGGCGGGCCTCCTCGAGGAGATCCGGGCGAGGCCCGCCGACGAGTGGGTGGCGGGATTCGTGGGACACGCCGCCGCCGGGCGCCAGATCAACCCTCGGCCCCTCCCGTGAAGCGCCAGCCGGCGAGGCGCATCGAGGGGGCGTGGACGAAGGTGGGACCGAACTCCGAGTCGGCGAACCTGGCATCCGATGCCACCTCGAGCACCCGGCCCGGACCCAACGCCCCGACCAGCGACTGGGTGAAGCGGAGGTCTCTCACCGCGGTGGTGAGCTCACCGGCCTCGACGAGGAAGGTCCCGTTCCGCGTCAAGCCCGTGGCGACGGTGGTGCGGGGGTCGAGGATCCGCACGTAGTTGAAGGTGCTCACGTAGAGCCCCCGCTCGACGCCGGCGATCACCTGCTCGACGGGCCGGTCGCCGGGAAGGACGAAGAGGTCGATCGGGATCGGGCCCCAGTACTCCCCGAAGAACGAGAGAGCATGTCCGGTGGACTCGACCCCGGCCTTGACCGCTTGCCGGCGGTCGTAGGCGATGCCGGTGGTGATGCCCGCGCGAACCAGGTCGAGGCGCCGCTTCGGGGTCCCCTCGGTGTCGAACCCGAACCTCGTCGCCCGGGAGTCGGTCCCGTTGTCGACGAGCGAGAACGCCGGGTCGAACTGCTGGTCCCCGAGCGCCACGAACGACTGCCCCTCCAGCACCTGCCTGCCGTTGAACCCGTACAGCGCCAGGAAGATGGCGATCGTCGCCACCGCCTCGGGACCGAGCACCACCTCGTACTCCCCCGGGGCGACCTCGGAGGGACGCTCGGCTCGCCGGGCCCGATCGGCGGCCGCGGCCCCCACCGCCGCTCCGTCGAGATCGGCGAGGTCGCGCGAGGCGGCATGGCCCGAACCGGCCGACGTGTCGGTCTGGTGGATCCCGTCGAGCACCGCCGCCGACGTCGCCCCTTCTGCCCGGTGACCGGTCGTGCTCGCATACACCACCCGGGTCGTTTCGGTCTGGGAGTACCCCGCAGAACGGAGCCCTTTGCCTGCGTCGACGAAGTCCCGCACGATGGTGGCCCGGTCGGCGGGAGTCGCCGACGCCGTGGCAGCGGCCGGAGGACGGGATGGGGGGGTCGGGACCGGAGGCGTGAAGCCCGGCCACTCCTCACTCACCGGGGCGACCCGAACCGCCTCGACGGCCTCGGTCACCAGCCGGCGGAGGGCGTCTCCGCTCGCAGCCACCTTGGCCTTGGCGGTCGCCACCCGGTGGTCGGCGGAGGCCAGCGTGAGATCGACGTCGAGCGTCTCCTCGGCGACGTTCTGATGGATGAACGAGTTGGCGAAGCGGGTGAGACCAGAGTGCGACGACCGGGCGACCACCTGGGCCTCGAACCCGTCGGGAACCCCGCCGAGGATCTCGTCGACGATCGGGGCGAGCTCGCTCATCCCCTCACCCCCATGCGGACCCCGGAGAACCGGGCGGGAGCGGCCGGATGCCCGGTCTGGGCGACCTGGAGCGGCTGGCCCTTCCCGCAGTTGGGCGTCCCCCAGAGCACCCACTCCGGCTCGCCCCCCACCATGTCGAGGGTGGCCCAGAATCGCGGCGTGATCCCGGTGTAGGTGGGATTCTTGACCATCCGGCCGAGCCGGCCGTCCTTGATCTCCCAGCCGATCTCGCATCCGAACTGGAAGTTGAGCCGCTTGTCGTCGATCGACCACGAGCGATTGGTCGACAGGTAGTAACCGTCGTCCGTGGCCGCGATCATCTCCTCGAGCGACGACGACCCGGGGAGCAGGCCGACGTTGGTCATCCGCACCATCGGGATCCGGTCGTAGCCGTCGGCTCTCACCATCCCGCCCGGGGGCAGCCCGGCGATGGCGGCGGTGTCCCGGCCCGACAGCACGCCAACCCACACACCGTCGCGCACGATGTCGACCCGCTGGGCAGGGGTGCCCTCGTCGTCGTAGCCGAAGGTCCCCAGCGCCCCCGGCAGGGTGGCGTCGGCGGTGATGTTCATGAGGTCCGAGCCGTACCGGTGCACGCCCAGGCGGGGCAGCTCGAGGTGGGAGGTCCCGGCGAAGGCCGCCTCCCATCCGAGGATGCGGTCGAGCTCGGTGGCGTGGCCCACCGACTCGTGGATCTGGAGGGCGAGCTGGGATGCCTCGAGCACGAGCGGCTTCTCACACGGCTCCATCTCGGCCGCCTCGAGCAGCGCGGCAGCCTCGGCGGCGATCCGGGGGGCGGCACCGGCATAGTCCCAGCGTCGCACCGTCTCGAACCCGCCCGACTCGTACTGCCCGAACGACTGCGGATACGTGCGGATCTGGGTCTCCCCGTCCCCCACCGACATCGCCGAGATCCCGCCGCCCGAAGAGACCAGGTTCTGATGGATGCGATGACCGTCGGAGGAGACCAGCCAGGTGTCCAGGTCGCCGAAGCCGAGCCAGCCCCGGGCCACCCGAACTCGTGGCTCCTCCAGCATCAGGGTGGTCGCCTCCACCAGGAGGTCCGCCTGCTCGGCCACCGACACCGAGAAGGGGTGTTCCTCCACCGGGGTCCGGTACGAGTCCTGACGGACGGGCACCTCGGAGAGGACGAGGTCGGGGCCGGGCACCAGGGCGCTGGCGCGGGCGATGGCGGTGGCCTGCTCGCCGGCCGCCCGGGCTCGGGCGGGACCGAGGTGATCGGTGGCGAAGAATCCCCACGACGAGCCGACGAGGGCCCGCACCCCCACCCCGATCTGCTCGCCCGTGTCGACGGCCTGGACCACCCCGTTGTGGACCGAGATGCCCCGCGTCCGGCGGCCGGTCACCCTGGCGTCGGCGTAGGCGGCCCCTGCGGCGAGGGCGCCCTCGACGGCGGCCTGGGCGACATCGAACACCGCCGCATCCTACGCGGGCCCGAGTACCCCCATGCCGGCTGCCTTCATCCCCCTCTCATCAGGCTCTCACCGGACCCTCAGGGATGCGCCGGTACGCTCGTCGTCGATCATGGCCGGTGAGGCGCGCGTGCTGTTGGCGGAGGACGACCGGGGGGTCCGGGAGTCGCTCGAACGCGCCCTCCGGTACGAGGGGTTCTCGGTGGTCGCCGCCCAGGACGGGAGAGATGCCCTCGAGTCGGTGGATCGCGAGCAACCCGATCTCCTCGTGGTGGACGTGATGATGCCGGGCCTCGACGGGCTCGAGGTGACCCGGCGCCTGCGGGCCAGGGGGAGCCGGATCCCGATCCTCATGCTGACGGCCCGCTCCGAGGTGTCGGACCGGGTGGCCGGGCTCGACGCCGGAGCCGACGACTATCTCGTCAAGCCGTTCGCCCTGGACGAGCTGCTGGCGCGGATGCGGGCGCTCCTGCGGCGGACCGGCATCACCGGCCACATCGATCGCCTCCAGGTCGCCGACCTGACACTCGATCCCGCCGCCCGCACCGTGGCACGGGCCGGACGTCCGATCGAGCTCACCAAGACCGAGTTCGACCTGCTCGAGCTGCTCATGTTCAACGCAGGGATCGTGCTGTCACGCGAACTCATCTTCGAGCGGGTGTGGGGGTACGACTTCGAGACGAGCTCCAATCCGATCGACGTCTACGTCGGGTACCTGCGGCGCAAGACTGAGGCGAACGGCGAAGCCCGCCTCATCCAGACGGTCCGCGGCGTGGGCTACGTGATGAGGGAGCCATGAGCCTGCGGTGGCGATGGGCGCTCACCCTGGCGCTGGTCGCGATCGGGGCGGTGGCGGTGGTGGCGGTGGCGGCCGGGGCCCTCACCGCCCGGGGGCTCCGGGCCGAGGTCGACCGGTCGCTCCTCCAGCGGGCCGCCTCGCTGGGGAGGACGCCTCTCGGAGAGCTGGCCGGCGGGCTGCCCGGCGGGCCCGGGCGAGGTGGCCGGGGCAACCTCCTCCGACCGCTGGTCGGCCTGGACGTCGAGGTGCAGGTGCTCGACGAGACCGGAGCGGTGGTGTTTGCGTACACCGACGGGCCGGTGCTCCCGGTGGTCGACGTCGATCTCGCCGTCGCCGCCGGCCGGAGCCCCTCGGTGGTGCGGACGGTGACCGTAGAAGGGGCCGACTACCGGATGGTGACCGGCCCGCTGCGCTCCGGGGCCGTCCAGCTGGCGAGAGACCTCACCCCGGTCGAGAACCTCGTCGCCCGGCTCACCCGCCGCATCCTGCTCGTGGGGCTGGCCGCCGCCGCAGCCGCGGCCGCGGCCGGGTGGTGGCTCGCGGGACGGGCGGTCCGGCCGATCGAGGACCTGACCGTCGCCGCCGAGCACATCGCAGGCACCCAGGACCTGTCCGCCACCGTGCCCGCCGGCGGGCCCGACGAGGTGGGGAGGCTGTCCACGAGCTTCGGCACGATGATCGCCGCTCTGCGGTCGTCGCGGGAGGAGCAGCGAAGGCTCGTGTCGGACGCCGGCCACGAGTTGCGCACTCCGCTCACCGGGCTCCGCACGAACCTCGAGGTGCTCCGCAGGCGCCCGGACCTACCGGTGGAGGCACGAACCGAACTGGTCGACGCCGCTCTCGTCGAGGTCGTCGAGCTCGCCGGTCTCACCGGGGAACTGGTCGACCTCGCCACCGACACCGCTCGTTCCACCGAAGAGCCGGTCACGGCTCCGCTGGGTGATCTCGCCTCACCCATCGTCGAGCGATACCGCCGCCTCCTCGGGCGCCCGATCGACCAGCACGGGTCGGGCACCACCGTCACCGTCCGTCCCAGCCACCTCGAACGGGCCCTCGGGAACCTGCTCGACAATGCCGCCAAGTGGAGCCCGGACGGCAGCCCCATCGACGTTGATCTCGCCGGCACGACCGTGACGGTGCGCGATCACGGCGCCGGCATCGACGAGATCGACCTGCCCCACATCTTCGACCGGTTCTACCGGTCGTCCGCCGCCCGTTCGATGCCCGGATCCGGGCTCGGGCTGGCCATCGTCGAGCAGTCGATCGAGGCCAACGGCGGCACGGTGTTCGCCAGGAACCACCCGGACGGCGGCGCCGTGGTCGGGTTCGTGCTTCCGGCGGCCCCCGGGTAGCCGCCCAGGACGCGGGCGGGCCCCCGCCCGGAGGCGGGGGCCCGGTGACGTCGCCCGGGAGGAACGAGCGACGGGGCCTTGGGATGCGGAGGTCAGGAATCCGAGTCGGTGGAGCCGCCGCCGAGCCCGAGGCCGCCGTGGCGGTGGCCCCGACCGAACGGCCGGAGAGACTGCAGCTCCTCCCGGGTGATGACCCCGTCATCCAGGACCTCGGGCAGCTGCCTCCACGGATGGCCTTCAGGGAGCTGGTCGATCTCGTCCTGGGTGAGCCGGCCGTCGGCCCAGAACTCCTCCATCTGGGCACGCAGCGCCTCTCGCTCGGCGTGCAGTTCCTCGCGCTTCTCGGTGAGAGCCTCGACCACCAGATCGGCGTCTTCCTGGGTGAACCCGTTCGAGGTGTCGGCCACGAGCGCGTCGAGGACCTCCTGGATCACCGACCCGATCCGACCGAGTGGGGGCGTCTCATCCGCCTCGGTCTGGGCGAAGGCGATAGCCGCCCCTCCGAGGACGAACACCGCTACCGCCAGCACCATGAGTGCCTTTCGCATGCTCTGCTCCTTTCGACGTGATACTCGAGCCTGCATGCACAGCGTCGGATGCCCGGATGACGGAACCCTGAGCCGAGGATGAGAAGCGGGTGAGAGTCCTGGTTTGCCCCCCAGACGCCAGGCTGGGGGAAGGTCCCTGCCGGCGAGCGAAAGCGAGCCGGGAGGTAGGGGGACCGAACCCTCGCGACGTCCCCTGGGCAGGCGACCCCCCTCCCCCGCGGCTTCGCCGCGGGGGCCCCTTCCCCCACTGCGTGGGGGACAAACCCGCTGGTCAGCGGAACCGGGCGGCCGCCTCGACGAAGCCGTCGGGGGCCCGGCGCGGGCGGCCCTCGAGGTCGGTGAACACCGCCCGCACGTCGAGGGAGGCCACCAGGTCGCCGGATCCGAGCCGCGCCTCCTGGTGCCACAGGCTGGTGGCTCGGGTGCCCTCCCCGATCACCGTCCGGATCCTAAGCAGGTCGTGGAGGCCGGCCGGCCGTACGAAGCGCGCCCCGATCTCCACGAGCACGATCTGCAGGCCCTGGCTCCGCATCAGGCCCATCCCGAACCCCATTTCGTCCAGGGCCTCGATCCGGGCCGCCTCGAAGAAGGAGAGGTAACGGGCGTGGTTGACGTGGTCGTAGGGATCAAGGTCCGAGAACCGGACCTTGATCGTCGTCTCGTGGGGCACGCCGGGCAGGCTACCGGACGGGGGTCCTTCGCTCCGGCGGTACGATGATCGGGACCCTCAGGGAGGATTCGATCATGCACTCGACGACGAGACTCCGCCTGGCCGCGCTGATGCTCGTGCTTGCCATGGTGGCGGCCGCCTGCGGCGGCGACGGAACCGCCGACGGCAACGGCGATGGAGGTGATGTCTCCTGCGCCAAGGAGGACCTGGTCCTCGTTCAGCCGGGAGTGCTCACCATCGCCACCGGCGAGCCGGCCTTCCCGCCCTGGATCATCGACGACGACCCCACCAATCAGCAGGGATTCGAGGGGGCAGTGGCGTATGCCATCGCCGGGGAACTCGGGTTCACCGCCGACGAGGTGGTCTGGGTGCGTACCGGCTTCGACGCGGCGATCGCACCGGGGCCCAAGGCGTTCGACTTCAACCTCCAGCAGTACTCGATCACCGAGGCTCGCCAGGAGGTCGTCGACTTCAGCGAGGCGTACTACGTGACGGCCCAGGCCCTGGTCGCCTACGCCGACTCGCCGGCGGCGACGGCCACCTCGATCGCCGATCTCAAGGGCGTCAAGCTCGGAGCCCAGATCGGGACGACCAGCCTCGCCTACATCGAGGAGGTCATCCAGCCCGACACCCAGGCTGCCGTGTACGACACCAACGTCGACGCCAAGTCGGCACTGGACGCCCAGCAGATCGACGGCCTGGTCTTCGACCTGCCCACCGCCTACTACATCACGGCGGTGGAGATCCCCGAGGCGACGATTGTCGGCGCCTTCGAGGTCTCCGAGGAGCAGGCCGACAACTTCGGGCTGCTGTTCGCCAAGGGCAACACGCTGAAGGTCTGCGTCGACGAGGCGATCCGATCGCTTCGGGCGGCGGGGACGCTGGACGCCCTCGCCGAGGAGTGGCTGCAGCAGGAGGGCGACATCCCGACCATCAGCGGCTGACCCGGCACGGTGACCACACCGCTGCCGGGAAGCGGACCGCCAAGCCTGGTCCCCTACCGGGGGGCCCGGTTCGGCCTCGGCGAGGAGGGCGCCCGTGGCGCCCTCCTCGCCTTCTTCTCGACTCTGGCATTCATCGGGATCGTCCTCTGGGCGATCCTGACCTCCGAGGCGTGGCCGGCGGTGCAGCAGCAGTTCTTCAGCGCCTTCCACTTCCGGGAGTCCTTGCCCGCCATCGCCGGCGGCTTCTGGCTGGACATTCGCATGTTCCTGGTAGCCGAGGTAGCGATCCTCGTGTTCGCTCTTATCGTGGCGATGATCCGGGCACTGCGCGGTCCGGCGTTCTTCCCCCTGCGGGCGACGGCGATCGTGTTCATCGACCTGGTCCGGGGCGTGCCGATGATCCTGCTGATCCTGCTGCTCGGTTTCGGGATCCCGGCGCTCCAACTCCCGGGGGTGACCAACAGTCCCATGTTCTGGGGCCTGTTCGCGGTGGTCCTCAGCTACAGCGCATACACGGCCGAGGTCTACCGGTCGGGGATCGAGGCGGTGCCCGAAAGCCAGCGGATGTCGGCCCGGTCGCTCGGCCTCACCCAGGTGCAGGCGCTGCGCTACGTGCTCGTCCCCCAGGCGATCCGCAACGTGGTACCCGCCCTGCTCGGGGGGTTCGTGAGCCTGCAGAAGGACGTCGCCCTCGTGTTCGTCCTCGGGATTCGAGAGGGCGTGAGAGAGGCCCAGATCTACAACGCCTTCACGTTCAACTACACCGGGTACATCGTCGCCGCCATCCTGTTCCTGCTCATCAGCATCCCCCTGGCCCGGTTCGCCGACTGGTACACCGAGCGGGATCGCCGGCGCAAGCAGGGCATGAGCGCGTGAGCGACCCCCGGCTCTCGGTCAGAGGGGTCCGCAAGGCCTTCGACGGGAAGGTGGTCCTCGACGGTATCGACCTCGAGGTGGGGACCCACGAGGTGGTGTGCCTGATCGGAGCATCGGGCTCGGGCAAGTCGACCCTGCTGAAGTGCATCGACCTCCTGACGCCGATCGACGGGGGCGAGATCGTGCTCGACGGCGAGTCGATCACGCGGCCGGGTGTGAATGCCAACGACGTGCGGGAGCGGATGGCGATCGTCTTCCAGTCGTTCAACCTCTTTCCGCACATGACCGTGGTCGACAACATCACGCTGGCCCCTCGCAAGGCACTGGGTCTGAGCGAGAAGGAGGCGGTCCCCAGGGCCGAACGACTGCTCGATCGCTTCGGGCTGCTCGACCGCCGCGACGAGTACCCGGATCGGCTGTCCGGCGGACAGCAGCAGCGGGTGGCCATCGTGCGGGCGCTGGCGATGGAACCCGACCTCCTGCTGCTCGACGAGGTCACCTCCGCCCTCGACCCGGTGCTGGTCGGCGAGGTGCTGGCCGTCCTCCGCGAGCTGAAGGCGACCGGGATGACCATGCTCATCGCCACCCACGAAATGGGCTTCGCCCGTGACACCGCCGACCGGGTCGCCTTCCTCCACGACGGCCAGGTGTGGGAGGAGGGCACCCCGGCCGAGGTGCTCGCCGACCCCCGGCGCCCCGAGACCCGCGACTTCCTCCGCCGGATCGTGGAGGCCGGGAGGCTCTAGGAACGAACCCAGGGTTGGGGAACACGAGAATCGTGTTCCTCGGCCCACGGTTCGAGGGGAGACGGCCGGGCCGGCCTCTACCCTCGGTCCATGCGCGCCTGGCAGATCCACGACACATCCGGCCCCACGGGGTTCACCCTCGACGAAGTGCCTGTTCCCGAGCCGCCGCCCGGCCAGGTACGGATTCGGCTCCGGACGAGTGCCCTCAACCACCTCGACCTGTGGGTGTCGCGAGGGCTCCCCAAGCCCCACCACTTTCCGCACGCGACCGGGGCCGACGGGGCCGGCGTCGTCGACGCCGTCGGGGACGGGGTGACCTCGGTGGCCGTGGGCGACGAGGTGATTGTCAACCCCTCGATCTCGTGCGGGGCATGCCGGGTCTGCCTAGCGGGCGACGTCGTCTTCTGCCGGTCGTACGGGATCCTCGGCGAGCACCATCCGGGGACGCTGGCCGAGCAGGTGGTGGTTCCGGCATCCAATGCGATCGCCAAGCCCGCCGGGCTCTCGTGGGAGGTGGCGGGTTCGTACGGACTCGCCGCCGGCACGGCCCACCGCATGCTGCGACGGGCGCGGCTCCGGGCCGGCGAGACCGTGCTCGTCGTCGGGGTGGGCGGCGGAGTCTCCAGCATCGCCTTGCTGCTGGCCGTCGCCTCCGGTGCCAGGGTGTTCGCCACCTCCCGCAGCCCCGAGAAGATCGCATGGGCGATCGAGCGGGGCGCCGAGGCGGGGTTCGACTCCGCCGGGGAGTTCTCAAAGGAGCTGAGGGGCACGGCCGGGCGACAGGCGGACGTCGTGATCGAGAACGTGGGCCCGGCGACGTGGGACCAGTCGGTCCGCTCGGCAGCGCCAGGAGGCCGGATCGTCGTGTGCGGCTCCACGAGCGGCACCAAGGTCGAGCTCACGGTGCCGTTGCTCTTCTTCAAGCAGCTCGAGATCATCGGCTCGACGATGTTCACCCACCGGGAGTTCGACGAGGTGTCCGACCTGGTCGCCCGGGGTGTGCTGCACCCCCCGATCGACCGGGTGATGGCAGCCGCCGACCTCCCCGCGGCGCTCACCCGGCTCGAGGCCGGCCAGCAGCTCGGCAAACTGGTCGTGCGATGGGAGTGATCCGGGCTCAATCGACGAGCCGGTAGCCCATCCCTCGGACGGTCTCGATCAGGTCCTTGCCGAGCTTCTTGCGCAGATACCCCACGTAGACGTCGACAACGTTGCTACCCGGGTCGAAGTCGTAGCCCCACACCCGGGACAGCAGCTGCTCACGTGAGAGCACCTGGTTGGGGTGCTGGAACAGGGTCTCGGCCAGGATGAACTCCCTCGCCGACAGCTCCACCTTCCGTCCCCCGACCTCCGCCTTCCGGGTCATGAGGTCGAGACGAACCCCGCCTGCCTCGATCACCTGGAGCTCGGGGGTGCCACGCTCGCGCAAGCGGACCCGAACCCTGGCCACCAACTCCTCGAATCGGAAGGGCTTGGTCACATAGTCATCGGCCCCTCCCTCGAGGCCTGCCACCGTGTCACCCATCCCGCGGCGAGCGGTGAGGATGACGACCGGCATACGCTCTCCGCGCCGGCGGATCTCGGCGAGCACCTCGTGGCCGTCCTTGCCCGGGAGACCCAGGTCGAGGATCACGAGATCGAAGTCGCTATCCCGGGCGGCGTGGGCGGCAGTGGGCCCGTCATCCACCACCAGGGTGGTGAAACCCTCCGCCTCCAACCCCTTGCGCAGGAACGAGGCGATCCCGGGCTCGTCCTCGGCGATGAGGATCCTGCTCATGCCTCTACCTCGATCCCAGGCTCAGCCGCGAGCACGAGTGTGAACACGGTCCCCTCATCGAGGACGGAGTCCACTTCGACCCGTCCGGCGTGGGCCTCGGCGATTGTCCGGACGATCGCCAGCCCGAGCCCGGCACCAGTCGAGACCCGTCGACCGGCCCGACCGCGAGCAAAGCGGTCGAAGATCCGGTCCAGGTCCTGAGGCGGAATCCCGGGGCCGTCGTCCCGGACCCAGATCCGGGCCTCCGACCCATCGAGCCGACTCCCGAGCGCGACCTCGGCCACGGCCGGCGTGTGCTCGAGAGCGTTCCGCATCAGGTTCATGACGGCCTGGGTGATGCGATCACGGTCGGCGACCACTACGGCCTCTCCGACCTCATCTACCTTCCAGACCCGATCCGAGAGGGCGTCACCCTTGAGGCCCAGCTCGCGGGTGAGCTCGGCGAGGTCGAACGGATGCGCCACCACGAAGTCGGGCTGCTCTGCCTTGGCGAGCACCAGCAGCTCGTCGACGATGCGGGCCATCCGGTCGACCTCGCCGGTGACGAGGGCAACGGTCTGCGCACGCTCGTCGGGGTCGTCGCCCATCAGCTCGAGATTCCCCCGGATGATGGTGATTGGTGTGCGCAGCTCGTGGCCGGCGTCGTCGATGAACCTCCGCTGCGTGGCGAAGGCCTCCTCGAGCCGGTCGAGCATCGAGTTGAACGTCCTGCCCAGCTCGGCGATCTCGTCGTCCCCTCCCACCGGGATCCTCCGCGACCAGTCTCGCTCGTCGATCGATCGGGCGGCGTCGGTCAGCTCACGCAGCGGCCGGAGCACACCGCCCGCCGCCACCCAGGCGAGCGCCGACGCGATGAGGAAGATCGACCCGTAGACGAGGATCCCCAGCCGGACCACCTCCTCCACCTGGGCGAGCCGGCTCGCCATGAAGATGGCGACACCGAACACCCCGCGAACCGTGCCGTCGGCGTCCTCCACGGGCACCGCCACGTACCGAACCGGCCCGTCCGAGGTGTCCAGCTCACCCCGCGCAGGCGCGGCGAGGGAGGACCACTCGTCGGCCACCGGCGACCGGGCGAGCATGGACCCCGTCACGTCGGCCTTGTACGGCCGGCCATCCACGAACGTGAGGATCCCTTCGCCCTCGAGCGGAACGTTGCGTGCGAGGAAGGTGTCGAAGATCGCCGCCACGTCGCCGCCGAAGGGCTCGCTCGTCTCGGGATTGAGCCCGCCCGCGAGTTGGCGCAGCTCGGCGACCTCCTGATCGAGCCCTTCGTCGGCGGCGGCGGTGACCTGGGCCAGCAAGAAGGTGCGCTGGAGCAGGAGGGCCGCCACCAGGGAAACTCCGAGCAGGGCGACGTACCAGCCCAGGATTCGGGCCCGGGCGGACGGCGAACGACGAGGCTCAGTCGTCGTCGTCGTCGTCATCGTCGTCGTCATCGTCGTCGTCATCGTCGTCGTCATCGTCATCGTCGTCGTCGGGGGCGGTAGCTCGAATGGGCGCAGAGGTGCTCGTGGTCCGCTCCGGATCGTCATCGGAGATCCCGCCACCCGACGGATCGGGGTCCGCGGTCAGATCCACCGAGACGCCCGGCACCACGACGAGCTCGGCTGGAGGCTCGCCCGACGGAGTCGCGGGGCCGGTCAACGCGATCGGAGCCGGGAGCGCCCCTTCGGACGCCCCCGGCCACATCCCGATCGCCACACCGGTCACGAGGACCAGGGCGGCCACCCCAAACCACCAGATGCTGCGCATGGACCGGAGGCTAGGTGGCCTGCTGCCCCGATGAACAAGGTGGCAGGCCGTCGGACGCGAGCTCAGTCATCGGAGACGTCGGGTGAGTCGTCTGAGACGTCGGGCGAGTCGTCCGAGTCGTCGGGCGAGTCGTCCGAGTCATACGAATCGTCGTCCGAGTCATCCGAGACGTCGGGCGAGTCCATCGAGACGTCGGGTGAGTCGTCTGAGACGTCGGGCGAGTCCATCGAGACGTCTGGTGAATCATCCGTGTCGAGCGAGTCGAACGGGGAGTCGAACGATGAGTCGAACGAGGCGTCGGCCCGCGAGAAGGTCCATCCCCAGGCGTCGGTCCCGGGCGCAGGGGCAACAATCGACGTCACGGTGGTGGGTGTGGGCGGCGACGGCTGCTCGAGCCGGATCGGCTCGGGCTCACCGCTTGTGCCCGGGCTGGCGAGGGCCAGGCCGCCGAGGCCGAGGGTCGTTGCTGCGGCCGCACCGGCCAGAACCTTCCAGCTCCGGGACTGCTTCCACTGCTCCTTGGTCTGCATGCTGTCCTCCTTCGACGTAGGCATACGGTGTCAGGATGAGGAATGGCCGTGAGACGGACGTGAGGCGGTCGTGAGACCCTTCTCATGCGCCGCCGCCGCCGACTCCGCCCACCGGGCGGCCAACCGGATCCGGGAGCGGGTCTCGGTGGGCCAGTCGCGTTGCTGGACCCGGAACGGCCCGGTGGCGAGGCCGACCACCACCGCGGCGGCCCGCAGCCTCAGGTCCACCGGATCGACGAGACGATCCCAGCAGGCAAGCAGCGACGAGCCGTAACCGGCGACCCGACCCGACCTACCGACCGATCGCTCGAGCACCGAGAGGTGCCCGATCATCGTGGCCGGGTCGTCGGCCTCCCGTCCTATGCCGTGGGTGTCGACGTCGAGCACGCCCCGGACCCGGCCGTCCGAGATGAGCAGCTGCCCCTCGTGCAGGTCGCCGTGCACGGCCGTCGAAGCGGGACGGGCTTCGGTCCCGAGGCGGTCGACGAGGTCGTCGAGCACGCCGGCATCCTCGGGGACGATCAGCTTGAGCAACTCCACGGCCCCACCGAAGCGCTCAAGCGGGGATCGAACCGTCCGATCCGATCCAGGCAGGTGGGACCCGATCGAAACCACCTCGTCGGGTGAGGGGAGGGTTGCCGCAGGATCACCGAGAGCGCGCCGCAGTGTCGTTCCCGGGAGCGCCTCGAGGGCGACCAGGCCCAACTCCGAGGAGAACCCGAGGCTGCGGGGAACGGGAAGCCGGGTCGAGAGCTCGCAGTGGGTCTCGTGCAGCCCACCGGCAGCGGCGGGAGGGACGAGCTTGAGGAAGATCGATGCCCCGTTCGAACGCGCCTCGACCACGGCCCGGCGCCCGGGCCGGTAGGCGCGGAGCCGGGTCTCGACGCCCGCGGCCGGAAGCCCGAGATCCGACAGCAGCCCGGCGAGCGAGGGAGGATCGAGCGCCCGGGCGAGCCCCGGCAGGGCGGGGTCGTGGGGCACCCGCCACACCCCGACCTCCGACTCGCCGTCCCCGACGACCAGCGCACCGGCGGGGATCCGTCCGGAGGCTGCCACCACCTGGTGGACGCCGGAGACGGCACCGCTGAGCCGGGCCTGGTACCGGACGGTGATGCTCGAGCCCGGCCGCCAGGTCACCTGGGCGATCCGGGCCTGCTCGACCTCGACGCCCACCGAGCTGAGCGCCGCCGTCAGCGGGGCCGGCACCCTCCGACCGAGGAGCACGGCCACCGTCGCAAGGTCGGGATCTGTGAGCGCGTACGTGCGCGGATGACTCGGGTGCACGGACCCAGGATCGCGACGGCCGATGAGGTGGGCGTGAGCCCTGGATGAGAGTCCTCTCATGTCGGAGGTCCCGGCCGTCCGTGCCACGGGAGCCCCCGTGGCACCTATACTCCGGCCATCCGACGGCCGCCTCGGCCGCCATCCGCCCGGGGGCGTGGTGAAGCTTGGAGTTCACGCCGGCCTGTCAAGCCGGAGATCGCGGGTTCAAATCCCGTCGCTCCCGCCACACAGCAGGATCCATCCGGATCCTGCTGTGACGACGAGGTCAGGTAGCTCAGTTGGTAGAGCGCCGGTCTGAAAAACCGGAGGTCGACGGATCGACGCCGTCCCTGACCACCATCCATCGAGCTGCGTGAATACCGGAAAACCCGTGTGGCAGTTGGTTTTCTGAGCGGCTCACCGCTCTCTCGTGTTTGGTGACGTCTCGCGACTCTTCCAGTCGATCTGCGGACTCTTGCGGACTACTCGCGGACTCTTTGGTGGGTCTGAGCCGTCGCCAACGCCATCTTGGCTACCCAGAATCGTCAGTCGGCGCTGGCTGTCCCGGTTGGGCTGGATGTCACGCTCCATGGGACGGGGAGCATTTCGGATTTCGAGGCTTTTCTGTCGGTTGTCATGAAACCGCTCCGCTGCGGGGTGTATTCGCTACATACGATCGGATCGGTTTGATGGAGCCACCAATTCCACTTCGCACGAGTCGCCGGATGGGCTCCGCAACGCCACGAGATGACCTCCGAGGGGCGAGGATGGTGGCGAAGACCGTGAAGAGGGCCGGCTTCTCTCACCGGCCAGCGTTGAGGCGCTGTTCAGGCAGTCGTATAGATCGATCGTGCAGTCGTTGGCGCTGGCAAGCGGAGATTTGGGGCTCTCCGCGATGAAGTGTGGGGTGCTGTGAGTTCCGGGGCTGCTACCGAAATCCACTGACGCGGCGAAGGGTCTCGTCATTCTGCGGATTGGACGTCTGCAGAAGGAGAGACCCTTGCCGGTGATTCAAGGTAGCCGGGGCGCCACCGCGTTGGTGGGTATGCCCGGGTTCGTGGTCGGTGCTCAGCAG
>JAWOJB010000089.1:0-13899 GCA_046484325.1 Acidimicrobiia bacterium | reverse complement strand
GGCGGATCCGGGACTGGGCGACCGGTCAGGCCGACCCGCCCGGGTCCGGGCTGGTCGAGGCCTTCAAGCTGGTCCGACCCTGACACCCACGTCGCACGTCCCACGTCTCACGTCCCACGTCTCACGTCTCACGTCCCACGTCCCACGTCCCACGTCGCACGTCTCACGTCCCACGTCCCACGTCCCACGTCTCACGTCTCACGTCTCACGTCTCACGGTTTGTCCCCCACGAAGTGGGGGAAGGGCCCCCGCCGCCGAAGGCGGCGGGGTAGGGGGACCCTGCAGCGACCCGGCGACTGCCGAATCCCTCGACACCCGACCTCGACCTGCCAGGATGAAAGGCGGGATGACCGACCGCCCGCCGCCCGCCGCCTCGCCATCGGCTGGGTCGGCACGCGCCCTGCTCGTCCACGCCTTCCGTACCGCCCTCGACGCGGTCGAACCCGAGCGTGCCGTGCGTGAGCACCTCGAAGCGGATCCCCTACCGGAGGGGGTGGTGAAGGTCGTAGCCTTCGGCAAGGCTGCACCGGGGATGTGCCGGGGGGCGGCCGACGTGCTCGGCAACCGCATCCTCGGAGGGGTGGCCGTGTGCGACCACGAGGAACCGGTGCCACATGGGGTCCGGCTGTTCGTGGGGGGCCACCCGTATCCCGACGAGCGCTCCATCTTCGGGGGCTCGGCGCTGCTCTCGGAGGCGCGGCATGCGAGGCCGGACGAGATCCTGCTGGTGCTCGCGTCGGGGGGTGGCTCGGCACTCGCCGAATCGCTGCCTGCCGGGATCGCCCTCGACGACGCCACCGCCACCCATCGAGTCCTCATGAACGCCGGAGTGCCGATCGAGGAGCTCAACACGGTCCGCCGCCATCTCTCGACGTTCAAGCAGGGTGGTCTGCTGCGGGCTTCGCAGGCCAGGACGATCGTGACCCTCCTCATCTCCGACGTGGTCGACGGCCCCCCGAGCGCGATCGCCTCCGGCCCCACCCTTCCCGACGACAGCACCCCGGCCGACGCGCTGGCGGTGATCGATGGCGCCGGGCTCCGAGACCGCATCCCGGCCGCTGTCATCCAGCACCTCGAGTCGGTCGAGCCGCCTGCTCGCCCCGAGTCCCACCACCGGTGGGCGGTGGTCGCCGACGGGTCGACGGTGGCCCATGCCGCCCAGAGCGAGCTCGCCCGCAGCGCAGGCCTCCGAGCGCCCATCATCACGACGACCCTGCGAGGGGAGGCATCGGTACAAGGGCGGCGGATGGTGGAGGCGGCACGGCCCGGGATGGCGCTCCTCGCAGCCGGCGAGACCACGGTCACCGTTCGAGGGCGAGGCTCGGGAGGCCGGAACCAGGAGGCGGCCCTGTCGGCTGCGCTGGCGATCGAGGGGTCGGGGGACATCGTCTTCGGTGCGTTCGCCACCGACGGCGTCGACGGGCCCACGAACGCAGCCGGAGCCGTGGTCGACGGTGGCACGACGGAGCGAATCCGAGCGGCGGGCGTCGACCCCGAGGCCGCCCTCTCGGCCAACGACAGCCATCGCGCCCTCGATGCCTCGGGAGACCTGGTGCTCACCGGGCCCACCGGTACCAACGTCTGCGACCTGTGGATCACCTGGCGGGCGCCCGACCAGGCCTGACCGGCGATCCTCAGTCGACCCGGATCGGACCCTCCCGAACCACTCTGAGCCGGGATCCGGTGGCGTCGACAACCGTCGAGGCAACTCCACCCGGGCAGGTCCCGGGCAGGTAGACCTTCACGGCGTCGCCGAACATCGCCTCGGCCTCGACGTCGTCGAGCGCGGGGTCACTCCCGGACCGGTTGGCGGAGGTCACAGCGAGCGGGCCGGCGGCTTCGAGCAGCGAGTGCACGGGCTCCCCGGCGGGCATGCGGACCCCTACCGTCCCCGCCACCCGATCCCCCACCCACTCCGGCAATCGCCCGAGCACCGGCAGGACCAGCGTGAGCGCACCGGGCCAGTGCCGGTCGGCCAGTCGCCCGGCCTCAGTACCGAACCGGACGAGCCGGCCCGCCTGCTCTCGCGAGGCCACGAGGAGGGCGATGGGCCGGTCGGCCGGGCGACCCTTCAGCTGGAACAACCGGGCGACCGCCCGGGGATCGAGCGGGTCGACCGCCAACCCGTACACGGTGTCCGTGGGAACCCCCACGACCTCCCCGGCGCGCAGCGCCGTCACCGCCTCCGCCGGTACGTTCATGGTCTCCTCCCGATGACGAAGCGATCACGGCCGGCGAGGTCCCTCCGGACCTCGACGGCGACGAGGTGCTCCGCGAAGCACGCCCCCACGTGCGAACCCTGGGTCTCGCCGATCTCGCAGACCACCCACCCGTCCGGAGACAACCAGCGTGACGCCGCGCCTGCGATCCGGTCGAGGATCTCCGTGCCCGTCGGGCCGGCCACGAGGGCCCCGTACGGCTCGTGGCGGACGTCCTCCGGCAGCACCGCCCAGTCTGCCTCGGCCACGTAGGGGGGGTTCGACACCAGGAGATCCACCGTGCCCGCCAGGGCTACGGGCAGCCCCTCGAACAGGTCTCCGCACCGCCATTCGACCGCCGGCGCCAATGCGCGCCCGTTGATCGCGGCCACCGCCAACGCCTCGCCCGAGACGTCCACGCCCAGCACCCGGGCACCCGGAAACGCCCGGGCCAGGCCGATGGCCAGCGCTCCCGAGCCGGTGCCGAGGTCGATCACGACCTTGGGGTCGCCCACCAGGGTTCGGGCGAGCTCCCAGAGTTGCTCGGTCTCGGGGCGGGGGATCAGGACCCGCTCGTCGACCGTCAGTTCGAGGGGCCCGAAGGCCGCGGTGCCTTCCAGGTACTGGAGGGGCACGCCCTCGATTCGCCTCCGGACCAGATCGGCAAGCCAAACGGGATCGCCGCCGGCCACCGCCTCCAGCCGCCGCAGCTCGTGGGCCGGCAGCGAGCGCCCGGTCACGGCTCCCCGGCGAGGACCCGGACCCGCTCGTCGGCGGTGAGGGCCTCGACGATCTCGTCGAGGTCGCCGTCGAGGACCTGGTCGAGGCGTTTGATGGTGAGGCCGATCCGGTGATCGGTCACCCGATTGTCCCGGAAGTTGTAGGTCCGGATCTTCTCGGAACGCTCACCGCTGCCCACCTGCGATCGCCGCTCACCCGCCCGCTCCTGGCTGACCCTGTCCCGCTCCAGCTGATACAGGCGGGCGCGCAGGATCCGGAATGCCTTCTCCTTGTTCTGGAGTTGGCTCTTCTCGTCCTGGCACGTCACGACCAGCCCGGTGGGCTCGTGCGTGAGCCGTACGGCCGAGTCGGTGGTGTTGACCGACTGCCCACCCGGGCCCGACGAACGGAACACGTCGACCCGCACCTCGGCGGGATCGACGACGACCTCCACCCCCTCGGCCTCCGGCAACACCGCCACCGTGGCCGTCGAGGTGTGGATGCGACCCTGCGACTCGGTCCGGGGGACTCGCTGGACCCTGTGGACCCCTGCCTCGTGGCGGAGCAACCCGAACGCCCCCCGACCCCGGACCCCGACGGTGACCCGCGAGAAGCCGCCCGCATCCGACGGGATCGTGTCCATCGGCTCGAGCCGCAGGCCGTGGCGCTCGGCGAACCGCCGGTACATTCGAAGGAGGTCGCCCGCCCAGATCGCCGCCTCATCGCCGCCGGCGGCCGCCCGCACCTCGAGGATCGCATCCCTGGCATCGTCGGGATCCCGGGGGCTGAGCGTCTCCCGGAGGGCCTCCTCCAGCCGATCGGCCTCGGCCCGGCGCTCGACGGCGAGGCGCTCCAGCTCGTCCGCCAGCTCGGGGTCGGCACCGGCGAGAGCGTGGGCATCCCTCGCGTCGTCGTCGGCCCTCCGCCACTCACGCAACAGCTCGACGATCTCCCGCAGCTCGGCATACCGCCGCCCCAGCTCGGCCAGAGTCGGCGGATCCGAGGACACCGCCGGGTCGGCGAGCCGCTCCTCCACCTCGGCGAAGGCCGCCTCGACCTCGTAGAGACGGGCGGCGAGAACGTCCTCCACGTCAGCGGGCGCGGGCGGCGAGGGCCGCCGGGGGCAACGGGCCCCGTCCGGTCAACTCGACGACGGCCTCGTCGTCGAGCGCCGAGAGCAGACTCGTCACCGCCACCTCGATCTGGGCGGAGTCCGGCACACCGGTGGTCAGCTTCTGGAGCCAGAGGCCGGGTGCGGCGAGAAGGCCGGCGAGGCGGCCGTCCCGGTGCAGCCCGGAGAACCTCAGCACCTCGTAGGCGAATCCGGCGATCACCGGGATGAGCAGCACCCGGCTCAGCACCAGCCAGATCACCGAGAGGTCACCGAGGAACGAGAACACGACGATCGAGCCGAGCACCACGATGAGAAGGAAGCTGGTACCACATCGTGGATGCTCCGGCCGGTAGCGGGCCACCGAGTCCACCGACAGCGGCTCGCCGGCCTCGAAGGCGTGGATGGCCATGTGCTCGGCGCCGTGATACCGGAACACCCGGGCGATCTCGGACGATCGGCCGATCAGCCAGATGTAGCCGACGAACAGGACGAGGCGCAGCATGCCCTCGAGGAAGCCGAACAGGAACCCGGACCCTCCGGCCAGGAACTTGGCCGCCCCCGCCGGGATCAAGATGAAGATCGCCAGGAACACCACCATCGCCAGGCTCAGGGACCAGGCGATCTGCCCCCTCGTGAGGGGCTCCTCGTCCTCACCGGCCGCCTGCTGGGCCGACCATGACAGCGCCCGGAACCCGAGCGTGAGCGACTCACCCAGCACCATGACCCCGCGAACGAACGGGATCCGAGCGGCGCGCGACCGGGACGACAGCCGAGGGAGCGGGTGTCGCTGGGCATCGATGGACCCGTCGGGCCGCCGCACGGCCACCGCCCAGGCGGCGGGAGCGCGCATCATGACCCCCTCGATGACGGCCTGGCCGCCGACGGTGACGGGCTCTGGCTGGGTGCTCACACCGAAACGCGGGACGGAACCGGTCAGCCCGCCGCCGTGTCGGGAGCGTCCTCGGCCGACCCGGAAGCCTGCGACCGCTTGGACTTCACCTCGGCGGCCTCGCCGTAACGCCGGCGGAACCGCTCGACACGCCCACCGCTGTCGACCAGCTTCTGCTTACCGGTGAAGAACGGGTGGCACTCGTTGCAGAGCTCCACGTGCAGTTCGCCCGGCTTCGTCGAGCGGGTCACGAACCGGTTGCCGCACGAGCACAGGACCTCGGTGTCGGCATAGGTGGGGTGGATGTCGGATCTCACGGTTCTCCTTCGAATCGTCTCAGCCGCTGCTCTTGGCGACCTCGGTGAGGAACTGCTCGTTGGAGGTGGTGTTCTTCAGCCGGTCGATGAGCAACTCGAGGGCGGCCCCGGGCTCGAGAGCCAGCAGCACCCGCCGCAGCTTCCAGACCTGGGCGAGCTCCCTCCGATCGAACAGCAGCTCCTCCTTGCGGGTGCCGGATGCCTCGATGTCGATCGCAGGGTAGATCCGCTTGTCGGCGAGCTTCCGATCGAGGCGGAGCTCCATGTTGCCGGTCCCCTTGAACTCCTCGAAGATCACCTCGTCCATCTTCGACCCGGTCTCGACGAGCGCGGTGCCGAGGATGGTCAGCGAGCCCCCCTCCTCGATGTTGCGGGCTGCGCCGAAGAACCGTTTGGGCGGGTAGAGGGCCTGGGAGTCCACACCTCCGGACAGGATCCGTCCGGAGGCCGGTGTGGCGAGGTTGTGGGCACGGGCCAGACGGGTGATCGAGTCGAGCAGGATCACGACATCGGTGCCCATCTCCACGAGCCGCTTGGCGCGCTCCATCGCCAGCTCCGAGACCTGGGTGTGCTCCTCGGCCGGGCGGTCGAAGGTGGAGTAGATCACCTCGCCCTTCACCGACATGCAGCGGTCGATCTCCTTGAGGACCGTGGTCTTGCCCGCCTTGGGGGGCGAGACGATGAGTCCGCGCTGCCCCTTGCCGATCGGGGCGATGAGGTCGACGATCCGCGTGAGGACACCGTCGGGTCGGCCGACGATCTCGAGCCGCAGCCGCTGGTCGGGGAAGAGGGGCGTGAGCCGCTCGAACTTCGGCCGGTTGCGGGCCTCGTCCGGGGTCATGCCGTTGATCGAATCGACCCTCACGAGGGCCGCGAACTTCTCCTGTGACCGCGGCGGGCGGATCGGGCCGGCAGCGAGGTCGCCCTTCCGGAGGCCGAATCTGCGCACCTGGGAGGCCGCCACGTACACGTCCCGGTCACCCGGGACGTACCCGGTCACCCGCAGGAACCCGTATCCCTCTGGGAGGATGTCGAGGAGTCCCTGGCGGACCTCGAGCTCGCCCTCGGGCACGTCGTCCTGGTAGCCGGCACCTCCTCCTCCGCCTCCCCGGCGCCGCCGGCGACGACGCCGGCCCTCGCCCTGGAAGTCCTGGTCGGAGCCCTGGTCGCCGAACCGTTCCCCGTCCGGGCCGCGGTCGCGATCTTCGTCTCGCTCGTCGCCGTCGGGGCGGGTAGCCCCCTCCTCGCGAGGGGTGGCGGACGGCAGCTCGATGACCGCCTCGTCGGGTGCCTCGTCGGAGCCGCCCCCCGCCTCGATGATGGCTGAGATGAGCTTGGCCTTCTGGAGGTCGTCCCCTTCGATGCCGACCGCTTGGGCGATCTGGCGGAGCTCGTCGATCGACTTGCTCTGGAGGTGGGCTCTGGTCATGTCGTGTGGTGCCCTCGCAGTCGGGGTGATGATCACCGCTCACCGCCGATCGGCCGTTCACCCCGGCGGGATCACCGGGATGCGGTGTGGGATGTCCGCCACCAGGGTGCACGCGGATTACGGCGAGGTGGGGGACGGTGCCGCCTCCGAGTCCGGGGCGGTGAGTCGTCGACATCATAGCGCCCGGCGGCCGGGTGCCAAGCCTGGTCAGCCGGCGACCGATCGGAGCAGGTCGACGAGGGTGTCACGATCGGCGGGGATCCGCTCGAATCGCTCGTCGCGCGACCACAGGTGCCCGAACCCCGGCGGGAGGCGGGGGGCCTCGCCCGTGGCCTCTGCGACCGCCTCGGGGAACTTGGCGGGGTGGGCGGTGGCGACGACGACCAGCGGCCGGCCGGGGATCCGGTGCTCGACGCCGACCTTCCATGCCACCGCCGTGTGCGGATCGAGGGTGATCCCCCACCGCTCCGAGACCTCGCCGATCACCTGCTCGATCTCGGCATCGCCCGCCCAACCGGCCCCGAAGTCCTCCGTCATCCGATGGTGGCGGATCTCGTCGAGCACGAACCCTCCCTGCTCGCGGTAGCCGGCCATGGTCCGGGCCGTCGACGAACCCGACCGGTCGAGGATCTCGAACAGGTACCGCTCGAGGTTGGAGGGAACCTGGATGTCCATGGCGGGGGCGAGGGTCGGGGCCACCGGGGAGATCGGCAGGCGCCCGTCGACGACGAGCCGGTGCAGGCCGTGGTTGGCGTTGTTCGCCACGACGAGCCGGCCGATCGGCGCTCCCATCGCCTTCGCCACGTGGGCCGAGAGCACGTTCCCGAAATTGCCGGTGGGGATCGACACGACCGGGCGGTCCGGCACCTGCTCGGCCGTCCACACGTGATACCCGGCCTGGGCCGCGATGCGCGCCCAGTTGATCGAGTTGACGGCCGCCAGCGAGAGCTCGTCGCGAACGGTGGGATCGCCGAAGCACGCCTTGACCAGATCCTGGCAATCGTCGAACGTCCCGTCGACGGCCACGGCGTGCACGTTGGGTGCCCCGACCGTCGTCATCTGACGGCGCTGCACCTCTGACACCCGGCCATGCGGGAAGAGGATCACGACGTCGACCGCCTCCCGGTCCCGCAACGCCTCCATCGCCGCCGATCCCGTGTCCCCCGAGGTGGCGCCGACCACGAGCGCCCGCCGGCCCCGCCGGCCCAATGCCACGTCGAGCATGCGCCCGAGCACCTGGAGGGCGTAATCCTTGAACGAGAGGGTGGGCCCCCAGAAGAGCTCGAGCAGCCACACGTCCTCCCCGACCCGGCGGAGCGGTGCGACCTCAGGGTGCCGGAAGCTTTCGTACGCACCCCGCACCAGATCGGCCAGCGAGTCGTCGAGCGGGCTGCCGGCCACCAACGGCTCCATCACGGCCGTCACGACCTCGTGGTACGGGGCGCCGGGTCGGATCTCCCCGAGTTGCGGCCACAGCTCCGGCACGTAGAGGCCCCCGTCGGGAGCGAGGCCCTCGAGCAGTACCTCCTCGAAGTCGCGCGTCGGAGCCCGGCCCCTGGTCGAGACGTAGCGCATCAGGGCTCGGCGGCCACGACCCGGATCGTGGCGGCCACCTGCCGGACGGAGGCCAACTCCCGCAGGGCGGCGACCGCCTGGCGCTGGCTGCGCTCGGGGGCGTCGTGGGTCACGAGGAGCAGCGTGGCCTCCTCCCCCCGCCCCTCCTGCCAGACCGACATGAGGCTCACGCCGTGCTCGCCGAACACACCGGCGATCTGGGCCAGCACGCCCGGGGCATCGGTCACCTGGAGCCGCAGGTACCACTTGGTCGGGATCTCGGCGAAGTCGATGATCGAGCCGCCCCCGAACTGGATGCGGGGGGCGACCTGGGCCCCGGCCAACAGCTCACGGGAGGCGTCGATGACGTCGCCGAGCACGGCGGTGGCAGTGGGCTCGCCCCCCGCCCCCGGCCCCATGAAAAGCAACTCCCCCACCGACCGACCTTCGATGAAGACGGCGTTGTTGGCCCCACGGACCCCCGCCAGCGGGTGGTCGTCGGGCACGAGGGCGGGGTGCACCCGGACGGCGACCCCTCCACCCGACGCCTCAGCCACCGCCAGCAGCTTCACGGCGTACCCGAGATCGGCGGCATAGTCGAGGTCGCGGACGTCGATGGCCTCGATCCCCTCGCGGTACACCCGGTCGGAACCGATCCACACCCCGAAGGCGAGCGCCCCGAGGATGGCCGCCTTGGCGGCGGCGTCGCCGCCCCCCACGTCGGCGGTGGGGTCGGCCTCGGCGTACCCCAGTCGCTGGGCCTCGGCCAGCGCCTCGGGGTAGGTGGTCCCATCCTGGCTCATCGAGGTGAGGATGTAGTTGGTCGTCCCGTTGACGATCCCCAGCACCCTGGTCAGCCGCTCACCGGCGAGGGACTCCGACAGCGGGCGGATGAGCGGGATGCCACCCCCGACCGCCGCCTCGAACAGGAGCGACACCCCCCGGGCGGCGGCGCGCTGGAAGAGCTCGGGGCCGTCTGCCGCCACCAGCTCCTTGTTGGCGGTGACGACCGGTTTGCCGAGGTCGAGCGCCTGGAGGACGAGGCTGCGGGCCGGCTCGAGCCCGCCGAGCAACTCGACCACGAGGTCGACGGCAGGATCCGCCACCACCTCCTCGGGCCGGGTGGAGAGATACCCGGAGGGGAAGGGGCGGGCCCTGGCAGGGTCGCGGACCGCCACCTTCACGAGCTCGAGGTCGATCCCCGCCTTGGCGGCGATCGCCTCCCGATCCTCCAGCAGCTTGCGGGCGAGGACACCTCCCACGGTGCCACCGCCGAGAATGCCGATCCCGACGCGCATGCCCCCAGGCAAGCAGGCCACCGGGCAGCGGCGCAAGGCGGTTGGCTCACCGGCATTCGGCCTGCTTGCCTGCGTCCGTGGCCGGACCACTCCCCTCCCGACTGCTCCCCGACTCGGCCGACCAGCGCGGCGGGCGGCTGCGGCTGGGCGGGTGCGACGTCCTGGATCTCGCCGCGGAGTTCGGGACCCCCCTGTTCGTCTACGACGAGGACCATCTCCGCTCCCGGTGCCGCGAGGCCGTGGCCGCGTTCCCCGACGGGGCCGCCTACGCCACCAAGGCGTTCCTGTGCCAGGAGATGGCCCGGCTCGCCCACGAGGAGGGCATGCTCCTCGACGTTGCCACGGGAGGCGAGATGCACGTCGCGTTGTCGGCCGGGGTGCCGGCCGACAGGCTCGTCCTCCATGGCAACAACAAGTCCGGCGAGGAGCTGCGAGCCGGGCTCGCGGCGGGCGTGGGCAGGCTCGTGATCGACTCGTTCGACGAGATCGACCGGCTCGAGGGCTTGCACCGCCAGGGACTGCCCCCGGCCCGGGCGCTGCTCAGGATCACCCCGGGGGTCGAGGCCCACACCCACGAATACGTGGCCACCGGCCACGACGACACCAAGTTCGGCTTCACCGTGTCGACCGGGGCGGCGGGCCGCGCCGTGGAGCGGGCACGGTCCTCTCAGGCGATCGAACTCCTCGGCTTCCACGCCCACATCGGCAGCCAGGTGTTCCGGCTGGGCTCGCTGCGCGATGCCGCCGGGGTGGTAGCCCGCTTCGCTCTGCCGTTCACACCTGCCGAGGTGTCCCTGGGCGGGGGACTCGGCGTGCCCTATGTCGAAGGCGAAGAGGCTCCGACCATCAGCGAGTGGGGCGAGGCGATCACCTCAGCCTGCCGGGCGGAGGGCCTCGAGGCGCGCCTGCTCGCCGAGCCGGGGCGATCGATCGTGGCGGCGGCCGCCGTGACCCTCTACACCGTGGGCACGATCAAGGACATCCCCGACGTCCGCACCTACGTGGCGGTCGACGGTGGCATGAGCGACAACCCCCGTCCGGTCCTCTATGGGAGCGGGTACGAGACCTTCCTCCCCCGCGCACTCCTCGCCGAGAGGACCCGCCCGGTCACGGTCGTGGGCAAGCACTGCGAGTCGGGAGACGTGCTCGTGCGCAGGGGTTGGGTTCCCGACGACATCGTGGTCGGAGACGTGCTCGCCACGCCGGTGACCGGGGCATACGGGCACTCGATGGGGTCCAGCTACAACAAGGTCCCACGACCGGCGGTCGTGTTCTGCACGGGTGGCCGGGCCAGGGTGGTGGTCCGGCGAGAGACCCTCGACGACCTCGTCCGGCTCGACACGTGAACCGAGCCCATTCACCTCGACCGGATCGTGGCGGGCTTCGAGTCGATACCATGCCCGACCCATGACCGCCGTCACCGCTCCCTTCGGCTCGGTGTTCACGAAGACGATGACAATGACCCGCTTCGTCGACGACCGGTACGGGGACATCTCGATCGAACCGGTGGCGCCCCTGTCCCTCCACCCCGGCGCCCACGTCCTCCACTACGCCAGCAGCGTCTTCGAGGGCCTCAAGGCCCATCGCCAGCCCGACGGCGGGGTGGCGGTGTTCCGGCTGGACCGGCACGTCGCCCGGATGGGGCACAGCGCGGAGTTGCTGTGCCTGCCGCCGCCCCCGGCCGACCTGCTCACCGAGATGATCCTCTCGCTCGTGGCGAGCGCGCGTGACGACGTGCCCGAGCCGCCGGGCAGCCTCTATCTCAGGCCCACGCTGGTCGGCACGGAGGCCAACGTGGGCGCGGCGGCCTCGCCCCCATCGGAGGGCTACCTCTACGTGCTGGCGTCACCGGTCGGGGACTACTTCTCGGGTGGAGTCCGCCCGCTCCGGGTCCTGGTCGAGGAGGAGCGACCGCGGTCGACCGCCGGCTTCGGCATGGTCAAGACCGGCGGCAACTACGCATCGGCCCTGCGCACGGTGGTGTCGGCCCGGCGCGACCTCGGAGCCGACCAGGTGCTGTTCGCCCCGCTCGGGGTGGTGACCGAGACCGGTGCCTCCAACTTCCTGCTGCTCGACGGCGAGGCGGTGGTCACCTCGCCGCTCGACGACACCTACCTCCACGGGGTGACCCGGGACTCGGTGCTGCAGCTGGCAGATCATCTGGGCTACGCGGTGCACGAACGCCCGCTCGAGGTGTCCGACGTCCTCGCCTGGGCGCAGCGGCCCGACGGAGAGGCCGCCCTGTCCGGCACCGCAGCCGTCATGTCGGGCGTGGGAACCCTCATCCATCGTGGGGAGGACCTCACGGTGGGCACCGGGGCGGTCGGGCCGTCCACGCTCCGGCTTCGCAACCACCTCGCCGACATCCAGACCGGCAAGGCTCCCGACCTGTTCGGGTGGCTCCGGCGGGTCTAGGCGGGGGGGTCCGGAGCCCGGCCCCCCCCGCTCAGCTCGCATCCAGGGAGCGAAACCCGGCCTCCATGGCCTCGACCAGCCGCCCCACGTCGTGCTCGGACATGGGGGTGGAGAGGGCCGCCGTGCCGGTGCCGATCAGCAGGATGCCGGCGGAGAACAGGTGCTCGAGGAGCACCGACAACCGCCCGGCCTCGTCGGGTGAGGCGTAGGCCTCCCGATAGGTGGAAGGCGCCTTCTCCTTCAGGTGCACCCGCAGCATGGATCCCCCTCCGGTCACCGAAGCGGCGATCCCGGCCGAGGTGGCCGCCTGCTCGATGCCCTGGACCGCCAGCCCGGCCAGACGGTTCAGTCGCTCGACCGCCGGCCGGTCGAAGAGCTCCATCGCGACGAGTCCGGCGGTCATGGTCACCGGGTTGGCGGAGAAGGTGCCGGAGTGGGGGAAGAGGACCGGATCGGCGAGAGGGTCGAGGACCTCCATCACCGCTCGACGGCCCGCCACCGCCCCCACCGGGAACCCGCCCCCGATGATCTTGCCGAGGGCGGTGAGGTCGGGGCCCGACCGATACCACGTCTGGGCACCGCCGTAGGCGCTCCGGAACGTCACGACCTCATCGAAGACGAGGAGCGCCCCCGACTCCAGAGTCCAGGTCCGCAGGAAGTCGACGAACTCGGCACTCGCCGGGATCAGCCCCACCCGGTGGGGCATCGGATCGACCAGCACCGCCGCCACCCGGTCTCGATGGCGGTCGAGGATCGCCCGGGACCGTTCGGGGTCGTTGAAGGGGATCACGACCACGTCGTCCAGCACCCCTGCCGGTGTCCCCCGGACGACGGGCACACGCGACGGTTCGTCGAGATCCCCCCAGTTCGAGGGGTTGGCGGTCTGGCTCACCTCGGCGTAGTCGTAGGTCCCGTGGTAGGCGCCCTCGACCTTGGCGATCGTCGGGCGACCGGTGAAGGCCCTCGCCGCCTTGAGCGCCACCATCACCGCCTCGGTCCCCGAGTTGACGAACCGGAGCATCTCGAAACCCGGGTTGCGACCGGCGAGGTGCTCGGCGAAGCGCACCTCGACCTCGGTGGCCAGGTTGAAGGCGGTACCCCGGGCGAGCTGGGCGGTTACCGCCGCCACCATCGTCGGATGGGCGTGGCCGTGGATCAGCGAGGCCATGTTGTTGGCGAAGTCGATCCGCTCGACCCCCTCGACGTCGACCACCCGGCATCCGGCGCCTCGGTCCACGTAGACGGGGTGGGGACGCCGGAGGACCGCGTTGCGGCTCACCCCTCCCGGCAGCACTCGGAGCGCCCGACGGTAGAGGGCGGCGCTGGCCGACTCATCGAGCTCGCTCACCCTTGTCACGGCCGGCCGCTCCCGGCGGGCACCGCGATGGGGAGCAGCCGCGCCCCGGTACGTTCCTGGACGTGGTCGTGATCCACTCCGGGGGCCAACTCCACGAGCCGGAAGCCGGCCGGTGTCACGTCGACCACGGCGAGGTCGGTGTAGATCCGGTCGACCACGGCCGGACCGGTGAGCGGGTAGGTGCAGGTCTCGACCAGCTTGGGCTCGCCGGCCTTGGTGCAGTGCTGGGTGAGCACCAGGATCCTCCCGACCCCCGAGACGAGGTCCATCGCTCCGCCCACCGCCGGGATGGCGTCGGACTCCCCGGTCGACCAGTTGGCGAGATCCCCCTGCTCGGACACCTGCATCGCCCCCAGCACGCAGATGTCGATGTGGCCGCCACGGATCATGGCGAAGCTGTCGGCGTGGTGGAAGAACGCCGCCCCCGGGATGGCGGTGACGTGGTGTTTGCCGGCATTGATGAGCTCGGGATCCCCCTGGCCGGGAGCGGGCGCCGGGCCCATCCCCAACAGGCCGTTCTCGGTGTGGTAGATCGCCTCCCGGCCTTCGGGGATGAACCGCGCCACCAGCTCCGGGATGCCGATTCCCAGGTTCACGTACGAGCCGTC
>JAWOJB010000080.1:0-12294 GCA_046484325.1 Acidimicrobiia bacterium | reverse complement strand
GGGTCGTTGAGGTCCCCGAAGTAGTTGGCGACACCGATGCAGGTCGTCACGCACATCGGAAGCTCGCCCTGCTCGAGACGGTGCAGGCAGAAGTGGCACTTGCGGGCATTGCCGATCGGCGACTCCTCGCTCCCGGGCACCCGGGCATGCTCGACCCCGTACTCGTAGTTGGGGAGGAGCTCGTAGGGCTGCTGCTCGGGGGTGCCCTCTGTGTAGGTGTGGCCGGCATCGAAGGTCCGGGCCGAGTACGGGCAGGCGGTGATGCAGTAGCGGCAGCCGATGCACTGGTCGTAGTCGATGGCCACCACCCCGTCGGGCCGCATGTAGGTCGCCTTGACAGGGCAGACGGGGACGCAGGGAGGCTCGTCGCATTGCAGGCAGGGCCGCGGCATGAACCGCCGGGTCACGTTGGGGTAGGTGCCGATCTCCTGGTCGAGCACCGGGCGATAGACGACGCCCGGGGGGAGCTTGTTCTCGGCGACGCAGCTGAGAGTGCAGGCGTGGCAGCCGACGCACTTGCGGAGATCGATCACCATCCCCCACCTGCGCTCCGACTGGGGCTTCTCCAGCGCCCGCTGCACGTCCTGCTGCATCCGGAGCAGGAGGTTCTCTCTGGGGGTGATGTCCGCCATGTGCGACCCGACCTCCCGTCGTTCACTCGTACGACTCTCGCGGGCCCGGCACGCGGCGGGCCACGGTTACGATGCCGAGCTCTCTCCTGGATCGACAGGGTCGCTGGTCCCCCCGATCGGACCTGGAGTCCTATGCACGATCGTGCATGACTTCGGCCACGCCGGCGTGGCGAGGAAGGGAACCCCTCGCGCCGTGACCTCCTCCGCAGCCTGGCGGCCCGGCGAGAGCTGACCTCCCGGGCCATGGTGGTGGGCTCAGTCCCCTGACGGGGAAGGGGGGTGGACGACGACCTCCCCGGTGAGATCGCACGCCGCGTCGAGCGTGTTCGTGATCGTGCCGAACCGGCGGACGTTCTTGTGGAGGAGCTCCACCCGGTGCGGCGGCTCGTCGGTGACGAGCTCGAGGCGGTACCTCATCTTCGCCATCCGGGGTGGCCCGTCGACTCGCTCCGCCACGACCTCCACCGCGGCGAGCTCGTAGCGGAACGGCAGCATCTCGGAGAACCGCTCCACGTTCTTCAGCAGGCAGGCGGCGAGAGCCGCACACAGGAGCTCGGCGGGGCCGGGTCGGATTCCATCGGAGAACGACCCCGTGTCGGCCTTGACGTCGGTCTCGTTGCAGCGAATCCGAGCATGGCCCCCCGGCCGGCTCACCCCCCGGACCGCGTAGGTCAGGGCCCCGGGGAGCGCGACACCCACGTCACCCCACCCTGGTTTCGCCGACCAACACCAGTTCGCTCTCCCGGACGAGTCTGCGGACCTCGGCCACGAAGTCCGACACATCCTCCTGCTCGGTCGACACCACATCGAACGACATGAACGAGGGCGTGTGCTGGGCGGCGCCCTGCACGGTCGGGACCTGGAGCGTCAGGTCGACGAGATCGAAGGGCCGGCCCGACACCAGCTCCTCGAGCCTGACGAGGAACCGCTTCTCGCCGAACTCTCCGGCCACCTCGACGTGGACCCGCTCGGTGATGCGGGCCACGGCATCCTCGGCGGCGGCGCGGGCCCGCATGGCGTCCATCCGATCCTTCTTCTCCCGGGCCTCCTTGCGCGCCACCTTGAGAACCCGATGCTCCCGCTCGATCCGGAGGATGAGGGACGGATCGGGGAAGCCGATCGCCCCGGACGGGCACACGGTGCCACAGGTGCTGCATCCGACCATGCAGCTGTAGGGGTCGACGACCACGGCCAGGTGCTGCTCGTAATCGAAGTCGTAGACATTCCGGCCGCACGTGGCGAAGCAGAGGGTGCAGCCGATACAGGTGTCCGGGTCGACCGTCGGGTACCAGGGCACCTCCTCGCGGGGAATCCCGTGCCACGGACCCTTGAAGTCGGGCATGACGTCACCTCCCCAATGTCGGCGTCAACCCCTGTCGGGGTCGACCCCATCGATCCTCGCCGGGTAGAACCTCCGCCGCGCCCACAGCGAGACGTACACGAGCGCCACCAGGGCGGGCACCTCGATGAGCGGGCCCACCACCCCCGCCAGCGCCTCCCCCGAGGTCACCCCGAACACCCCGATCGCCACGGCGATCGCCAGCTCGAAGTTGTTGCCGGCGGCCGTGAACGCCACGGTGGCGTTGCGCTCGTACGAGAACCGCTGCCACAGGCCGATGCCGAACGACACCCCCCACATGAGGGTGAAATAGAGCAGCAGGGGTAGGGCGATCCTGGCGACATCGAGGGGCCGGTTGGTGATGGTCTCGCCCTGGAGGGCGAAGAGGATCACGATGGTGAACAGCAGCCCGTACAGCGCCACCGGGCCGATCCGCGGGAGGAACCGCTGCTCGTACCACTCGATGCCCCGGCTCCGCTCACCCCAGAGCCTGGTCAGGTACCCGGCGGCCAGCGGAATCCCGAGGAAGATGAGCACCACCTTGGCGATCTCCCACATCGACACCTCGAGCGCCGCCGTGTCAAGCCCGAGCCAGCCCGGGAGTAGCTCGAGGTAGAAGTACCCGAGCACGGCATAGGCGGCGATCTGGAAGACCGAGTTGATCGCCACGAGCACCGCCGCCGCCTCCCGGTCGCCACAGGCCAGGTCGTTCCAGATGAGGACCATGGCGATGCAGCGGGCCAGGCCGACGATGATGAGGCCGGTCCGGTACTCGGGCAGATCCGGCAGGAGCGCCCACGCCAGGGCGAACATCAGAGCCGGACCGATCAGCCAGTTGAGGACCAGCGAGGTGACGAGCATCCGGCGGTCGGCCGCCACCTCCCCCACCCGGGAATAACGGACCTTGGCCAGCACCGGGTACATCATCGCCAGCAACCCGATGGCGATCGGCAGCGACACCGAGTCGATCTTCACGGTGTCGAGCGCGTCGTTGAGGCCGGGGAAGGCGCGGCCGAGCACCAGTCCGGTCACCATCGCCAGGCCTATCCACACCGGCAGGAACCGGTCGAGGGCTCCCAACCGGGCGAGACCGGGCGACTCGAGGGCGACCGACTCGCCCGTCATCGGGAGGCCGCGATCAGTCGTGCGATCTCCTCGGGCTTGGGGACCCTGCCGGCCACCACGACCTGATCGTCGACCACGAGGGCGGGAGTGCTCATGACCCCGTAGGCGGCGATCTCGCCGAAGTCCGTCACCTTGCTGATCGTGGCCTCGGTACCGAGCGAGCCGAGCGCCTCCCGGGTCCGCTCCTCGAGGGTGACGCAGTTCCGGCACCCCGGTCCGAGCACTTTGATGTCCATGGTCGCTCCCTTCTAGGTGATTCAGGTGACGAGGTTGAAGAGGTATCCGATGCCCAGGATTCCGGCGGTGACGACGGCGGTGAAAATTGCCAGCAGCGGGGGCTTGAGCACCCGGCGCAGCAGGACGAGTGAGGGGGCCGACAGCGCCACCACGCTCATCATGAACGCCATCAGCGTCCCCATCCCCATGCCCTTGGCGGCCAGCGCCTCCACCAGCGGGACGATGCTGGCGACGTTGGCGTACAGCGGGATGCCGGCGATGGCGGCCACCGGCACCGCCCAGGGGTTGTCCGGACCGGCGTGGGCGGCGAAGAAGTCTCCCGGCAGCCAGCCGTGGATGCCGGCCCCGAGGGCGATGCCGACGAGGACATAGGGCAGAACCTTGCGGGTGATGTCGACGGTCTCGAGACGGGCGGCCTCGACCCGCTCGTGCATCGTGGGCTTCGCATCCGGAGCCGAGAGGCGCGCCACCGGGGTGTCGAACACGAACGGCTCGACCCAGTGGTCGAGGTCGAAGCGTGCGAGGACCAGGCCGGCGACGACCGCCATGGCCATCGCCGCCCCGACGTACACGACCGGGATCTTCCAGCCGAACATCCCGAGCAGCATCACCACCCCGACCTGGTTCACCAGTGGGCTGGCGATGAGGAAGGTGAAGGTGACGCCCAGGGGCACTCCGGCGGCGACGAATCCGATGAAGAGGGGGACCGAGCTGCACGAGCAGAACGGCGTGATCGCCCCGAACGCCGCCGCCAGCAGGTAACCGGTAATCGCCCGCCGGCCCGACAGCGCCGACCGCACCCTCTCGGGAGAGATCGAGGCTCGCATGAGGCCGATCACGAAGATCATTCCGGCGACGAGCAGCAGGATCTTGACGGTGTCGTAGAAGAAGAAGTGGACGGCGTGGCCGAACCGGCTCTCGGGGTCGAGGCCTCCGACACCGAAGACAAGCCGGTCCCACACGGGCTGGTTGAGCCGGTAGAGGGCGAGCCACACCACGGCTCCCGCCGCCAGACCCGCCCAGATCCTCCTATCCGTGACCTGTCGTGGCGCGGTGGTGGTCACTCGCGTCCTCCGCCGGCCGGGATCGCCGCCCGAACCGCCTCCACGCCGTCGGCCGAGAGCTCGTAGTCGATCCAGCGACCTCGGCGGTGGGGCTCCACCAGGCCCGCCTCCCGCAGCACCCTCAGGTGATACGACAGCAGGTTGGGGGCCACACCCACCACCTCCTGGAGTTCGCACACGCACCGAGAAGCACCGGCGAGCTCGTCCAGGATCCGGAGACGGTTCGGGTCCCCCAGCGCCGAGAACAGGGCGGCTCTCGCTTCAGCGGATGTCGATTCAACAATGATTGAAGTCACACAGACGACCTTGCGGGCTCGCCGGGGCCGTGACCAGTGGACTTCCGGCCCGAAGACGGGGGCCGCGAGTCCTGCCGCCCGGATCCGTCGCCTCGGTCAGGACCGGGCAGGCACGTCGAGGGACGCGAGGAGCGCCTCCACCCGCGCCCGGATGTCGTCCCGGACCTCCCGGACGATCTCGATCGGCTTGCCGGCCGGATCGGTCAGCTCCCAGTCGAGGTAGCGCTTGCCGGGGAACACCGGGCAGGCATCGCCGCACCCCATGGTCACGACCACGTCGGCCGCCCGCACGATGTCGTCGGTCCACGGCTGCGGCAACTCGGAACGGATGTCGATGCCCATCTCGGCCATGGCCTCCACGGCGACCGGGTTGATGCTCGAGGCCGGCTCCGACCCACCCGAGAAGACCTCGACCGCGTCGCCGGCCAGATGGCGCATCCACCCGGCGGCCATCTGCGAGCGACCGGCGTTGTGGACGCAGAGGAACAACACGGCCGGCCGGTGGTCGTCGATCAGCCCCTCGAGCCGGGCCAGGGCTCGCAGCCGGTCGCGGGTGAACCGCTCGACGAGCACCGGCAACCAGGTGCCCACGGTGGCACGACCCTCGAGATCCACCTGCGACTCGGTGATGAACCGCTCGATCGTCTCGACCGAGAAGACGCCGACGAATTCCCGTCGCAGGCGCTCCGCGCTCTGCTTCACCTGCGATTGCTGCTCGGGGGTCAGCTTCGTCCCCGCCGGCTGAGTCATCTCGTCGTCCTCTCCTTGAGGGCCACGACCCTCCGTCGAATCCGTCCCAGGGCCTGGTCGAAGGCCTCGTCGGTCGGATACTCGGCAGGGTCGGGGATCGACCAGTGCCACCAACTCCGACCTGGCTCCAGCTCCTCGTGGGCACGGTCACACACGGTCACGACCTGGGCGCCGCCGAGGTCGACCTCGTCGATGCCCCGAGGCCGGGCGCCCGACAGATCGAGCCCCGCCCGGTGGGCGGCGGCCACGGCCCCCGGGTGGACGCGATCGGCCGGGTGGGTGCCGGCGCTCTCCGCCTCCCCACCCATCTCGACCCGCCACAGCGCGGCGGCCAGCTGCGACCGTGCGGAGTTGTGCGAGCACACGAAGACCATCCGTCCATCCGGCATCCCGGCCGTAATGCCGATCCCGGCCAGGGTCTCGTGGACGAGGCGGACGTACCTCCTCCGCCGATCCCCCGAGGAGACGTACCGCTCGATGAGGCCCACCCGCTCCATCACCCCGAGGTGGTGGGCGAGGAGGTTGGAGGACAGGCCATGCCGTTCGCCCAGCTCGGCCGGCGATCGATCGGACACCACGAGATCGTCGACGAGGGCCAGCCGCACCGGATCTCCCAGCGCGGCGTGCACGGCGGCCCGGGCGGCGACGTCGGCTTCCACGCCGCCACCATATCATCTCAGTATCTATTGAGTCAATTGATGCTGACTGACCGCTTCACCCAAGCGAAAGGGCGTCCCGCAGCACGGCGAGGCGCTCCGGAGCCACCCGGTACCAGGCCCACTTGCCACGCTTCTCGCGAGTGAGCAGTCCGGCGTCGGCCAGGATCGAGAGGTGGTGGCTCACGGTGGGCTGGCTCCGTCCGAGCGGCTCCACCAGATCGCAGGCGCACATCTCCCCGCCCGACGCCGTCGCCACCAGGCTGAGCAGTCGCAGGCGGATCGGATCCGACAGCACCTTGAAGGCGGCGGCCAGGTCGTCGGCGTCGCCCTGGTCGAGCGGTTCGGCGAGGACCGGCTCACAGCACGCTTCGATCACCTTCACGTCCATGCGGTCAGGATAGCCGGGTCCCCGGTAATGTATTGACACTCGTCGATGAGAGGGCTAGCGTGCCACACCCATCGACAACCGTCGATACGATAGAGGAGGCAGGCATGACCACGACCCGTGACGAGGCCACCCGGGAGCGGGTGCGCAGGAGATACGCCGAGGCCGCGAGCAACTCCGGCGGTGGATGCTGCGGCGGTGACGCCGGCTGCGGAGACGGGGACTTCGGCGCCGGGCTGTATGGCCAGGACGACCTCGCGGTCGTCCCGACCGGAGCCGCCACGGCCAGCCTCGGGTGCGGCAACCCCACCGCCGTCGCCGAGCTGCGCACCGGCGAGACCGTCCTCGACCTCGGCTCCGGGGCCGGGATCGACGTGCTGCTGTCGGCCCGAAGGGTGGGCCCCACCGGGTTCGCCTATGGCCTCGACATGACCGATGAGATGCTCGACCTGGCCAGGCGTCACGCCGAGGAGGCGGGGGCAACCAACGTCGAGTTCCTGAAGGGATACATCGAGGACATCCCCCTCCCCGACGCCTCCGTCGACGTGGTGATCTCCAACTGCGTGATCAACCTCTCCGCCGACAAGCCGGCCGTGTTCGCCGAGATCCACCGGGTGCTCCGCGCCGGTGGCCGAGTGGGGATCACCGACGTGGTCGCCGAGGACGGCCTCACCGCCGACGAGCGTCTCGAGCGGGGGAGCTGGGTCGGGTGCATCGCCGGCGCCCTCTCGTTTGCCGAGTACCGGGACGGCCTGGCGGCGGTGGGGTTCGACGCCATCGAGCTCGTGCCCACCCACGCCGTGGCCGAGGGCATGCACTCGGCGATCGTGCGCGCCATCAAGACCTGAGCTGCCTGGCATCCGGCTCTGCCGCCAGGGCCGGATGCCACTGGCACGACGCCATCACGCCGGGTGAACGTACGGTGGATGCGCTACGACGTCACGATCGTCGGCGGCGGCGTCGTCGGCTGCGCCATCGCCCATCGCCTGTGCGGGTCCGGGATCTCGGTGCATCTCGTCGAGCGGCACCCCGAGGTCGGATTCGGCACGTCCAAGGCCAACAGCGGCATCATCCACAGCGGGCATCGCTGGCCCCCCGGCACGCTGAAGGGCGAGCTGGGCTGGCAGGGCAATCGCCGCTGGGGTGACCTCGCCGCCGAGCTGGGGTTCGGATTCCGGGTGACCGGCGATCTCACCTGCGCGTTCGACGACGCCGACGTCGCCGTGCTCGACGAGATGCGGGAGTGGGGAGCCGAGCGCGGGGTCCCGGGGCTCGAGCTGTGGGACTCCGATCGCATCCGGAACGAGGAGCCGAACCTCTCCTCCGAGGTGGCGGCGGCGCTGTACGCCCCCGATACGGCCGTCGTCAACCCGTACGAGGCGTGCTTCGCCCTGATCGACCACGCCCGGCGCAACGGGGTCGAGGTCTCGGCCGGCGATCCGGTCGTGGCCATCGCCACCGGAGCCGACGGGTTCGAGGTGACGACCGGGCGCCGCCGATTCGACACCCGGTTCCTCGTCAACGCCGCAGGAGTGGATGCCGACCGGGTGGCCGCCCTGGCCGGTGCCGGCACCTTCGCCCTTCGGGCCCGCAAGGGCGAGGAGTACCTGCTCGACAAGCGGTTGGAGGGGATCGTCCGGCGGGTGATCTACCCCTGCCCCACCGAGACGTCGAAAGGGATCCTGGTGATCCCGACCTTCGACGGGACGATCATGGTGGGCCCCACCGCCGAGCTCGTCGACGATCGCCACGACCTGACGACGACCACGCGCGGGGCCGAGGCGGTGTTCGCGAGCGCCGCCCGCCTCGTTCCCCAGATCGGTGCAGAGGACTGCATCGCCGAGTTCGCCGGCATCCGGGCGGTGGCCTCCGACGAGGATTTCATCGTCGCACCCGCCTCGATCCCCGGCCTCGTCAACGTCGCCGGGATCCAGTCCCCCGGCCTGACCGCTGCACCGGCCATCGCCGAGATGGTGATCGACCTCCTGACCGGGCAGGGTCTCGAAACCGAGCCAACCGCGGTCCGGACCCCACCCACCCGTCCCGTACGGGTGGCGGCGCTCTCGGAAGGCGAGCAGACCGAGCTCGCCGATCGGGACCCCCGTTACGGCCATGTCGTGTGCCGCTGCGAGCTGGTCACCGAGGGCGAGATCGTCGACGCCATCGCGGCCGGCTCCCGCACGCTCGATGGGCTGAAGTTCCGGACCCGGGCCGGGATGGGCCGGTGCCAGGGCGGTTTCTGCACCTGGCGGTGCATGCAGCTCCTCTCCACTCATCTCGGCGTTCCGATGCCGGAGATCACCAAGCGCGGGGGCGAATCCTGGATGGTGTGCGGGCGGGTGGAGACGCGACCGTGATCACCTCATCGGCCGTTCACCTCCGGCCCGACTACGACGTGATGGTGGTCGGTGCCGGGCCGGCCGGACTCGCCGCGGCCATCGGGGCCCGGGAGTCGGGAGCCGAGCGGGTCCTCGTCGTCGATCGCGAGCCGGAGGCGGGAGGGATCCTCAACCAGTGCATCCACCACGGCTTCGGGCTGCACCACTTCAAGGAGGAGCTGACCGGGCCCGAGTACGCCCAGCGCTACATCGAGGACGTCCTCGAGGGCGGCGGCGTCGACATCGTCACCGACGCCTTCGTGGAGGACGCCGAAGCCGGCGACTCTCTCGACCGGTGCTCGGTGAAGCTCATGACCGCCGCGGCCGGCATCCGACGCATCGAGACCCGAACTCTGGTGCTGGCGATGGGTGCCCGCGAACGGACCCGAGGTGCCATCCGGATCCCGGGCACCCGTCCCTCCGGGGTGATGACCGCCGGGCTCGCCCAGCGCTTCGTGAACGTCCTCGGCTACCTGCCGGGACGCCGGGCCGTGATCCTCGGCTCCGGCGATATCGGCCTGATCATGGCCCGCCGGCTCACACTCGAAGGGGTGGAGGTGGCGGGCGTGTTCGAGATCATGCCGCACGCCAACGGGCTGACCCGCAACGTGGTCCAGTGCCTTCACGATTTCGACATCCCGCTCCACCTCTCGCACACCGTCACCGAGATCCATGGCGGCGACCGGGTCGAGGCGGTCACGGTGGCCCCCGTCGACGATCGTCTGCGACCCCGTCTCGACGCGGCATGGCAGATCCCCTGTGACACCCTGCTGCTCTCTATCGGCCTCATACCCGAGAACGAGTTGTCCCGGCGTCTCGGGGTGGAGCTCGACCCGGCCACCGGCGGGCCGGTGGTGACGAGCACGATGGAGACGACAGTTCCCAAGGTGTTCCCCGCCGGCAACGTCGCCCACATCCACGACATCGTGGACTACGTCACCGAGGAGTCGCTGGTGGCGGGCCGGCACGCCGGGCTGGTGGCGACGGGCAGGCGCCCAGCCCCCGACACGATCCGGCTGGTACCCGGGGAGAACGTGGCCTCGTGCGTACCTCACAGCATCGCCTCCGATCGTGAGCACACGATCTACCTTCGGGTTCGTCGCCCGCTGGAGCGGAGCCTGCTCGAGTTGGGCGAAGTCCACCACCGGCGGCTCCGGTACGTCGTCCCGGCCGAGATGGTGTCGGTGAAGGTCCGGCCGGGGTTCTTCGAGTCGTTCCGGGGCGACTCCTTGACGGTGGCGGTCAAACCCCGGAGCGGAGACGACGAGGACCCGGGCGAGCCGCAACCATGACCACCGCCGGACACGAGATCACCCATTATCTCTGCATCGGCTGCCCGCTGGGGTGCCGGCTCGAGGTCGAGACCGACGAGGCCGGCGAGGTCGTCGAGGTGCGGGGCTTCGCCTGCCGCAAGGGCAGGCTCTTCGGCGAGCGCGAGCACGTCGACCCCCGCCGGCTGGTGGCGACCACCGTGGCGGTGGACGGGGGCCGCTGGCCGCGGCTCCCCGTCCACGTGACCGACCCGATCCCGAAGGACCGGGTGGTCGAGGTATGCCGGGCGCTCCGATCCGTTCGGGTGCAGGCTCCGGTCCGGATTGGTGAGGTGGTGGCCCGCGATCCGCTCGGGATCGGGGCCGACGTGGTGGCGAGCCGGGACATGCCCGAGGCCCCGAGCGGCGGTTGAGCAAGCCTGGCGATTCAGGCCCGCTCGGATCGGGCCCGGGGCTTGCGTCGGTCGACCAGCCGGGCCGCCACCGGGCCGAAGGTGGCGATGAGGAGGACATACCCGGCCGACAGCGCGGCGAGGTCCTGACCGGCTCCGGCGGATACCCCGAGACCGGCGATCACCACCGAGAACTCGCCCCGGGCGATGAGCGCCGCCCCGGCCCGCCGGCGACCTCGTTCCCCGATCCCCTCCCGGGCCGCCGCCCACCAGCCGGTGACCAGCTTGGTAGCGGTGGTCACGGCGACCAGGACGATCACCGGAACGAGCACGGCAGGCAGCGCCCGGGGATCGGTGCTGAGCCCGAAGAACACGAAGAACACGGCCGCGAACAGGTCGCGCAACGGGGCGATCAGCGTCCTCGCCCGCTCGGCCGACTCGCCCGAGACCCCGATGCCCACGAGGAACGCCCCCACGGCCGCCGACACGTTGAGCTGCTCGGCGATCCCCGCCACGACGAGCGTCACGCCGAGCACGGTGAGCAGGTTCACCTCGTCCGAGCCCGAGAAGGTCAGCCGGCTGAGCCGGTCCCCGTGCCGGGCGGCGATGGTGAGGATGATCGCCACCGAGGCCAGCGCCAGCATCACCGAGAGGGTCGCCCCACCCATCGTCCCGCCGATCGCCACCGCCCCGAGCACCGGCAGGATCACGGCCATCGCCAGGTCCTCGAAGACGAGGATCGAGAGGACCACCGGTGTCTCCCGGTTGCCGACCCAGCCGAGGTCGGCGAGGAGCTTGGCCACGACCCCCGACGACGAGATGTAGGTGACCCCGCCGAGGAACAGCGAGAACACGGGACCGAACCCCAGCACGAGACCCGCCAGGTAGCCGGGGAGGAAGTTGAGCCCGAAATCGAACAGCCCGGAGGCGGCGGTCGATCGCATGGCTCCCACCAGCTCCCGGCCCGTGTACTCGAGCCCCAGCATCAACAGCAGCAGGATCACCCCGAGGTCGGCGCCGATCTCGATGAAGCTCTCCGAGGTGACCAGGGGCAGCAGCCCACCCTCCCCGAACGCCAGGCCCCCGACCAGATAGAGCGGGATCGGCGACACCCCCAGTCGCCGGGCCAACCGTGCGAGGATCGCCAGCAGCAGGACGATCCCCCCCAGCTCGAGCAACAGGAGGGCGGTTTCGTGCACGCTCAGCCGGTATGCAGGATCTCGCGAACCGCCTCGATCCCCTCGGAGGTGCCGACCACCACGAGGGTGTCTCCCGCCTCGATCGGAGCCTCCGGGCCGGGGGCGGGCTGAGGCTGGTCACCCCGGAGGATCGCCACCACCGACACCCCGGTCCGAGTCCGTACCCGGGCCTCTCCGATCGTTCGGCCGGCATAGGGACTGTCGCGTTCGATCGCCAGCCAGTCGATGGCGAGGCCCTCGATGTGCTGGGTCGCCTGGGCCACGCTCTCCACCACCCGCGACCCCCCGAGCATGTCGACCAGCGTGTGGACGTCCTCGTCGGTGAGGTTCACCGCCAGAATCGCCGAATCGGGATCGTCGACCGGGCAGAAGAACACCTCGCGGCGCCCGGTCCGATGATGGACGACCCCGACCCGTTGGCCGTCCTCGGTGATGAAGTCGTAGCGGACGCCGACCCCCGGGAGCTGGGTCTGCTAGATGTCGGTCATGGTTCACCTCGTGATCGTGGATCGACCGCATGCTGCCACACGACGCACCGGCGGACCGCCCGGCGTCGGTACCCTGGAC
>JAWOJB010000040.1:0-4737 GCA_046484325.1 Acidimicrobiia bacterium | reverse complement strand
GTCCGTCACCTTGCTGATCGTGGCCTCGGTACCGAGCGAGCCGAGCGCCTCCCGGGTCCGCTCCTCGAGGGTGACGCAGTTCCGGCAGCCCGGACCCAGCACCTTGATGTCCATGGTCGCTCCCTTCTGGGTGATTCAGGTGACGAGGTTGAAGAGGTATCCGATGGCGAGGATGCCGGCGGTGACCACCGTGGTGAAGATCACCAGCAGCTGGGGCTTGAGCACCCGGCGTAGCAGGACGAGTGAGGGGGCGGACAGCGCCACCACGCTCATCATGAACGCCATCAGCGTCCCCATCCCCATCCCCTTGGCGGCCAGCGCCTCCACCAGCGGGACGATGCTGGCGACGTTGGCGTAGAGCGGGATGCCGGCGATGGCGGCCACCGGGACCGCCCAGGGGTTGTCCGGCCCGGCGTGGGCGGCGAAGAAGTCCCCCGGCAGCCAGCCGTGGATGCCGGCACCGAGGGCGATGCCGACGAGGACGTAGGGCAGGACCTTGCGGGTGATGTCGACGGTCTCGAGGCGGGCGGCCTCGACCCGCTCGTGCATCGTGGGCCTGGCGTCCGGGGCCGAGATCCGGGCAACCGGAGTGTCGAAGACGAACGGCTCGACCCAGTGGTCGAGGTCGAAGCGGGAAAGCACCAGGCCGGCTGCGACCGCCATGGCCATCGCCGCCCCGACGTACACGGCAGGGATCTTCCAGCCGAACATCCCGAGCAGCATCACGACCCCGACCTGGTTCACCAACGGGCTGGTGATGAGAAAGGTGAAGGTGACGCCCAACGGCACCCCGGCAGCCACGAATCCGATGAACAGGGGGACCGAGCTGCACGAGCAGAAGGGGGTGAGCGCCCCGAACGCCGCCGCCAGCACGTAGCCGGTGAGCGCCCGCCGCCCCGAGAGCGCCGCCCGCACCCGCTCGGGTGAGATCGATGCCCGCATGAGGCCGATCACGAAGATCATCCCCACCACGAGGAGCAGGATCTTGACGGTGTCGTAGAAGAAGAAGTGGACGGCATGCCCGACCCGACTCTCCGGGTCGAGGCCGACGACACCGAACACGAGCCGGTCCCACACGGGCTGGTTCAGCTGGTAGAGGACGAGCCAGACGAGGGCACCCACCGCCAGACCGGCCCAGATCCTCGAATCCGCCGAGCGTTTCGGAGCGGTGATGGTCACGAACGGTCCTCCCGGGCGACGGGGAGCGCCCTGCGGACGGCCTCGACGCCCTCACCGGAGAGCCGGTAGTCGACCCAGCGCCCTCGCCGCTCGGCCTCGACGAGACCGGCCTCGCGCAGCACCCGCAGGTGGTAGGAGAGCAGGTTGGGCGCCACCCCCACCACCTCCTGCAGGTCGCACACACAGCGACACCCGGCTGCCAGCTCGTCGAGCACCCTGAGCCGGATCGGGTCGCCGAGCGCCGAGAACAACGAGGCCCTCGATTCAGCCGATGTCGATTCAAGAAGGGTTGAAGTCACAGGCAGACCTTGCTACCTCGCAGCAGCCAGGGCCAGAGGACTTCCGGCCCGAAGGCGGGGGCCACGAGTCCTGCGTCCCCGGTCCGTCCTCCCGATCAGGACTGGGACGGGACCTCGAGCGAGGCGAGCAGGGCTTCGACCCGGGAGCGGATGTCGTCGCGGATCTCGCGCACGACTTCGATCGGCTGCCCGGCCGGGTCGGTCAACTCCCAGTCCAGATAGCGCTTGCCGGGGAACACCGGGCAGGCGTCGCCGCATCCCATGGTGACGACCACGTCGGCCGCCCGCACGATCTCGTCGGTCCACGGCTGCGGGAGTTCCGATCGGATGTCGATGCCCATCTCGGCCATCGCCTCGACGGCAACCGGATTGATGCTCGAGGCCGGCTCGGACCCTCCCGAGAAGACCTCCACCGCATCACCCGCCAGGTGGCGCATCCAGCCGGCGGCCATCTGCGAGCGACCGGCGTTGTGGACGCAGAGAAACAACACCGCAGGCCGGCCGTCGTCCACCAGACCCTCGAGCCGGGCGAGGGCCCGGAGGCGGTCGCGGGTGAACCGTTCGATGAGGATCGGCAGCCAGGTGTTCACCCTGGCCCGTCCCTCGAGGTCCGTCTGCGACTCGGTGATGAACCGCTGGATCGTCTCAACCGAGAAGACCCCGCTGAACTCCTTCTGCAGCCGCACTGCGCTCTGCTTGAGCATGAGCAACTGGTCGGCGGTCAACGTCGTTCCTGCCATGTCGGTCATTCCGTCGTCCTCTCCCGGAGGGTGATGACCCTCCGTCGAATCCGATCGAGAGCCTCGTCGAAGGCCTCCGAGCTCGGTGCGGCGGCCGGATCGGGGGTGGACCAGTGCCACCAGTCCGGGCCTCGATCCAGTTCCTCGTGGGCTCGATCGCACACCGTGACGACCTGAGCGCCTGTCAGATCGAGCTCATCGAGGCTGCGGGGCCGCGCCCGCGACAGGTCGAGTCCCGCCCGGGCGCCGGCCGCCACCGCCCCTGGATGGACCCGCTCGGCCGGATGGGTGCCGGCGCTCTCGGCCTCGCCTCCCGCCTCCTGCCTCCAGAGAGCGGCCGCCAGCTGCGACCGTGCCGAGTTGTGGGTGCAGACGAACACCATCCGGCAGGTGGCGAGGCCCTGCCCGACGCCGACGCCGACGCCGACGCCTTCGAGTGTCTCGTGCACGAGCCGGACATACCTCCTCCGCCGGTCACCCGATGACGCATACCGCTCGATGAGGCCGGCCCGTTCTAGCACCCCGAGGTGATGGGCGAGCAGGTTGGAGGTGACCGCGTACCGCTCGGCCAGCTCCGCGGGCGAACGATCCGAGAATGCCAGGTCGTCCACCATCGCCAGACGCACCGGGTCTCCGAGCGCGCCATGGACGGCGGCCCTTGCGAGGAGGTCGAGGCTCACGCCGACCAGGATAATCTCTCAACACATATTGAGTCAATATGCCCTGAGGCTTCAGCCGGCTCCGAGGGCGTCGCGCAACACCGCCAGCCGCTGCGGGACCACCCGATACCAGGCCCACTTGCCCCGCTTCTCCCTGGTGAGGAGACCGGCCTCGGTGAGGATGGACAGATGGTGGCTCACCGTCGGCTGGCTGCGGCCGACCGGCTCCACCAGGTCGCAGGCGCAGGCCTCTCCTCCCGGGGTGGTGGCCACCAGGCTCAGCAGGCGGAGCCGGACCGGGTCGGACAGCACCTTGAATGCGGTGGCCAGGTCGTCGGCCTCGCCCGGGTCCAGCGCCTCGGCCAGAACCGGCTCGCAGCAGGCTTCGATGGTCTTCACGTCCATATCCACCAGCTTACCGGACCTCGGAGTAGACATTGACATCGGTCGATGAGTGAGATACGGTGCCACAATCATCGACGGCCATCGATATGAAAGGAGCACGCCGATGAGCAGCGAAGCCACTCGCGACCGGGTCCGCAGGAGGTATGCCGAGGCCGCCATCCGTTCCGGCGCCGGCGGGTGCTGTGGATCCGACGGCGGCTGCGGAGAGGAGGGCTTCGGCTCGACCCTCTATGAGACCGACGACATCGCCTCCATCCCGGGCGGGGCCGCCGACGCCAGCCTCGGCTGTGGCAACCCCACCGCCGTGGCCGAGCTGCGGACCGGCGAGACCGTGCTCGACCTCGGCTCCGGGGCGGGGATCGACGTGCTGCTCTCGGCCCGCCGGGTCGGCCCGAGCGGCTTCGTCTACGGATTGGACATGACCGACGAGATGCTCGACCTGGCCAGGCAGCACGCCGCCGAGGCGGGGGCGGGCAACGTCGAGTTCCTGAAGGGGTTCATCGAGGACATCCCCCTCCCCGACGCCTCGGTCGACGTGGTGATCTCCAACTGCGTGATCAACCTCTCCGCCGACAAGCCGGCGGTGTTCGCCGAGGCATTCCGGGTGCTCCGCTCCGGCGGGAGGGTCGGGATCACCGACGTGGTCGCCGAGGACCACCTCACCACCGAGGAGCGTCTCGAGCGGGGGAGCTGGGTGGGCTGCATCGCCGGCGCCCTCGGGTTCGCCGAGTACCGCAACGGGCTGGAGGAGGTGGGATTCGACCAGGTCGAGATCGTTCCCACCCACGCCGTCGCCGAAGGCATGCACTCGGCCATCGTGCGAGGCGTTAAGCCCTGACGAGGGCGGCATCCGGCTCGTTCACCAGGGCCGGATGCCACTGGCGCTCCAACCGCGGGCGTGGCCAAGTGGGGGTCGATGCGCTACGACGTCACCATCGTCGGAGGCGGTGTCGTCGGCTGTGCCATCGCTCACCACCTGTCCGGCCGGCGGCTCTCGGTGCAACTCATCGAACGGCACGCCGAGGTGGGCTTCGGCACCAGCAAGGCCAACAGCGGCATCATCCACAGCGGGCACCGCTGGCCGCCCGGCACCCTGAAGGGTGACCTCGGCTGGGAGGGGAACCGCCGATGGGGCGAGCTGGCCGGCGAGTTGGGATTCGGCTTCCGGGTCACCGGTGACCTCACCTGCGCCTTCGACGACGCCGACCTCGCCGTGCTCGACGAGATGGCCCGCTGGGGAGCCGAGATGGGGGTTCCCGGCCTCGAGAGGTGGGGTCGGAGTCGCCTCGACCGGGAGGAGCCACACCTCTCCTCCGAGGTGGTGGGAGCCCTCCATGCGCCCGACACCGCCGTCGTGAACCCTTACGAGGCCTGCTTCGCCCTGGTCGACCATGCCAGGCGCAACGGGGCCGATGGCCACAACCGGCTCGCCGGTCCGGATCTCGACCCCGTTGC
>JAWOJB010000015.1:0-3069 GCA_046484325.1 Acidimicrobiia bacterium | reverse complement strand
GGGGGAGGTGTCGGAGGCGGGTGAGGATGCCGAGGAGTTGGGGGGCCCATGGCCAGTGGGTGGGGAGCCGGAGGGTGAACTGTCCGGCCCGGTTGACGAGCCGTGCGGGGAGGGCGATGAGTTGGGTGCGGAAGGTGCGGGCGACGGTGAGCCGCTGGGGCTGGTGGGGTTGGCCGAGGAGGACGGTCCAGCGGATCAGGTTGTGGGCGAGGGCGGCGCAGACGAGCCAGGCGCCGTTGGCGGCGAAGTTCCCGGAGGGCAGGTGGGCGAGACCGGCACCTTCTTTGAGGTCACGGATGGCGAGTTCGACGGTGGCGTGTTGGCGGTGTTCGCGGTCGACGACGGTGACGGGGTGGGGGCGGTTGGTGACCGAAACGTGGTAGCGGAACTGGGGCCAGAGGGGATCTTGGAGGCCGGGGAGAGGAACCCGGCGGACGATCAGCCGCACCGTCTTGGCTGGGAGGCGGTGCTCTCCCCGCCCTTTGATGGTGTAGGCGGTCGAGGCCACCTCGGTGTGGTCGGCGCCGGGCTGGCTGATCCGAACCCACGAGGATTCCGGGATCTGTGCGACCACCGCTTGGATGGAGGGGTGGTCTTGGCGGTGATCGAGTAGCCGATGCCGAGCCGGTCACAGGTGTCGATCAGCCGCCGGGACCAGAACCCCGAATCGGCTCGGATCAGGATCTCGCCGGAGGCTCCCGCTCTCCGCACCCGGGCGACCAGCTCTTCGAGGAACCGGTTGGCGCCTCGATGCGACGACCCTTCCCGGAGCCGCACATGCAGCATCTCGCCGGTGTCGGCCCGGGTCGCCACCAGCGGGTGATACCCCTTCTTTCCCGAGTAGGCGTAGACAGCTCCCTGCTTGCGGTCGCCGAACACCTCACAGATCGTCGAGTCCACATCGATGATCAGCCGGCCGGGACCCGGACCCGCCCCCAACGCCCACACCCGGGTCAGGGTCTCGGCGAGGACCCGGTCGAGCTGACGGACATGCCCGAACGTGAACGACCGCAGAAAGGTCCCCAACGTCGAAGGGGCCGCCACCCGGAACGGCAAGATCCGGCGGGTGGCACCCGCCCGGAGCATGTCGGCATGATCAATATGGGAGCCGCCCGCCACCAGCGTGTGCACCAACGTCAGCACCTTCGAGCCCGGGTTGGCCGCACCCACCCGGCCGGCCAGTCTCACCGTCTCATCGATCAGCCGTTCCAACCCCAGCCGCACCGCCAGGGTCGCCACCGCCACCAGCCCGGCGTTGGCCACCAGATTCGAGTCGTCGGGAACCACCACCATCCGGTCGATGTTCTGCGATACTGACCTCACTGGAAATGCCTCCCACCCCGGGTCGCGTGGCTGTCTTACACCACCCATCGTCCCAGGCCAGGAGGCATTTTCGGTGTCAAACCCCCCACCCACCCCACCCACCATCGGTGGATCCAGGCTGCGTGGGGGACAAAGCCTTTGCGTTTGTGCCCCAGCCGGAGGCTGGGGGAAGGTTCCTGCCGGCGAGCGTCAGCGAGCCGGGAGGTAGGGGGACCGACAGCCCGCCGGCGGCGTTGGCCAGGCGGCCCCCTCTCCTCCACTGCGTGGGGGACAAAGCCTTTGCGTTTGTCCCCCAGCCGGGAGGCTGCGGGAAGGTTTCACCCGGGGAGCGGAGCCGAGCCGGGCGGCTCTTCCACCGGCCTGCGGCGGTCGCCACGGTCGCACCCTCGCACTACCGTGCCCGCGGTCCGACGGAGGTGACGGTGGCGAAGGATCTCAAGCTCTTCCTGGCAGGCGAGTTCGTGGAGGGGACCTCGGGCGAGGCCTACGAGGTGCGCTCTCCGGTGACCGGCAAGCACATCTACACGGTGCCCAAGCCCTCCCAGGCCGACATCGACCGCGCCGTGGCCGCCGCCCGCGGGGCCACCGACGAGATGCGCCACTGGTCGGCCTTCGAGCGAGCCGAGCTGTGCCTCCGCATCGCCGAGCTGTGGGAGGGAAAGGTCGACGAGGTGGCACGGGCCCTCACGCTCGAGCAGGGCAAGCCCTACCACGCCGAGGCGATCGACGACATCGCCGAGTCGGGCGACTACTTCTCGATCGCCGCCGAGGACGTCAAGCGGATGAAGGGCGAGGTGATCCCCACCACCGAGCGGACCCGGCGCATGTTCACCGTCCGCCGCCCGGTCGGGGTGTGGGTGGCGGTCACCCCCTGGAACTTCCCGGTGATGATCCCGATGGAGTACGTCGGGCCCGGGCTGGCCACCGGCAACAGCGTGATCGTCAAGCCGCCCGAGTTCACCTCGTGGGCGCTGCTGGAGATGGCCGAGGTCTTCGCCGAGGCGGGGGTCCCGCCCGGGGCCATCTCGATCCTCCCCGGAGCCGGCGACGTCGGCGCCTACATGGTGGCCCATCCCGGGGTGGACGCGGTCGGGTTCACCGGCTCGTCGGAGACCGGGAAGAAGATCGTCGCCTCGATGGGGCTGAAGCGCTCGATCATGGAGATGTCGGGCAACGGCCCGCTGGTGGTGGCCGGCGACGCCGACATCACCGCCGCCGCCGAAGCCGCCGTCTACGGCGCCTACTACAACGCAGGCCAGGTGTGCTGCGCCACCGAGCGGGTCATCGTGCTGGAGGACGTTCACGACGAGTTCGTCGAGGCCACCCTCAAGGCCGCCGAGGTGGTCCGCCTCGGCGACCCCTTCGACGAGGCCACCACGATGGGCCCGCTCAACAACGAGGCGACCGCCGCCAAGATGGACCGTCACATTGCCGACGCCCGCGACCGCGGGATCGAGGTGGTGATGGGAGGCGGGCGCGCCCAGGGATTCCCGACCGACCTCTACTACCAGTTCACCGTGCTCGACCGGGTGACCGAGGACTCGCTCGTCTCGAGGGAGGAGTCGTTCGGGCCGGTGGTCCCGGTGATCGTGGCCCGGGACGACGCCGACGCCATCGCCATCGCCAACCGCACCAACCTGGGGCTGCAGGCGGCTGTGTTCACCAACGACGTCACCAAGGCCTTCTGGTACGCCGACCGGATCCGCTCCGGCACGGTGATCGTGAACGACTCCACCGACTTCTGGG
>JAWOJB010000039.1:0-77595 GCA_046484325.1 Acidimicrobiia bacterium | reverse complement strand
CCGGGTCAGGTCCGGAAGGAAGCAGCCCTCAGCGGGATTCCCGGGCGCCGCAGGGAAGCCAGGTCCGAGCAGGCGGCCGCCGGCCACGAGCGATCGACGGGCCTCGAGGGCGGGGTGCACGACCCCCTGCGGTCTGTCATCCGCGATACGCGTCCATCATCCAACGAGTGAACCTGGACGGCCAACTATTGGCGCTTCAGGTTCACTCGACGGGTCTCGCTCGAGCCCCTCACGGCTTGCGGAGCACCGCCCCGTACACGAACCCGAGCGGGCCCATCCGCCAGGTCGTCTCGAGCATGAGCGGCCCGTGCTCGTAGAGCTGCTCGGGTGGTGGGAGCTTGTCCAGCGACCGGTGGAGGTACCAGTAGTCCCGCGGGGCACGGGCGATCATCCCGGCCAGCGGCAGGAACACCGCCGAGCCGAGCCGGTGGAGCGCCGCCACCCATCGCTGCCGCGGGCGCCCGAGGTCGACGATCACCGCCGCCCCGCCCGGTCGCAGCACCCGCGCCACCTCCGCGAGGGTGTCGGGAATCGAGGTGAGGTTCCGGAACACGTACGCCGAGAACACGCCGTCGAAGGACCGGTCCTCGAATGGCAGGGCCTCACCGACCCCGACCACCCGCTCGGCGATGGGGCTGAGCGAGAGCATCTCGCCGACCGGGTCGAGGGCGACCACCTCGCGATCCCCCAACACGGGGGCGGCCGCCCCGGTGCCGCTGCCGAGGTCCAGCACCCTCCCGGGAGGCAGGTGGGCGATGCCTCGCCGGCGCCAATCCTGCTCCTGGCCGAACGAGAGGACGCGGTTGACGAGGTCGTAGCGCCGGGCGATCCGGGCGAAGATGACGTCGGACTCGGCGCTCACGGAGCTTCGATGACCTCGAACCCGGCATAGGGGACGAGCGCCTCTGGGATCGCCACCGAGCCGTTCGGCTGCTGGTGGTTCTCGAGGATGGCCAGGATCGTCCGCCCGACTGCCACCGCCGTGCCGTTGAGGGTGTGAACCAGCCGGGTGCCGCCGTCGTCGGACCGGGTGCGGATGCGCAGACGCCTGGCCTGAAAGTCGGTCGTGTTCGAGCACGACGTGATCTCCCGGTAGGCCTGCTGGCCCGGGAACCATGCCTCGATGTCGTACTTCTTGGCCGCCGGCGCACCGAGATCGCCGGCCGCCACGTTCACGACCCGATACGGGAGCTCGAGCTCGCGAACCAGGCCCTCCTCCAGCGAGAGCAGCCGCTCGTGTTCCTCGCCGGAGCCCTCGGGATGGGTGAACGAGAACATCTCGACCTTGTCGAACTGGTGCACCCGGAAGATGCCGGCCGTGTCCTTGCCGTAGGTGCCCGCCTCCCGTCGGAAGCACGTCGAGAACCCCACGTAACGGACGGGAAGCGACCCGGGGTCGAGGATCTCGTCGGCGTGATAGGCGGCCAGCGGCACCTCGGCGGTGCCGACGAGGAACAGCTCGTCGGCCGGGACCTCGTACACCTGCTCGCGGTCGCTCGGGAAGAACCCGGTCCCGAAGAGAGCCTGCTCCCGCACCAGCACCGGCGGGATCATCGGCAGGTGGCCGGCCGCCGACAAGCGGTCCATCGCCCACCGCACCAGGGCGAACTCGAGCAAAGCCGCCCGTCCCTTGAGGTAGCCGAACCTGCTCCCCGACACCTTGGCCCCCCGGACCGTGTCGATCAGGTCGAGCGCCTCGCCGACCTCGACGTGGTCGCGGCCCCCGGACGCTCCCTCGCCCACCCGCCGGAGCTCGACGTTGTCGGCATCCGTGAGGCCGTCGGCGGCCGACTCGTCGACGAGGTTGGGAAGTGTGATCCACTCCCGTTCGAAGCGCTCTTGGGTCTCGTCGGCACCGGCGGCGAGCGCTCTCAGGCGCTCGGCCAACCTCCCGGCCTCGTCGATGGCTTCCTGCTTCTCGGCTCCGGTGAGGGTGGCGATGAGGCGGCCGATGCGCTTCTGCTCGGCGCGGAGCTCGTCGGCCTCGTGGCGGAGGCGGCGCACCTCGGCATCGAGGGCGACCAGGCCGCCGAGGTCGACGTCGAGGCCGCGACGGGCGAGTGAACGTTCGATGAGGCCAGGGTCGGATCGCAGGATGGAGACGTCGATCACGGCGCGCGATGGTACCGAGAGGTGTCAGCCATCCGATCCACTGTCGACCGGCTCGTTCACCAGGAACTCGTTCTGGTAGAGATTGTCGTCGGTCTGCTGCTCGGGAGGTAGGACACCGAGGCGCACGACCATGGCGTATGGGGTGCCCGGTACCACGGCCACGCCCTCGAACACGATCGTGGTCTTGGCCCCGGGGGCGAGCGGCGGCACCTCGCTCACCCGGCTCTCGAGCGGCTCACCGAGGCTCGTCAGGTCGAACAGGATCTCGCCGGTCGCCGCCTCGGCGTTCCCGAGGTTCGAGACGACGACCACCACGTCGATGAGATCCGTGGCCTCGACGACCAGCGTCCCCTGCTGGTTCTCGACCCAGGCCGGGTCGGTCGTCACCTGCTCGATGCCGACGTCGGCCCGCAATCGGAGCGGCGAGAGTGGCGCCCGGGCGTAGGCGACCAGCGCATCGACGGTCGCCGCCAATGGGAACCCTTGCGGCAGGAACCGGACCTCGGGATAGCCGGACACCGGCTGTGGCAGTGCCGGCGCGGTCGCCGCCTCGAGGAAGGCCGCGTAGATCCGGTCGCCACTCCCGAGCGTGGCCAGGCTCGCCGTCATGGAGTCCTGCATCGCCACCGCCGCCGGATCGTCGGCCGCCCGGAGAAGCGCCGTCTCGAAGCCGACCACGCCCTCGAGCCAGGCCGCCGAAGCCGATGTGAGGAGCGACCGGAGGGCGCGCGCCTCCGGACCGACCTCGGGGGGCGGCTGGGAGCCGTTGACGGCCTCGAGCAGGTCCTCAACCTCGTCGACCACCGATGTCAGTTCGGCTCGATCCACGGTGGTGGCCCGTTCCAGCAGGTCCCGGAAGACCATCGAAGCTCGGGCGGCCTCGACCGCGGTGTCGCGCAGGTCCTCGGCATACAGGGTCTCGGCGGGCGACCTCGAGCCCAAGGTGATGATGGCGACGACCCCCGCCACGAAGGCGGTGAGCAGGACCGGCACCAGAAGCCGTAGCCGGCGGGGCCGGGTGCGTTGCGAGAGCAATTCGTGGGCGAGGGGGGACTTGAACCCCCACGGGCTTATCGCCCACAGGAACCTGAATCCTGCGCGTCTGCCAATTCCGCCACTCGCCCGTGGCAGCGGCATGGTACAGGGTCGCCGGTCGGAGGAAGCCGGCACGGGCGACATACACTCTCCCCCACGATGAGCATCGCCCGCCGTCTGGAACGGCGGCTCGAAGGGCTGCTCGACGGGATGGTGGGCCTCGTCGCCCGCGGCCCGCTCCAACCCGTCGAGTTCGCAAGCCGCCTCGTCAGGGAGGCCGACCTCGCCTCCACCGAGACCGAGGCCGGCCCCGCCGTGCCCAACCGGTTCTTCGTGGCGGTCAACCCCGACGACCTCCCGGCCGAGATGCCGGTCGGCGACTACACGGCCGCGGTGGCCGAGGTCGTCGCCGGCTCGATCGCCGAGCGGGGATGGAGGACCGAGGGACCGGTGCGGGTCGAATTGCGGGGTGACGAGTCGGTGGCCCGGGGGTCGCTGGCCTGCCGGTCGGAGGTGTCGCCCGGGGTGCTCACCCCGTGGGCCCGCCTTCTCGGTACCGGGGTGTTCGAGGTGGGCCACAACCGCGCCATCGTGGGTCGCTCCGACGCTTGCGATGTCGTGATCCCCGACCCTCGGGTGAGCCGCCGTCATGCAGTGGTGTGGCGCAGGGACGGGCATGCCCGCATCCGCGACCTCGGCTCGTCCAACGGCACCGCGGTCGACGGGCTGGCGGTGGGCCCCGACCCGGTGGATCTCGAGGACGGGTCGGTCTTGTCGTTGGGTGGTGTCGCGTTTCGGTTCGAGGAGATCTGACCCGTGTCCGATCTGCTGCTCACGCTGCTGCGGCTCATCTTCCTGGCCCTCGTCTATCTGTTCGTTTGGCAGGTGGCCCGTTCGGTCGGTTCGCACCTCGGCCTCCGGCCACCCCGCCGCGGGCGCCGGGCGGGCAGCCGGCTGGTGGTCGTGAAGTCCGACTCGCTCGCCGGGCGGGAGATCGTCGTGGAGGACTCGGTCGTGCTCGGCCGGAGCGCGCAGGCCGACGTGATGCTGGAGGACCCCTACGCTTCGGAGTTCCACCTGCGTGTGACCACCAAGGACGGCAAGCTCGTGCTCAGCGACCTCGGCAGCACCAACGGGACGTATGTGAACGGACGTCGCGTCACCGTTCCCGTCGACCTGGCAAGAGGCGACGCCGTCCAGGTCGGCAAGACCGTGATGGAGGTGCGATGAGCTACCTGTGGGCGGTCGCCTCGCACCAGGGACGTCTCCGTCCCGTCAACCAGGACTCGGTGCATCCGTCGACCGCCGGACGGGGGGAGGGGCCCGTGGTGGTCATGGTGGCCGATGGCATGGGCGGGCACGCGGCCGGCGAGGTCGCATCTCAGATGGCCGTCGAACATGCCCTCGCCGTCGACGGCAGCGTCGAAGAGCGCGTCCTGGCCGCCAACAGCGCCATCCTCGAGGAGGCGACCCGCAAGCCGGAGTTGGCGGGGATGGGCACCACGCTGACCCTCGTCGAGCTGGGTGACGACCTGGTAGGCCGCCTCGCCCACGTGGGCGACAGCCGGGCCTACCTGCTACGAGAGGGTCGGCTCGAGCAGATCACCGAGGACCACACGGTGGTCCGCCAGTACGTGGCCTCCGGGAAGATCACGGCCGAGGAGGCGGTCGGCCACCCCCACCGGAGCATGCTCACCAGGGCCCTGGGGCTCACCTACCGGCTCGAGGTCGATCGCGACGACGTGGTGTTCCGGGCGGGCGATCGCCTGCTCCTCTGCTCGGATGGGGTGAGCGGCATGCTGTCGGAGGCCGAGATCCACGAGATCCTCCAGCTGGGCACCCCCGAGGAGGCGGTGTGGGGGCTGGTGGAGGCGGCGAACCGCGCCGGCGGCCACGACAACATCACCGCCCTGGTCGTCGACGTCGAGCCATGACCGCACGCCTCGAGGGCGGCCTCCTCCTCGGAGCCGCAGCCCTCGCCGGACTGGGGCTCACCCTCGTCAAACTGGCCTCGGGGAGCGGGCCGGATGCCACGGTCGGCCTGTCGATGATGACGGTGGCGCTCACGTTCCTCGGCCTCCAGGCACTGATCCGGCGCACGGCGCCAGGAGCCAGCCCGCTGCTGCTCCCTCCGGTCGCCCTCATCACGGTGTTCGGTTTGATCATGATCTACCGGCTCGATCCGGCCAGGGCGGCCCTCCAGCGATGGTGGCTCGTCATCGGTGCCGGTCTGGCCGCCGTCGGCGTCATCTGGCTGTCGCGGGCCGGCACCGAGACCCTCCGCCGCTATCGCTACCTGCTCCTGCTTGCCTCGCTCGGGCTGCTCGCCCTCCCCGCCCTTCCGAGCGAGGGACCTCTGCCCGTCAAGGGATACGCCGTGAACGGGTCGCGGCTGTGGGTGCGGGTCGATCTCGGCATCGTCGAGCTCAACCTCCAGCCGGCCGAGCTGGCCAAGGTGCTCCTCGTCGTCTTCCTGGCGGCGTACCTGGCCGACCGCCAGCCCGCCCTCTCCGGTGCCCGCCGCCGGCTCGGTCGGGTGCGTGTGCCCGAACCCCGGCAGCTGCTCCCGCTGGCGGTGGTGTGGGCGGGCAGCCTTCTCGTGCTCGTCGCCCAGCGCGACCTCGGCGCGTCATTGCTCCTGTTCGGGGTCTTCGTCGCGATGCTCTACGCCGCGACCGGTGAGCGCGGCTATCTGGTCGCCGGAGGGATGCTGGCCGGGGCCGCCGCCGTGGTGGCGTGGTACGCCTTCGACCACGTCCGGGTGCGGGTCGAGGCGTGGCTACGACCCTTCGCCGACTTCGAGGGCTCCGGGTATCAGATCGCCCAGGGCCTGTTCGGGATGGCGAGTGGCAGCCTGGCCGGCTCCGGACCGGGGGTGGGGAGGCCCGACCTCGTCCCCAACGCCTCCACCGACTTCATCTTCGCTGCGGTCGCCGAGGAGTTCGGGTTCGCCGGCTCCGTGGCGGTGCTCTGCCTCTACGCCCTGACGGTGGCCGTCGCCTTCGGGATCGCTCTGCGCTCTCGGGACCGATTCCGCAAGCTGCTCGCCACCGGCCTCGGGTTCACCGTGGGATTCCAGACCTTCCTCATCATCGGTGGGGTGCTGCGGGTCGTGCCGCTCACGGGCATCACCCTGCCCTTCATGTCGTACGGCGGGTCGTCCCTGCTCGGCAACTTCCTCATCATCGGGCTCCTGGCCGTCGTTTCACACGAGGAGTCCACGTGAACGGGCCCGCCCGCCGGCTGGTGGCAGCCCTGATGGGTGGCTTCCTCGTTCTGCTCGCCGCCACGACCTGGTATCAGGTGATTGCCGTCGACCGGTACCGGGACGACCCTCGCAACGCTCGAACCGCCATCTCGCGGGCCGGCAAGGAGCGGGGTGTGATCGTGACGGCGGACGGCACTGTGCTCGCCCGATCGGTCCCCGACTCCGATCTGCCCCAGTCCTACCTGCGCGAGTACCTGGGCGGGCCGGCCTTCACCCACGTCGTGGGGTACATCTCCCGCCTGGCGGGGTCGACGGGTCTGGAACTGGCGTTCGCCGACGAGCTCCGGTCCAAGCGGGACCTGACGATCTCCGACCTCCTGGCGGTGCTCCTGGGACGCGACCTCCGCCCCAACAGCCTGCAGATCACCATCGACCCCGCCGTCCACCAGGTTGCCCTCGACGCCCTCGACGGGAGGCGGGGGGCGATCGTGGCGATCCAGCCCTCCACCGGCGACGTGCTCGTGCTGGTCTCCTCCCCCTCCTACGACGCCTCGCTGCTGCTCGGGCCGGGGGCGATCGCCGAGCGCAGGCGCCTGCTCGACGATCCCGACGAGCCCCTTCGGGATCGGGCGACCAAGGAGCTGGCCGCCCCGGGGTCCACGTTCAAGACCGTGGTGGCAGGCGCGGCCTTCGACTCGGGGGTGGCGGGCCCCGAGACCGAGTACCTCGACCTCGCCACCTTCCCGCTCCCCGGTTCGACCGCGACGATCTCCAACTACGACGGGGAGCAGTGTGGATCCGGGGACACGGTGACCGTCTCGCTCGGCTACGTCCGGTCCTGCAACACGGTGTTCGCCCAGCTCGGCATCGACGTGGGCGCCGTTCCGATGGGGGAGACCGCCGAGGCCGTCGGCTTCAATCGCACGATCCGCTTCCCGTGGGAGGTCGCCGTCTCGGCCTTCCCCACCCGGGCCCTCGCCAACGACGACGCCGCTCTGGCCCAGAGCTCGCTCGGCGAGCGCGACGTCCGGGCCACCCCCCTCGTGATGGCGATGACCGCTGCGGCGGTTGCCAACGGCGGCGAGCTCATGCAGCCACGGCTGGTCACCCAGCTGTTCGACGCCGACGGCCAGACCGTCGAGGAGTATCCGGTCGCCACCCTGGGGAGATCGCTCTCACCGGCAACGGCGGCGGTGCTCTCCCAGATGATGGAGCGGGTGGTGACCGAGGGAACCGGGCGCCGGGCCGCGATCCCGGGCGTTCGGGTCGCCGGCAAGACCGGCACCGCCCAGAGCTCGGGGGCCGGAGCACCCGATGTCTGGTTCATCGGATTCGCCCCCGTCGAGGCGCCGAGCATCGCCGTGGCGGTCATGCTCGAGGATGGCGGCGGTGCCGGCGAATCGGCCACCGGCGGGTCGGTGGCGGCCCCGATCGCCGCCCGGATCATCGAGGCATGGCTGTCTCCCAGGGACTGACCGCTACCATCTCCCGGGTTCCCCCCATGGATCTCCCCCACTCCCTCACCGACCGTTACGAGCTGACCACCCACCTCGCCCGAGGCGGCATGGCCGACGTCTATCGCGGCCGCGACGGCCTGTTGGGCCGGCAGGTCGCCATCAAGGTGCTGCACTCGCAGTTCAGCTCGGACGAGGCCTTCGTGAAGCGGTTCCGGCGTGAGGCCCAGGCCGCCGCCAACCTCACCCATCCCAACATCGTGGGCATCTACGACTGGGGCCAGGTCGACTCGACCTACTTCATCGTCATGGAGCTGGTGGAGGGACGATCGCTCCGCGACGTCCTGCGATCCGAGGGAGCGTTGCTCCCCCGGCGGGCCACCGAGATCGCCTCGGAGGTGGCCGCAGCCCTCACCGTCGCCCACCGGGCGGGGGTCGTCCACCGGGACGTGAAGCCGGGCAACATCCTGCTCGCCCCCGACGGCACCGTGAAGGTCACCGACTTCGGGATCGCCCGGGCCTGGGACGACAGTCAGGAGCTGACCCGCACCGGGGCCGTGATCGGTACCGCCACCTACTTCAGCCCCGAGCAGGCGCAGGGAGAGGCGGCGGACGGCCGCTCCGACGTCTACTCGCTGGGGGTGGTGCTCTACGAGATGCTGAGCGGGCGGCCGCCCTTCTCGGGCGACAGCCCCGTGGCGGTTGCCTTCCAGCACGTCTCGACCCAGGTGACGCCCCCCTCGGCCCACAACTCCGACGTTCCAGGACCCCTGGACGAGGTGGTGATGCGGGCCCTCCAGAAAGACCCGGGGATGCGGTACCAATCGGCCGGCGACATGCGCGCCGACCTCCTGCGGGTGCTCAGCGGCGAGACCCCGGCGGCGATGCCGCCACCGGTCGCCGCCGCCACCGGAGCCGCCGCCGCTGCAGCCGTGGCGGATGGGCGCACCCAGATGATGCCGCCGGTCCCTCCACCGACCGCCCCGCCCGACGAGGTCTATCGCGAGATCGAGGAGCCGGCTCCCTCCAACGTCCCCTTCATCGTCGGCGTGTTCGCCCTGCTCGTGACCCTCGGGGTGCTGCTGTTCTTCACCTTCCGGTTGCTCAACCTGGGAGGCTCGGAGACCGAGCTCGTGGTGGTCCCCGATGTGACCGGCTTCAGCGAGTCCGATGCTCTCACCGCGCTCCAGCAGGTGAACCTGGTCGTCACCCTGGTCAGGGAGGCGAGCGAGGAGGTCGACGAGGGCCTCGTGATCAGAACCGAGCCCCCGGCCGGCACCGAGGTCGAGGCGCGGTCGACGGTCCAGCTCGTGGTGTCCGCCGGCGAGGAGACCTTCGCGGTGCCACCGCTCATCGGGCTGACCCAGGAGGACGCCGAGGACCTGATACGGGAAGCGGAGTTCACGGTCGGCAATGTCACGCTGGACGAGACCTCGGACCGCGAGCCCGGCACCGTCATCGCCCAGAGCCCGCTGCCGGGTATCCAGGCTCCGGTGGGATCGGCGATCGACCTGGTGGTGGCCGCCGGGGCCGAGTCTGTGCTCCTTCCCGACCTCAGCGGGTTCACCGCCAGCGAGGCCTTCTCGCGCCTCGCGGCCCTCAACCTCACCTGGGAGGAGCAGACCGAATTCTCCGACACCGTCCAGCGGGGTCGGGTGATCCGCACCGATCCTCCCGCCGACACCGAGGTGCCGGTTCCGAGCCGGGTGATCGTGATCGTGTCCGACGGGGTCGAGCCGGTGTCCGTCCCCGACCTGTTCGGCCTCACCCGGAATGAGGCCGAGGCCGAGCTCCGGGCGCTCGGGCTCGTGCTACGGGTCGCGGCGACCACCATCGAGGTGGAGGACCCAGACCTCGACGGCCGGGTGGTGGCCCAGGTGCCGGAGGGCGGGGTGGTGGTGCCGAAGGGCACGACGGTCAACGTCAGCCTGGGCGTGTACGTGCCACCGACCACTACCACCACCACGACGCCCGAGACCACCACCACGACGGCACCGCCGCCCTGAGCGGCGTGGCGTCCGCCCGCAACGCCGCACTCCTCGGCTGGTACCGCCTCAATCGGCGTGACCTCCCGTGGCGGCGGACCACCGACCCCTGGGCGATCCTCGTGAGCGAGGTGATGCTCCAGCAGACCCAGGCCGGCCGGGTGGCCGACCGGTACCCGGCCTTCCTCATCCGGTATCCCACCCCCGCCGCCCTGGCCTCGACGCCCATCGCCGACGCGCTCGCCCGCTGGGATGGGTTGGGCTATCCCCGGCGGCTGGTGCGGCTCCGCCAGACCGCAGCGATCGTGTCCGAGCACGGCTGGCCCGAGTCGGTCGCCGGGCTGATACGACTCCCCGGGGTCGGGCGGTACACCGCCGCTGCCGTCGCCTGCTTCGCCTTCGGGGTGTCGCTACCGGCGATCGACACCAACCTGCGCAGGGTCCTGTCACGCTGGAACGGCCGCGCCTTGACGGGACGCGACCTCGAAGAGGCTGCCGATGCCGCGCTCGAAGTCGACGTCGCCTCCGATTGGAACCAGGCGGTCATGGACCTCGGTGCCACCATCTGCCGCCCGCGACCGGCGTGCGATCGGTGCCCGGTGGCCGCGTGGTGTGCCGATCCGGCCGTGCGCGTCCCGGTTCCGCCACAGGGCCGGTTCCCAGGCTCGCACCGTGAGGCGCGAGGAGCGGTGCTGCGGGCCCTGCTCGACGGTCCCGGAGATCGCGCCGGGTTGGCGGTGCGGACGGGCTTGTCGACCGATCGGGTGGAGGCCGCCATCCAGAGCCTGCTCGCCGACGGCCTCGTCGAGCCGAACGGGAGTCGCGTCGCCCTCCCGGGGTGATCGTCAGTCGCCTTCGAGGAAGTTGGCGAGGAGCCGCTTTCCCTCGACGGTCATGATGCTCTCGGGGTGGAACTGCACGCCCGTCACCGGGAGCGCGCGGTGCCGAATCCCCTGGACCACCCCGTCCTCGCTCCAGGCGCACACCTCGAGCTCATCGGGCAGCTCGACCGTCGCCAGCGAGTGGTACCGGGTGGCCGTGAAGGGGTTCTCACAGTCCCGGAACACCCCCCTGCCGTCGTGGCGGATCTGGGAGGTCTTGCCGTGGCGGGGCTCGGGTGCACGGTCGACGGCTCCCCCGAACGCCACGGCGATCGCCTGGTGCCCGAGGCAGACGCCCAGGGTGGGCACCTCGGTTCCGAGGGTTCGCACGAACTCGATCGACGCCCCTGCCTCCTCGGGACGGCCCGGACCGGGGGAGATCACCAGCCGGTCGGGACGGTTGCGTTCGGCCTCGCCGGGCGTCAGCCCGTCGTTGCGGGCCACGTCGACCTCGGCGCCCAACTCCCCCAGGTATTGCACGAGGTTGAAGGTGAACGAGTCGTAGTTGTCGATGACGAGCACCCGCATGAGGAGAGGCGAGGTTACCGGCCCGTCCCGGACGGCCCGCCGAAGACCGAGGCTACGCTGGTCGGGTCATGCCGGAGTCCCGCAAGCGCAAGCCCCGCAAAGGCCGGACCGCGTCCGGTCGCCAGTCCCCCACCGAGGTGAAGGTCGAACGGGACGAGCCCTCCCCGACCTGGTACGTCGTGACCATGACCGGGCTCATGGCCGTCGGCGTGGTCCTCGTGCTGCTCCGCTTCGTGTTCGACCTCGACCAGTGGGTGCTCCTCGTCGGCCTCGGGATGATCGCCGGTGGGTTCCTCATGACCACCGGCTATCGCTGACGAACCACACGTCTGTCATTCTCCCCAGAGCCCTCCACAGGTGTGGAGAACCACACGCGTGTAACTCAGCCGGGCCCGGGGCGCCACACCGGGACCATCTCCTCCCGGCAGTGCTTCGGAGGCGTCGACTCCTGGACGTTGATCATTCGCAGGGTCACCTCCGTGCCGCACACACTGCACCGGAAGTCCTGGTCGACCTCCACGACGTCCTCGGGGTCCACCTCGGGGGGCGGTGTCGACAGCATGCGGATGACCCAGAGGCTGGCGCGCCAGATCACCACGAAGATGCCGACGGCGATGAGGATGTCGAGGAGGCCCATGCGCAGACAAGTCTCGCAGTGCGCAGTGCGCGATGCGCTTTGTCCCCCACGAAGTGAGTGACAAAGCCGATCAGATCCGCTCGATGATCGTTCCGTTGGCCATGCCACCCCCCTCGCACATGGTCTGCAGGCCGTAACGACCGCCGGTTCGCACCAACTCGTGGACGAGGGTCGTCATGAGTCGCGCCCCCGAACCCCCCAGCGGATGGCCGAGGGCGATGGCGCCGCCGTTCACGTTGGTCCGCTCCCACAGCGCCATCGGGTCGGTCCCACCGTGCTCGATCCGCCACGCCGCCGTGACCGTCGCGAAGGCCTCATTCACCTCGAACAGGTCGATGTCGTCGATCCCGAGGCCGGCCCGGTCGAGCACCCTCGAAGTGGCGGGGATCGGACCGGTGAGCATCATCACCGGGTCGACACCGGCCATGGAGAAGGCGATGAACCGGGCCATCGGCTCCAGGCCGAGCTCCTCGGCCTTGTCCTCGGCCATGATGAGGAGCGCAGCGGCCCCATCCGAGATCTGTGAGGAGTTCCCGGCCGTCACCACCCCGTCGGGCTTGAAGGCAGGCTGGAGGCTTCCCAACTTCTCGAGGCTGGTCTCCCAGCGGATGCCCTCGTCGGTGGTCATGAGCTCCTCGGCGCCGTCCTCGAGCGTGACCCGCACCGGGACGATCTGGGTCTCGAATCGGCCCTCCTCGGTGGCGCGGCCGGCCCTCCGATGGGATCCGAGCGCCAGCTCGTCGAGCTCCTGGCGTCCGAGGCTCCACTTCTCGGCGATCATCTCGGCCGAGATCCCCTGGGGCACCAGGCCGTGGGCGTACCGGTCCATGACGAGCGGGCCAAACGGCAATCCGGGGCCTTGCTGGGCTGTGATCCCCATCGGGATCCTCGTCATCGACTCCACCCCGGCGGCGACCACGACGTCGTACGCCCCGGCCATCACCCCCTGGGCGGCGAAGTGGGCCGACTGCTGGGACGAGCCGCACTGCCGGTCGATGGTGACGCCGACGACGTCCTCGGGGAATCCGGCGGCGAGAGCGGCGTTGCGGCCGACGTTGAGCCCCTGCTCGCCGGTCTGCATCACCGTGCCCATGATCACGTCCTCGATCAGGGCGGGATCGAGGTCGTTGCGCTCGATGAGGGCCTTCAGGGGGATCGAGGCAAGGTCGACGGGGTGGATGTCCTTGAGCTTGCCGTTGCGCCTCCCCACCGGGGTGCGGACAGCGTCGACGATGACGGCGTTCCTCATCGGCCTCTACTCCTTCTGCGGCTCACTGCTGTAACCGATCGCACGAGCTGACGATTCCGGCTACTGATCCTACGCGGTCCGTGCCGGGGAGAGGCCGGTCGGCCAGACTCGGGTGATGCGTACCGGCACCGCCCGCCGCCTCTCCCGGATCCACGTGTGGTTGTACCGGTTGACCGGGGGAATGGTCGGGCGCCGATTGGTCGACAACGACATGCTCCTGCTCACCACGACCGGCCGACATTCGGGCCGGCCGCACACCGTTCCCCTCCTCTACCTCGCCAACGGCGAGCGTCTGGTCGTGGTCGCCTCGTGGGGAGGCAAGCCCGACCACCCCCACTGGTATCTGAACCTCGCCGCCGAGCCGCTCGCCACGGTGCAGGTCCGATCACGTCGGTTCCCGGTGGTTGCCCGCACTGCCTCCCCCGAGGAGCGGGCGACATGGTGGCCGAGGGTCGTGGCGGCCTACGACGGGTATGCCGGGTACGAGGAGCGCACCGACCGCCAGATCCCGGTGGTCTTCCTCGACCCGGCCGGCGGCTGAGCCCTCGCCCCCCGTTCATTGAGCAGATACGAGGGCAGAGGCCTCGTGGTTGCCCAATGTTGTCTAGAGCGGACCTAGAGCCTCCGCGGGCGCCTCTGAAGGGCGATGTCCGACGCTGCGGCCGTGTACACGAGCATCGTCGACTGGGCGAGCGGCCGCCTCCAGGCCGGCACGCACGTGCTCGACCTGGCTGCCGGCGGCCTCGACTACTCCCGCAGCGGGGGCTTCGTCGACCACCTCGTCCCCGAGCTCGAGGAGTGGCGGCGAAGGATCATCGCGGGCGAGATCCACGTCCCCACCGTCCCCTCCGACCGGGATCTCGCCACCTGGAAGTGCGAGCTCGTCCCCACCGAGCTCCAAGGCGTGGTGCGGGACGGCCGCTGAGACCTAGCCGAACGTGTCGCACCGGGACGGGTCCCCGGTCTCATACCCGATGGTGAACCACTCGACCCGCTGTTCGGAGGAGCCGTGGGTCCAGTTCTCGGGGGTGATGCGGCCCTGGGTGGTCTCCTGGATCCGGTCGTCGCCCACCGCCTCGGCGGCGTCGATCGCCTCCTCGATCTCACCGGGCAGGAACACCCCCAGGTCCCGGATCGAGTGGGCCCAGATACCGGCGAAGCAGTCTGCCTGCAGCTCGAGCTTGACCGAGAGCTCGTTGGCCTCGGCCTGGGAGCCGGTCGACCGCTGCACCTGCTGGACCTGCTCCAGGATGCCGAGCTCGTTCTGGACGTGGTGGCCGACCTCGTGGGCGATCACGTAGGCCTCGGCGACGTCGCCACCCTGGGCCCCGAACCGCCGGACCAGCTCGTCGAAGAAGGTTTCGTCGAGGTAGATCGTCCGGTCGAGCGGGCAGTAGTGAGGCCCGGTGGCCGAGTTCGCCCCGCCACAGCCCGACTGGGTCTGGCCCCGGAAGAGCACGAGCCGTGGCTCGGAGTACTCCAGCCCGTTAGAGGCGAAGATGGCCCGCCAGGCGTCGTCGGCCGACCCCAACACGGTGGAGGCGAACACCTCGTAGTCGTCCTCGCCCCGGAACTCCTCGGCCTGCACCCCGCCCTGCGGAGCCTGGGCGCCCTGGAGCTGGCCGAGCACCTGGTCGAGGTCGCCGGCGCCGCCGCCCAGGAAGGTCATAAGCAGCAGGACGAGGATGCCGATCCCCCCGACGCCCCCGGCCGCCACCATCGGGCCGCCCATCCCGCGACGGTCCTCGATGTTGCCTCGGCTCCGCAGGCGATCCCACCGCGCCATGGTGCTCCTCTCCGATCCACAGCACGTTAGCGACGGGCCCGTGTCCCCGGCACGGTGGCCCGGCCACCGGTGCCCGTATCATGCCGGGGTGACGGGGCTGTAGCTCAGTTGGCAGAGCACCTGCTTTGCAAGCAGGGGGTCAGGGGTTCGAATCCCCTCAGCTCCACGGCCGCTCCGATCATTGAGCAACGGCGTGGGCTGTGCCCACGCCGTTGCTCAACGTTGGTCACGACGGAGGAAGCACGCCCCGGGCCCGACGATCTGATCCAGCAGGTGTCGCATCGGGGCCGAAGGTGCCAGGCCGAGTGCCGCCAGCGCGGCCGCATACCCGTCCCAGGCCGCCAGCGCCTCCGCCCGGCGGCCGTCGGCCGCCAGCGCCTCGACCAGCAGCGTCCACAGGTTCTCCCGGTACGGGTCGGCGGCGAGGGCCGCCCGGAGCTGGGCCACTGCTCGAACCCGCTCTCCGAGCGCCACCTCGGCGACCAGCTCGATCTCGGCCGCGGTCCGGCGCAACTCGTCCAGACGGAGCGCCTCGAGATGGAACGGCTCGACGGGGCCCAGCTCCCCGAACGCCTCTCCCCGCCACAGCGACAGTGCCCGTCGCACCATCGACCTGGCTGAGGCCGGGTCCTGGCCTTGCACCTCCGCCGCGTCCTCGACGAGATGCTCGAAGACGCAGGCGTCGATCTCCTCACAGGTTGCCCGCAGCAGATACCCGTGCTCGTGGGCCTCGATCGAGCCGGGACCGAGCAGGCGGCGCAGATGCGAGACGTGCGACTGGAGGGCGTTGGTGGCGGCGCCAGGCGCCCGATCGCCCCACACCACGTCGATCAGCCGGTCGGGCGACACGGTGTGGTTGACGCCGAGGACGAGGGCGGCGAGCAGCGCCCGAGCGCGCCCTCCCCCCGCCGACACAAGCCGGTCGTCGACCACCACCGCCGGCGGCCCGAGCACCAGGATCCGGGGCCGTGATTCCACCGTCACCACCTGATCTTCCTCAGTGTGGATCTCTTGCATGGGGCCATCCAGGGGAGTTGGTCAGGGTTCCATCAGCGCGTCCTCAACGAACCGAATGCGACCGGTGTCATGGTGGGTCATCGAAGGAGGTGGACCGTGACACAGGTCCAGCAACGTGAGCAGGTCATCGAGCGGCCTCCAGAGGCCCCGCCCCGGCCCAGCGGACTGGTGCCGTGGATCCAGTGGCTCGGGTTCGCCCTCGTGTTGCTCGTGGTGGGCCTGGTGGTCTGGATGGTCGCCCCGTCGGCGCAGGTCACCGACACCGATGGCTCCTTCCAGGTCGCCGAGGCCATGCGGATGGAGGCGCTCGACCCGCTGCCGTCAGACGGCTCGTTCGAGGCGGCGGAGCTCATCCGGATGCAGACGCTCAACCCGCTGCCCCCGGATGGCTCCTTCGAGTACGCCGAGATGCTCCGCTTCCAGCAGATCCAGGAGCGGGCGACCGGCTAGAGGGGAGAGAGACGGGCATGGGGGCGGCGACTCGAAGCCGCCCCCGCGGCTCGTGCAAGTGTGGTCGGATCGCGCTCGAGCTCGGGCGGCCCCTCTGCCCGGACCACGCCCGGGGGCGACTGCTGACGTCCATGAGCGGTTTCGCGATCTCGCGGCGGCCCCTGACGTTGTCAACCCAGGGCGACACATCCCTTGAAGACTTGACTCAGATGTGCGCCAGAGCGAGGCCGATCGCATCCTCAGGACTCAAACGTGCCCCCTGCTCTCTCTCCTGTGAGAGCTCGATGCTCCCGAGTTCGCTGCGGACCCGTTCCAAGACCTGTCCTTCGTCGAAGAGGACCGAAACGTGGTATTTCAATGGTTCGACGCATTCTGCGGCTCCCAGAATCTGAGCAGCCACGCTCGGCGCCGACCTTCGAAGCACCGCTGCAGCACCGAGCAGTGCTGGTCTTGTGGCGTCCATCAGCCCAAGTTCACTGAGACATTCCAGACCTCTTCGGACCAAGGTCGAGGACCGATCCTCGTAGCCGAGGCGATGGGCGAGATGGCCAGCCGATATGAGCTCATATGCGCAAGGGATCCCAAGGGCGAAGCGGTTACGCTCCTGAACGCCCTGCTCGACCAACGCCCATCCCTCGTTGGTGTTCCCCTGTATCGAGAGGGCATGTCCCAGCACGATCTTCGTCATGCCCGCGGCGTAGGGATTAGGCAGTTTCTCGCAGTAGCGCATGGCTTCTTCACATAATGAGATGATCTCTTCCAGTTCGCTCGACGCTTTGACATCGCTGCGAGTGAGGCGTGACAGTTTGGTTTCGGCGAATCGGGTGAGCATATGCGCCAGTGACACCGGGTCCGCAATCTGCCGCGCCAAATCCGCGGCGGCTTGGCCATGTCGCAGAGGCTCCGCTGGATCACCAGTGACGGGAAAGTAGCTCTGCTGATAGCGGACCCACATCAGCCCGGCCTTGTGGTCCAGTTTTCTGTAGATCTCAGCCGCCTCAGCCAGCCGTCTGTGTCCCTCCTCAACTCGGTTGTGGTAGCAGAGGAAAGGGCCGATGGCTAGCAGGCCCAGAGCCCTTGTCGACGGTCTCACCGCTTGAGGAGCCTGGTCGGCTGCGAGAATGGCTCGCTCCAACAATTTCAGTGCTTCGTTGGTGCGTCGCCACAAGAGATAGCTACCGATGGAGCCGCCAAGGCGGAGAGCGGCGTCGACATCGCCTCGGCGAAGCGACTCGTCGAAGGCGGTTCGTAGATCCTCATGTGCCGCTTCGAGTCGGGGGAACCAGGTGCCTTCGTCGCAGAGGATCTGTCTCCCTCCTTCCACAGCCAAACTGAGCGCCCAATCCCGATGTCGAACCACGAGCTGATCCGGGTCATCTACCAGACGATCCCAGGCGAACGCCTGTATCGACTCCGTCAGCCGGAAGCCCCTATCAGGGCCCGGCGCTGGTTCGATCAGCGACTTCTCGACAAGCCGCTCCACCCCGACTTCCACATCCTCCGTCGTCAGTGGTTCGTACGCGCAGACCTTCTGAGCAGCCGCTTGATCGAAGCCGGCGACGAACACCGCCAATCGAGTCAGCAGCCGTCGATCCCCTTCATCCAACAGTTGGAAGCTCCAGTCAATCGCCGCCTCGAGTGTTCGATGTCGAGCAATCGCGGTGCGTCGGCTGCGTTCCAGCAACGAGAATCGGTCAGCCAGACGCTCGCTGATTTCGGCGGGGCTAAGGGTCGTTGCGCGAGCAGCCGCCAGCTCGAGGGCTAGCGGGATCCCATCGAGCCGCCGACAGATGACTGCGACGTCGGGTAGTTCCGATTGTGAGACGACGCCGCCTCTTGACCTGGTGTGTTCCAGGAAGAGCTCGACGCTGGGATACCCCTCTATCTCGTCCAGCGGAGTCCTGACCTCAGGGACCGACAGCGACGAGACACGCCAGACCAATTCGCCGTCCACCTGCAGAGGCTCGCGTGTTGTGGTAATGAATCGGACACCGGGCGACTCGGCCAACAGCCTGTCCACAATACGGGCCGATGCGTCGATGAGGTGTTCGCAGTTGTCGAGGACGATCACCAGATCCCTCACCGATGCCAGTCTCACCAGAAGGTCCACGGTCTCTATGTTCGGTCCCTGTGACAACCCACCCGCAGCGGCGATCTGCTCCGGGATCATCTGCGGGTCGGAGAGTCCGCTCAGCTCCACCCACCACACCTCGGCATGTTCATCTACGAGGGTCCAGGCGAGCCGCTGCGCAAGGCGAGTCTTTCCCACTCCACCCGATCCGGTGAGCGTGAGGAGCCGTGCGCCATCGAGTCGTGACTCGAGGTGGGCTAGTTCCCGGCTGCGGCCAATCAACCTGGTCCGTTCGGCAGGAGGCCCTCGATGAGGTCCAATCCTCATGGTTGGCGTCATCAAGCTCGGGTCGTTGACAAGGATCCGGTCCTCGAGCAGTTTCAACCCGGGGCCAGGCACCAACCCGTGCTGGCCAAGGATGTCGGACAGCCGCTGGTGGGCAGCAAAGGCTTCGGCCTGTCGGCCACTGCGATATAGGGAGATCATCAATTGACCCCACAGACGTTCCCTGAGCGGATGGGCCGCAACCTGTGATTCCAGGTCACCGACCAGATCCGCGTGTTCGCCCATGGCCAACCGCGCCTCATTGAGATTCTCCACCGCCGACAGCCGCAGCTCATCGAGCCGCTGGATGTCGATCTGAGCAAAATCCTCGTAGAGCACGTCTTGGAGAGCGGAGCCTCGCCACAGGCCCAGGGCCTCTATGAGAAGCTCGGCCGCGTAGCCCGGGTCATCCTGAACCGTTCGTCGGCCCTCGGAGCCAAGCCGCTCAAAACGCTGCGTGTCGATCCCTTCGTCATCGACACGCAGCAAGTAGCCAGGCGGATGAGTGACGAGCATCTCTGGCTCATCGCCCTTTCGCCGGCCTGGCTCGAGAGCTCTCCGCAGGTTGGCGATGTGGACACGCAGTGTTCCGACCTCCCGCCCGTCCACATCGGGCCCCCACAGAGCTTCGATGATCCTGTCAGTCGACACGACCTCGTTGGCGTGGAGTAGCAGGAGAGTTAGGAGGGCTCGCTGCTTCGGTCCGTTGACCTGCACCGGGACCCCTGCCCGCGTTACCTCAAGCGGACCCAGGATCGCGTACCGCATCGTGTCCATCTAGGCCACCTCTTTGGACCTAATCTGGAGTACCCAGCATCTCGGCAACGAGCGTTGTGTCTCCGCCCATCGCAACCACGCTGTCGGACCGCCACTAAGCCTGCGTTAAAGAGGATGCCGAGAGGCATCGTCTTGGATCCCGACGTAGGCCCCTGCACCACTCCAGCCAGAGCAACATGACAAACCACAACGAAGGCGACGACCCTCCCTGGTGTTGAGCGTACCCGCCTGGATGCGCTGCGGCGCCTGTCGTACCTCTCTACGACAGATTCCAGAAGCCCCGGAAGCCCCTGTAGACTTTGTTTCCTTGACTACCAGTACAGGGCCCATAGCTCAGCCCGGTTAGAGCGCATCCCTGATAAGGATGAGGTCGGTGGTTCAAGTCCACCTGGGCCCACTGAAGAATCCCCTTGCGACGCAAGGGGATTCGCTCATCTGGCCGGAAGCTCGATGGCGCCGCGTTCGCGCTGCGTCCACGATGTCCACGCGAGAACCGCGCCAAGATGCGTTCAGGCGCTCGGCAGTGGCCGCCGCGAGGCCGTCGAAGAGGTGTAGGTGTCAAGGTGGTCTTGATCGAGGCGTGGCCGAGCCGCTCCTGGATCACCTTCGGGTGCTCTCCTTGCGCAATGAACAGGCGCAGCGTGGGTGTGCCGAAGGTCATGAAACGTTCAGGGCTCGCTGACGGATCCTCGGACGGCCGGTAGCCAGATACGACGTCGCAAGTTCGTTCGCCGAGTGGGGCCACCCGATGGCGCACTGAACAGCAGCCCGGACGGGTCGGCGTGCTCGGCAAGGTGTCGCGCCAGCTCCTCGACGATGAAGGACGGTACCGAGACCGTGCGGCGAGACCACCGAGGCTCCGAGATGGCCATCGCCGATCTCATCGGCGATGGCCTGCGCAGCGTCCAGATCGAGTCGCTGCCGCTCCCTGTCCCCGAGGAGCTCGTTGACTTCCTCCCGCTCGAGCAGCACTTCCGCCCGCCAGCGTGGGCTCGCATCAGGCCTCAGGTCCAGGGCGCGGGCGAACGCTTCCAGCGCAGCCTGGTTGGCGAACTGGGCAGCAGCAACCTTCCCGGCGCGCAGGTACCAATCGGCGGCCTTACTCGGCTCGTCCGCGCTCAGGTAGTGATCGGCGATCACCCGGCTGAACTCCCCTTCGCGGCGGGCGCGTCCGGTCACACCCTCCAGCCATCGCGCCGCCAGACCGTGATAGACCCGGCGCTGCCGTTTCAGGAGTGTGGAGTAGGTCACGTCGCGGAGGAGCGCGTGCTTGAACAGATACTCCTCGGTGTCATCGAAGGTGGATGGATCGTGGCGGAACACCATCTCCCGGGTGCGTAGCTGATCCAGGATCGGGGCCGTGGCGGTGCTCTGCCCGGCAGGTGAGCCTCCCTCTGCGGCCGTCAAGGAGTCGACCGCCTTGTCCCAGAAGACGCGCCCGATCACCGAGCCGTGCTGCAGACACCTCCGCTCCTCCGGCTCCAGGGTGTCGAAACGTGCCTGCAGCACACCGGTCAGGGTGGGCGGGACCCGAAGACCGGCCAGGTCCTCATCCCGCAGCTGCCAGCCTCCCTCCGCCTGGAAGACCACCCCGTCTTCGACCAGCATCTTGATCAACTCTTCGATGTAGAAAGGGTTGCCCTCGGCGGTGGTCAGCACCACATGGCGCAACTGCCCTGGCACAGAGCGGTCGCCGCCAAGAGATTCGACGAGAAGCGCCTCACCGGCCTGCGTCGTCAACGGACCCAACTCGACGATGAGGTGACCCCTGAGTCCCTCCCCCCACTCGGGTCGGCGTTCCAGGAGCGACGGGCGGGCCGACCCGACCACCAGCACGGCGGCATCCGGGAGTGATGCCACCAGTGGAATCATGTCGAGGGAGGCCCCGTCCGCCCAGTGCAAGTCCTCGCACAAGAGCACCGCCGGCGCGGGTGTCCCCGCCGCCCGGAAGTACTCCTGAACAAATGCGCGCGCCGACTCGTTGAGATGCTGCGGGTCGACTCCGCCCAGGTCCTCGGCCTCGCCGATCTCGAAGCCGAGGAGACGAGCGATCAGCTCGGTCTTGGTCACGGCGCGCTCGTCACCCAGTAGCGCGACGACGTCCTGCTGAAGCTTCTCGCCGACCGTGTCCGGGGGATCGCTGTCGTGGATGCCGGCGTGTTCGGCCAACACGTCCCTCATCAAAGAGAAGGGGACATGTTGCGACGAGGCGTGGGCACGGCCCCGGAAGGTCTCCACGTCACCCGCCACACCGCTCAACCAATCGTCGAACTCGCTGATCAGCCTTGACTTCCCGATCCCGGCTTCACCGACCACGGTGAGCGATCGGGTTTCGTGTCCCTCCCGAGCTTGCGCCAAGGAGGCGCGGAGCAGTTCCAGTTCCTGCTCCCTGCCCACCAGCGGCGGTGTCTTCGACACCGTTCTGTACGGGCCCCTCGAGCTGAAGGGGGTCGATCACCCGGTCGAGGCCTACCTGGTCCGGTCGGCCAGGCCGAGGACCTTCCGTCGCCCTCGCCTCGGTCTCGGGATCGAGCAGACGCACACGGCGGTGGCGTCGGCTTCGGCCTCGAGGAGAGGGTCGGAGACGGCGGGATGGCGCTCACCGAGCATGTCGGCGACGAGGCGGAGCTGGGTTCTTGCTCACTCCAGGGACGCGTCGGCGAGGTCGCGCGAGGCGGCGACTCCGTAGACTCCCGTCGATGCCCCCGATCTCCTACGCCAAGAGCGGTGACGTCAACATCGCCTATCAGGTGATCGGGAGCGGCCCACCCGACCTGGTCTACGTGCCGGGTTTCGTCTCCAACATCGAGGTCATGTGGGAGGACCCAGGCCTTGCCCAGTTCCTGGAACGACTGGCGTCGTTCTCCCGGCTCATCATCTTCGACAAGAGAGGCACCGGGCTCTCCGACGCGGTCTCGATCGACGACCTGCCGACCCTCGAGGTCAGAATGGACGATCTTCGAGGGGTGATGGACACTGCCGGCTCGGAGAAGGCGTTTCTCTTCGGCCACTCGGAAGGAGGAAACATGTGCGTTCTGTTCGCCGGCACCTTCCCCCACCGGGTCGAGGGGATGATCCTCACAGGGTGCTATGTGAAGAGGATCCGAAGCGACGACTACCCGTGGGCACCGTCGTGGGAGGAGCGTCTCGCCCACATCGACGAGATCGAACAGACCTGGGGACGGGGGTTCGATCTCTCGTACTACGCACCCAGCCGGGCGGACGACCCCGCCTTCCAGGACTGGTTTGTCCGATATGCGCGCCTCTCGGCCAGCCCGCAGGCTGCGGCCGCCCTGATCACGATGAACTCCCAGATCGACGTGACGAGCATCCTCCCCAGCATCAAGGTGCCGACGCTCCTTCTCTACCGCACGGACGACGAAGACGTCAAGGTGGAGGAGGGCAGATACATCGCCTCGAAGATCCCGGGGGCACGGCTGGTGGAGCTGGACGGCCGGGACCACTACTTCTGGGCGGGCCACACAGAGCCGATGCTCGAGGAGATCGAAGAGTTCGTCACCGGACACCGCTTTTCTTCGCCCCCTGAGCGAGTCCTGGCCACCGTTCTCTTCACCGACATCGTCGGTTCCACGTCCAAGGCGACCGAGCTGGGTGACCGGAGGTGGCGGGACCTGCTGAGCAGGCACAACGCCATGGTCCGGAATCTCCTGGTCCGCTGGCACGGAACGGAGGTGACCACGACCGGCGACGGGTTCGTCGCCCGGTTCGATGGTCCGGTGCGAGCCATCCGCTGCGCTCAGGCGATCAGTCGAGAGGTCCCGTCCCTGGGGCTGCAGGTACGTTGCGGATTGCACACCGGGGAGATGGAGATCGTCGGTGGAGACGTCGCCGGACTGGCGGTTCACATCGGGGCCCGGGTCGCCTCCCTGGCGGCACCGGGAGAGGTGAGGGTGTCACGGACGGTGAAAGATCTCGTGGCCGGATCTGGGATCGAGTTCAGCTCCCGAGGGGTTCACGAGCTGAAGGGGGTCCCCGAGGCCTGGGAGTTGTTCTCGGTGGTCTGATCCAGTCCTTCGGAGTCCGGACCCCTCCCTACCCGGACCCACCGCGAGCCCCTGGCCCTGGTTCAATGACCCGGTGTTCGGGCTACCGGGTTCCAGCGCGCCGGCCACGACGACCATCGACGAGTTCTTCCTCGAGCCGCTCACGACCGACCACGTCGAGCTCGACTATGCCGCGGTGATGGACACCAGGGAGTGGCTCCGAGAGTGGAGCGGCAGCACCTGGCCGGCCGACGACTTCACAGTCGACGAGAACCGGGAGGACCTCGCCCGCCACCAGCGCGAGCACGAGGAGGGTGTCGCCTTCACCTTCACCGTTCTCAGGTCGGACCGCTCCGAATGCCTCGGCTGCGTCTACCTGGCGGACACCGACCGACTCGCGGAGGCGAACCCCGATCTGATAGGGCGACTCCCGACCGGCGCGGCCGTACTGGGTCTCTGGGTCCGACGGAGCCACCCTGCACCGGACGCGGTGGATCGCCTCCTCACGGGTGTCCTCGACTGGCTCGGCAGGGAGTGGGAGTTCCCAGCCGTCTACCTGGCGGTTCGGTCCGCCGACGAGCGCCACCAGGCGCCGGCGGCGAGAGCCGGGCTGGCGGTGGAGGCACAGGTCACCGTCCCCGGGCGAAACGGGATTTTCGACCTGTACCGGGGGTGATCCGCGAGAAAACCCGTGCATGCGCCGCCCCGACCGACTAGACCTCGGGCGCACGCCCGGCTCTCGGACGTGTCCGCCGGCCGGCCCTGCCGAGATCGAGAGGGTGGGATGGTGTCGAGACTGCGTGGATTCCTGTGGCTGGCCGCGGCGTTGGCACTGACCGGGTGCGGAGGATCGACTGCGGTGTCCACCACGACCACCCCCGCTCCCACCACCTCGACCACGGCCGCCACCACGACCACGACCGAAGCCGAGCCGGTCCTCCAGGTCGAAGAACTGGAGGGGTTCGAGGAGCGGTCGACGGTCTTCGCCAACATCGAGTTGACCGTCACGGGCGTGCGGTCGTCCAATCAGGATCCGCGGTCGTACGCCGAGGATGATCCGGACCCCGCGATCGACGAAACGACCACCTACGCGTACCTCGACATCCGGGGGACGAACCAGACCGGCAAGAGCCAGATCGGGATCGGCATCGACGCCTTTCGCCTCGCAGTCTCCGGCACCGAGATCGCTCCCGACCCGAGCATGAGCTTCCTCTCCGAGGTCGGATCACTGATCCGGCCGAACACCACGGTGGAGTCGTTTCTGGCCTTCCCGGTGGAGCCGGGCACCGATCTCGCCCGCGCCCTCCTCGTGGTGGGTGCCCCACCCGACCGGACCGAGGTGCTGCCTCTCACCGGCCCGGTTCCGGAGGCCGACTACCCGGTGACCGTGGAGCTCACCGGCTTCGCCGAGGGCGTGGGGCCCACCAACGGGGGAACGATCGTCTTCTCCGCCCTCGATGCCACCTTCTCCGAGGACCGTCCCCACGAGGACTCCACCTCGCCGACCGGTGAGCGGGCGGATGAGGGAGAGCTGTTCCTCGTGATCCACGTCAGGGCCGAGAAGGTCAGCGGTCGCGGCAACGACCTCCTTCACGATGCCTTCCGGCTCCTCGTGGACGGACTGGCGCTGGCACCGTGGGACACAGCCGAGGCTCCGGGAGGGAGCGTGGCGAGCCCCACGGCCATCCCGGGTGCGGCCACCGAGGCCTGGGTGGCGTTCCTCGTCCCCGTCGCCGCCGCCGAGCTCGCCCTCCAGGTCGGAGCCTTCGACCAGGAGCCAGGGGTGATCCCGCTCGACCTGGTACCGATCCCCTGAGCGGGGGCGATGCCCATCCACCGCGCCCCTCCCGGGTTTCGGCGCACCGTTCGCCACGAGCACATGCTTCGACGGTTCTCCCGCGACTTTGGCCTGCTCCTCGAGCTCGATCACGTGGTCGTGGCCGACCCCACCACCATATGTTGGATCGTCGAGGAGACGTCCGCGGACCTGAGGCTGCCGCCTCCCGAACTACGCGTCCGGGCGAACCGGGCTGTCCACACCGGGCTCTACGAGCCGGGGAGCCCGGGCCGGCTCCGGATCGGGGCCGTCACCACCGCCGGAGTCATCGCCCACGAACTCGGTCACCACCTCGTCGCCCATGCCGCCCCGCCGTCAACCCCCGGGCACGGCAAGGTGTGGGTTGCCGCCTACGACCGGGCGGCCGAGCGGGTGGCCGGACGGCCGGAGATCGCGCCACACCTTCGGCGGCCCTGACCACGTGGTACTCGACCTCCCTACACTCGACCCGTGCCCTCCCCGACCCCGCTCCGCGTCGCCGTCGTACCGCGCGGGGAGCGCGAGATGCGGGCGATCCACGCCCTCGCCGCCGACCCCGCCGTCGCCGAGATCGGGCTACTGGACCGCTCACCACCCGCCACCTGGGCCAACGCCCGCCGAATCGACGCGATCGACGGATGGGATGCCGTCCTGGCCACGGACGAGACGGCCCTGGAGATGGCATCGGCGGCAAGCGTGCCGGCGGTCACCCCTCTCGACCCGAAGGCCCGCCACGGCATCCCGATCGTGACCCAGGCCTCTCCGGCAGGTCTGGTGAGGGCACTGGCGGAGGTCTTCGGCCTCTCAGCCGCCCGCCTGGTGGTCACAACGCCGGGGAGACCCCCCGGCCGCGGGCCGACGGCCGGGTTCCCGGCCCCCATCGGGTCGGTGCACACCCTGGGCACCGACGTCCCGGAGTGGGCGCCCGTCGAGGGTCCGTGGGCGGGGGTGCTGGCCGAAGATTCCGGCCATACGGTGACCGTGGTGGACGATGCCGCCTTCCTGGACGCCGTCTGCCTCGCCGCCGGTATCACCGGGCTCTCCTCGAAACCCGGTGCCCACCCGGTATGGGAATGGGCCGGCGACTACCTCGCCATGGGGCGTGCCATGGGGCTCGTCGTGGCCGAAACCGTCACTCCCCGGAGCTGACCGGGGTCTCCTCGGTGGGGAGGTCGACATTCGACATGGCGGGCGGGCGTAGCGGGGGCGTCACCGCCGGGGCTGCGGGCGGCGGGGGAAGCACCTCTTCGAGCACAACCACCTCGACCCCTCCGACGATGTCGGCAACCAGGTTGTACATGACGGCACCGAGCGTGGCGAGCCCGATCGAGAGCACCGACCAGACGAGGGTGCCGAAGACCGCCACGCGGAGGAACCGATCCGACTCACCGAACGGAGCCGACCCCTCCTCGAGCATCGTGATGTCGATCAGGAACTCGGTGATCCTCTGGGGGATTCCCGCCCGCTCGATCACCGACCAGGCCATTACGAGCCCGAGCACCACCGCCACCCCGAGCACGAGGAAGAGGAGGGCGGAGACCTTGAAGACGGTCCAGGCGTCCACGCGTCGTACGACCCGACGGACTCGGCGCACGGTCGTCATGGGAACACTCCTTCGGGTGGATGCAGTCTACCGGCCGGCTCCCCGCTGCCCCGGACCCGTCAGTCGCCGTTCTCGGCAACCATCGTGAACGTCGACAGCTCCCCCGACCCGACGTCCATCACCTTGACGCCCGTGGCATCCCGCCCTTGGCGGCTGATGGTGCCCGCTCCGGTGCGGATGCCGACTCCTGCAGACGAGACGAGGAAGACCTGCTGGTCCCTCGCGACCGCCCGCGCTCCGATAAGCCGGCCCCGCACCCGGGTGAGCTTCATGGCCTTCACGCCCATCCCCCCGCGACCCTGCCGGGGGAACTGGTCCATCGCGGTGCGCTTGCCGTATCCGGCCGAGGTGATGAGCAGGACCTCGTCGCCGTCCGCAGACGAGGCGGCCGACACCACCCGGTCCCCCGGCCGCAGCCGGATCCCCCTCACGCCCTGGGTGTCGCGCCCCATCGGCCGGAGGTCCGACTCCTTGAACCGGATCCCCTGGCCCTGCTCGGTGAAGATGAGCAGGTCGTTCTCGCCGTTCGTGGTGCGCACCGCCACCAGCTCGTCTGCCTCGGCGAGGCGGATGGCCTTGAGGGTCTGGTTGCGGGAGTCGTACTCCTTGAACTCGGTCTTCTTGGCCTGTCCGAGACGGGTCACCATCACCAGATACCGGTTGGTCTCGTAGTCGCGGGTGTCGATGATGGCCTGGATGCGCTCCTCGGGTTCGAGCGGGAGAACCGACTGGGCCAGCACCCCCTTGGAGGTTCGAGCCTGTTTCGGGATCTCGTGCGCCTTGATTCGGTGGACCACACCCTTGTTCGTGAAGAACAGCAGGTACGCGTGGGCGGTGGTGTGGACCATGTGGGCGATCACGTCGTCCTCGCGGAGCTCGGCGGCCTTGACCCCCCGCCCGCCACGGGCCTGGGTCCGGTAGATGGCGGAAGGGACCGACTTCACATAGCCCGATGACGACACGGTGACGATCAGCTCCTCGTCGGCGATGAGGTCCTCGAGCGTGAGGTCACCCTCGTCCGGCACGATGCGGGTACGGCGGGGTACCGCGAACTTGTCCTTCACCGCGGCCAGCTCCTCGGCGATGATGGCCCGGCGGCGAGCCGGCTCGGCGAGGATCGCCTCGAGACCGGTGATGAGCTGGTGGAGCTCGGCCAGCTCGCTCCGGAGCTTCTCGGTCTCGAGGGCGGAGAGCCGCCGGAGCGGCATGTCGAGGATGGCGTTGGCCTGGATCTCGGAGAGCTCGAAGCGCTCGATCAGGCGGCTGCGGGCGTCGGGGGTGTCGTCCGAGCCCCGGATGATCCTCACCACCTCGTCGATGTTGTCGACTGCGACGATGAGCCCTTCGAGGATGTGAGCCCGGGCCTTGGCCTTCTCCAGCCGGTACCGGGTCCGTCGCTCGATGACCTCCATCTGGTGGTCGAGGTAGTGGCGGACGATCGAGGCGACGTTGAGGGTGCGGGGGACGCCGTCGACGAGGGCGACCATGTTGACCCCGAAGGTGTCCTGCAGTTGGGTGAGCTTGTAGAGCTGGTTGAGCACGACCTGGGGCACCGCCGTGCTCTTCAGCTCGATGACGAGGCGGGTGCCCACCCGGGCCGACGACTCGTTACGGAGATCGGCGATCCCCTCGAGCCGCTTGTCGTGGACGAGGTCGGCGATCTTCTCCATGACCCGGTCCTGAGAGACCTGGTAGGGCAGTTCGGTGACCACGATGGCGGTGCGGCCCTTCCGCACCTCCTGGATGTCGGCCACCGCCCGCATCTTGACCGAGCCGCGGCCGGTCGCCAGGGCCTCCTTCGCCCCGGAGGTGCCGACGATGTAGGCGCCGGTGGGGAAGTCGGGGCCCTTGACGAACCGCATGAGCTCGTCGGATCCGGCATCGGGATGCTCGAGCACGTGCAGGCAGGCGTCGATCACCTCGCCCAGGTTGTGGGGCGGGACGTTCGTCGCCATCCCCACCGCGATCCCCTGCGACCCGTTGACGAGCAGGTTGGGGAAGCGGGCGGGGAGCACGGCGGGCTCCTGGTGCTCGCCGTCGTAGTTGGGGACGAAGTCGACGGTGTCCTCGTCGATCCCCTCGAGCAGGCGCTCGGCGATCGAGGCGAGCCGGCACTCGGTGTAGCGCATCTGGGCCGGGGGGTCGTCGATCGACCCGAAGTTCCCCTGCGGGTCGATCAGGGGGTGGAGGAGGGAGAAGCTCTGGCCGAGGCGCACCAGGGCGTCGTAGATGGCCTGGTCCCCGTGAGGATGGAAACGGCCCATGACGTCGCCCACCACCGTGGCCGACTTCCGGTGCCGGGTTCCGGGGCCGAGATTCGCCTCGTTCATGGCGTGCACGATCCGCCGCTGCACCGGCTTCAGCCCGTCGCGGACGTCGGGTAGGGCTCGGGACACGATCACCGACATGGCGTAGTCCACGAAGGACTGGGCCATCTCCTCGTTGATGTCGATCGTCGGCGATCGGGACGCGCCGTTGTCGGCCTGGTCGTCGCTCATCGGGTTCCCCTGTTCACACGTCCAGGAAGCGGACGTCCTTGGCGTTCTGCTGGATGAAGGCCTTCCGGTCGGCGACGTCCTCGCCCATCAGCGTGGAGAAGATCTCCTCGGACCGGGCCGCGTCCTCCAACTCGACGCGAACGAGCGTCCGCGTCTCCGGGTTCATCGTCGTGTCCCAGAGCTCATCCGGGTTCATCTCACCGAGGCCCTTGAACCGTGTGGGGTTCACCTTCGGGTGATCCACCTGGAATGCGGTGAGGGCTGCGTCGTCCTTCAGATAGTGGACCTTGCTCCCCACCTTGAGCCGGTAGAGCGGCGGCTGGGCCACGTACACATAGCCGGCCTCGATGAGGCCCCGCATGTGCCGGAAGATGAGCGTGAGGAGGAGAGTGCGGATGTGCGACCCGTCCACATCGGCATCGGTGAGCATCACGATCTTGTGGTAGCGGGCCTTCTCGATGTCGAACTCGTCCCCGATCCCGGTACCGGAGGCCGTGATGATCCCCTGGACCTCGGTGTTCTGGAGCGCCTTGGCGAGCCGGGCCTTCTCCACGTTGAGAATCTTCCCCCGGATGGGGAGGATCGCCTGGATCGACGAGTCGCGGGCCGACTTGGCGGGCCCGGCCGCCGAGTCCCCCTCGACGATGAACAGCTCGCTCTCGCCCGGGTCCCGGGACGAGCAATCGGCCAGCTTTCCCGGCAGGCTGGTCGACTCGAGCAGGGACTTGCGGCGGGTGAGCTCACGCGCCTTGCGGGCGGCCTCACGAGCCTTCGAAGCGGAGATCGACTTCTCGACGATGATCCGGGACTCGGCCGAGTACCGCTCGAGCCACTCGGGAAGGAGCCGGTTCAGAGCGCGCTCGACGTACGAGCGGATCTCGGTGTTCCCGAGCTTGGTCTTGGTCTGGCCTTCGAACTGGGGCTGCTTGACTTTCACCGAGATCACGGCGGTGAGGCCCTCGCGGACGTCCTCGCCCTGGAGGTTCTCGTCCTTCTCCTTGATGATGTTCTTCGACCGCCCGAAATCGTTGATGGCCTTCGTGAGGGCCTTGCGGAACCCCTCCTCGTGGGTGCCGCCCTCGTGGGTGTTGATGTTGTTGGCGAAGGAGAGCACGGCCTCGGTGTAGGTGCGGGTCCACTGCAGCGCCACCTCGAGCTCGGCCTCATCCGACTGGTCCTCGAGGTACACGACGTGGGGGTGGAGCGGCTCCCGGTTGACGTTGAGATGCCGCACGAAGTCGATGAGGCCGCCCCGATAGAGGAACGTCTCGGTCCGCGGCTCGGCCCGCTCGTCGGTGAAGACGATCTCCAGGCCCTTGTTGAGAAAGGCGAGCTCCCGCAGCCGGGAGGCGACCGTGTCGTAGGCGAACTCGGTGGTCTCGGTGAAGATCTCGTGGTCGGGCCAGAAGGTGATCGTGGTCCCGGTGTTTCGTTTCCACGGGCGTTGCTTCGTCACGTCGCCCTCGGGCTTGCCCCGCACGAACAACTGCTGCCAGACATGGCCGTCGCGGCGCACCTCGGCCTCGAGGCGCGCGGAGAGGGCGTTGACCACCGACACCCCTACGCCGTGGAGGCCTCCGGACACGGTGTAGGCGCCCTGCTCGAACTTGCCGCCGGCGTGGAGGGTGGTGAGCACCGTCGTGAGGGCCGAGCGGCGCGACTTGGTGTGCTTCTCGACGGGGATACCGCGCCCGTCGTCGATCACCCGCACACCTCCATCCGCGAGCAGCGTCACGTCGATGCGGTTGCAGAACCCGGCCATCGCCTCGTCGACCGAGTTGTCGACGACCTCCCAGATGAGGTGATGGAGCCCACGCGGCCCGGTCGACCCGATGTACATGCTGGGTCGCCGGCGGACCGGGTCGAGGCCCTCGAGGACGGTGATGTCCTTGGCTCCGTACGAGTCGGCGCCTCGGGTGGTCGTCAACGATGCCTCCTTCGATCCGGGGTCCCGCCCCGCGTGGCGACCCGCCGGGAGAGGGGATTTACAGACATGTAAGTATACGTCACGACGGGTCTTTCCCGGCTCGACCCCGGGCCGGGGGACGGATCGTCACCGACCTCACAACCCCGGTCCCCAACTCGCGGTCGAGCACCCGATGGAGGTCTCCCACCGCATAGCGGAGCATCGTCACGGTGGCCGGGTCTCTGGCCTCGACGACCAGCTCTCCGTCCTTGAGGACGAGCGGGCGGGCGTGATCGGCCCAGGGGCTCCCGAGGGAGGCCCAGCGCTCCTCGATCGTGTCCACCACCTCGGGGGTCGGAAGCCCGAATCGGGCGAGAAAGGCCGAGATCCCCTCCCCCAGCGGCATCGGGTCTCGACGGTTCATCGCACCGCTCCTCGCGTGACCGACCAGACCCGGCCCCGAACCGGCACGTCCTCCGGCCGGGCGGACGAGATGAACGTCTGGGCTGTCGGGAGGGCGTCGGCGAGCGCCCTCGACCGCTTCTCGTCGAGCTCGCTGAACACGTCGTCGAGAACGAGCAGCGGGGTGACCCCCACGACCTCCTCGACCGCCGTGTGGGTGGCGAGCCGGACCGCCAGCGCCAGTGTCCGCTGTTCACCCTGGCTTCCACGAAAGCGGATGTCGTGCCCGTCCAGGAGGAAGACCGGCTCGTCTCGCTGCGGGCCCGTGGATGTCTGCCGTCGTTCGAAGTCCTCGCGACGCCGGCCCCGGAGTCGCTCGACGAGCATGGCTGCCCACTCGGTCGCCCCAACCGATGGGTCGAGGTCGGCACCCCATTCCGACCGATAGACGAGCGCCACGTCGGGCCCGGATCCCGCAACCGCCCGATAGGCGCCCCCCAGACGCTCGGAGAGGGCGCGCGCGCACTGGGCCCGCCGCGCCATCACCCGCCCGCCCGCCAATGCCAGACGCTCGTCCCAGACCGCCAGGGTCGTCTCATCGGGCACCCCGGCCCGCAGGAAGGCATTCCGTTGCCGGAGGGCGCGCTCGAACTCGGCCTGGTCGGCATGGGATCCCGGCCAGAGTTGCACGGCGGTGCTGTCCAACAGGTCCCGCCGGTACCCGGGGCCGCGTTTCACGAGGTCGAGATCGTCGGGGAGAAAGGTCACCACCCGCACCACGCCGAGCAGGTCGGAGGAGCGCTGGAGCCTCGTCCGATCGAGCAATGCCCGCCTCCCGCCCCGGCGACGGATCTCGACCTCCACCAGCGAGGGGCTCTCCTCCCTCCCGATCGAGCCTCGCACCGCCGCCACCTCCTCCCCTTCCGCCACGAGCTCGGCATCGGGCACGTTCCGGAAGGAGCTGAGACTCGAGAGGTACCCGATTCCCTCCAGGAGGGAGGTCTTACCGGCTCCGTTCTCGCCGATGAGGAGGTTGACGCCGGGATCGGGGACAAATCGGAGTTCTGAGTAGCACCGAAATCGGTGCAGCTGGATCCAGTCGAGCCGCACGCGTCAGATACGGACCGGCATGAGCAGGTAGAGGAACCCGCCAGTCTCGGCATCGTCGATGACGCTCGGCTTGAGGCCGTCGATCACCTGGATCCGCACCCGCTCGCCCGGGATGGCCGCCACACCCTCCGCCAGGTAGCGCGGGTTGAAGGCGATGAGGATCTCCTCGGTCTCCCCTGAGAAGTCCCCGTCGAGGTGCTCGGCCTCGGCGCCCACGTCCTGGCGGGTCACCGCCACCTCTACCCCGCCGGAACCGACCGTGAGACGAACGGGGATGTGGTCTTCGGCGACCAGCGCGACCCGCCCCAACGCATCGAGCAGATCCGCCTTGTCGACGACCACCCGGTTCGGATACGAATCGGGCAGGAGCGACCGGTATTTCGGGAAGGTGCCCTCGATGAGCCGGAGGCGGAGGCTGCCCCGATCGCTGGCGAACACGCCCTCCCTCCCCTCCAGGGCGACGTTGACCTTGGCGGCCCCGATCGTCCGCGCCATCTCCCGGAGGCCGCGGGCCGGAACCAGGCCACTGGCCCCGATCCCGACACCGGGCAGATCACGCACAGCCAAACGATACGAGTCCGTGGCGACGAGCCGGAGACCGTCCTCGCCCGGCTCGAAGAGCACCCCGGTGAGGATGGGACGGGCGGCGTCACCCGAGGCGGCGGTCACGACCTGCGAGATCGCCTGGGCCAGATCGTCCCCATCGACCTCGGTTCCCTGCACGGGGGTATCGTCGAGCGCGGGGAAATCCTCCAGCGAGAGCTGGCGGAGGGTGAAGCGTGGGCCCCGGCCGACGATCTCGACCTCGCCGTCGTTCGAGCCCACCGTGACAGGCCCCGCCGGCAGTTTCCGGACGGCCTCGGAGACCAGCCTGCCTGGGATCACCACCCTGCCCTCCTCCATCACCTCGACCGGTGCCTGGGTTCGGGCGGTCATCTCGAGGTCCGTGCCGGTGACCCGTAAGGTCGATCCGGTGGCCTCGCAGAGGAGCCCCTGGAGTACCGGCAGGGCGGTACGGCTCCCTACGGCGCGATTGGCGCGGGAGAAGACATCGGCCAGATCGTCCCGCTCGGCTCGGATTCGCACAGGTCGGTTTCCCTTCTCTGTCTTCTTCGATCTATCGATCGGTGGTAGTGGTAGTAGCAGGCACTGTGGATTGTGGAGAGATCGTACGGGATCTGATGACACCTGGGGATCCCTCTCCCCAGGGGGTGTGGACGGCGGGTGCCGTCCTCCACAGGAGGTCGGGCTGTCGGCCGGGCCCTGTGGACAGCACTCAGGTTCTCCTCAGGTCCTGGGAGAGCTCGGACACGAGGTCGAACACCCGTCGATCGCTGCGCATCACCCGCTTGACCTTCTCGAGCGCGTACAGGACCGTCGTGTGGTCGCGGCCTCCAAAGAGCGCCCCGATCTTGGGGAGGGAGAGGTCGGTGTGCTCACGGCACAGGTACATGGCCACCTGGCGGCACTGGACGAGGGGCTGACGGCGACTGCCGCCGACCACGTCCTCGACCGGGAACCCGAATGCATCGGCGGTGGCGCGGATGATGTCCTCGGGGCTCACCCGCTTCGACTCGTGCCCGGGGAGGAGATCCTGGAGGACCCTCTCCGCCATCGCCAGGTCGACGGTCTGGTGGGTGAGCATGGCATAGGCGGACACCCGCGTGAAGGCGCCCTCCAACTCGCGGATGTTGTCGGAGACGAGCCCGGCGATGTACTCGAGCACAGGCTCGGCTACCGGATGAGGGGCGCCCTCGGCGTGGCGCTTGAGGATGGCCAGGCGGGTCTCCACGTCGGGTGGCTGGATGTCGGTGAGGAGCCCCCATTCGAAGCGGCTGCGGAGTCGGTCTTCGAGCGTCGACAGGTTGCGGGGATGGCGATCCGAGCTGATCACCATCTGCTTGCCGGACTCGTAGAGGGTGTTGAAGGTGTGAAAGAACTCCTCGAGGATCTGTTCCTTGCCTTCGAAGAACTGCACGTCGTCGAGGAGCAGCAGGTCGGTCGTCCGGTAGCGGTGTTTGAAGTCGTCCATCCGCTTGCGCCGGATCGAGTCGATGAAGTCGCTGAAGAACGTCTCCGAGGAGACGTAGCGCACCGACAGGCCGGGGTACAGCTCCAGCGCAAGATGCCCGATGGCGTTGAGCAGGTGGGTCTTGCCGAGTCCGGCCCCGCCGTAGATGAAGAGCGGGTTGTAGTGGGTTCCGGGCTGTTCGGCCACCGCCATGGCGGCGGCCCAGGCGAAGCGATTCGAGGGGCCCACGACGAAGCTCTCGAACCGGTAGCGCTCGACGAGCCGCCTCCCTCCGTTCACGGGTGGTGGTGCCTCGGCCACTATCGGTGGCAGGACACCGGGGTCGGTGAAGGGCTCGGCGGAGCCAGCCTCGAACGGCGCCAGGGTCTCACCGACCCCGAAGTCGACGGCGACGTCCGTGCCATAGACGGAGCGGACCACGTCCTCGACCATCCCACCGTGTTTGTCCCGGACCCAGCGCAGATGGAACTCGCTCGGTGCCAGGATCGTCACGCCACCGTCGTTGGCCCGCGCATGGAGGCCGCTGAGCCAGGCATCCCAGTTGCTCTCCGACACGCTCTCGCGCAGGGTGCGTCGAAAACGCTCGGACGAACGATCAAACCCGTCGTCCACGGGCTCCTCCTCCCACGAGCTCCTACTTCAGGCCGACGCACCCATGATTTCCACAGGCGATTCCACATGTGTGGACAAGGCTCGCCGACGCATCTTCACTCCGAAATCTCGGCGTGCAGACCGGGGCCGGGTGGGGGAAGGCACCCTGGTTCACGGCCGGGAGGGCGAGTATATGGACGGCCGAAACGGGCCTTCAAGAGCGCGGAAATCGACGTTGCAGGGCATTGGTGGGTATGGGGGAATCTGGAAACCGCCAGGTGAATCGGGGGATTCGCCGTCCGCGACGGGGGCCGAAGGCGCCCAGAATGTGCCCCCGGCACCGAAGGCGAGCTTTCGCGGTCCATGGCCGTTTCTCGCGACCCTGCTTTGACAGGTGCTCCGTGCCGTCCGTAGGCTCCCGCTCTCATCCCCCGTCACTCGTTGCGAGTCGAGTCGTGCCATCATGAAGAGGACGTATCAACCCAAGGTTCGCCGTCGCAAGCGCAAGCACGGCTTCCGCGCCCGCATGCGCACCCGGTCCGGCCGTGCAGTCATCAAGGCCCGCCGCGACAAGGGTCGCAAACGTCTCGCGGCCTGAGCCCGTCTTCGCCCGGCTCCGGCGTTCCGAGGATTTCCGTCGAGTGCTCGACACCGGCATCCGCCGCCGCCGGGGTGGTCTCGTGGTGGTGTCCGCCCCGGGAGCCGACGGTGTGGTCCGGGTCGGCTTGGTGGTCGGAAGGAAGGTAGGCAAAGCAGTGCTCCGCAATCGAGCCAAGCGCCGGCTCCGGCACGCCGCCGCCGTGGCCTCGTGGCCGGCGGACCTCGACTACGTGGTCATCGCCTCGGCCGAGGTCGTGGCTGCCCCCTTCGCCCAGTTGGTCCGCTGGCTGGAGGAAGGAGCGGCCCGATGACCGAGATGCACCCGCAGCGACCGTTCTGGACGCCTGCCGGCATGGCGCTCATGGGAATCGCCGGGTACCGGCGGTGGCTCAGCCCGCTGCTGGCCTCGAATTGCCGCTACCAGCCGACCTGCTCGGCTTATGCGGCGGAGGCCATCGAGCGATTCGGCTTGGCGCATGGTGGTTGGCTGGCGATCCGCAGGATCGGTCGCTGCCATCCCCTCCACGGGGGAGGCTACGACCCGGTGCCATCGCGTGAGGGGACCGACTGATGGGGATCTTCCAGTTTCTGGAACAGCTGCTGGGCCGGGGGCTCGCGTTCTACTTCGACATCGTCCCCAGCTACGGCGTCTCGATCATCCTCCTCACCCTCACGGTGAACCTGATCCTGTTCCCGCTCACGCTCAAGCAGACGCGGGCCACCCGTGCCTTCCAATCGATCCAACCCGAGGTCCGCCGCATCCAGAAGGAGCTCAAGGAGAGCCCAGAGGAGATGCAGCGCGAGCTGATGCGGGTGCAGAGGGAGGCGGGTGCCACCCCGGGTGGCTGCCTATTGCCGCTCCTCGTCCAGTTCCCCATCTGGTTGGCGCTGTTCCGGACGCTCCAGGATCCGCTGGGCGCCAACATGAGCTTCTCGCCGGTGCCGTCGGAGTCCGCCCTGGCATCGGCTATCGCCGGTGGACAGACGGTCTTCCTGGGAATGGAGTTGGGGACCAGCCCGTCCCAAGCCTTCAGCCAGAGCGCGCTCCTCGCCCTCCCCTACCTGGCGATGATGCTGCTCATGGTGGTCAGCCAGTACTTCCAGCAGTGGCACGCCATGCGGGGTCAGGGCACCCCGGCCGCCGGTGCCAACAAGCAGCAACAGCAGACCCAGCAGGCGATCACGCGGATCATGCCGCTCTTCATCGGCTTCATCTCGTGGAACTTCCCGGCCGGCCTCGTCCTCTATTGGACGACCTCGAACCTGTTCCGGCTGGTTCAACAGGTGGTGATCTTCAAGATCGATGGCCGGCCACAACTGCCGGCCGCGAGCGAGCCGGAGCCGGAAGCCGCGAACGGTGCCCAACCGGCGCCCAAACCGCAGAAGAATACGTCCAACAGACGGCGACGTCGCAGGAGGAAGTGACGTGGAGTGGGTCGAAGTACGAGGTAAGACGGTCGAGGTGGCGGTCGCTGCCGCCCTGGCCGAGTTGGGGATCGACGACCCCGAGCGAGCCGACGTCGAGGTCCTACAAGAACCGCAGAGGGGGTTCCTGGGCATGGGCGGTACGCCCGCGATCGTCCGGGTGAAGCCGAAGGCCCCCAAGAAGCGCCGCCGGCGGCGAAAGAAGGGCCCAGGAGAGACGGGTGGACGGGAAGGCGGCGACCGCGGTGGGAGCCGGCAGGGCGAGCAGCGCAGAGAGCGCCGGCAGGGTCGAGATCGCGGCGAACGCAAGGACGGCGGCTCCGGCGACGCTGGACGGCGGGAGGGCGCTCGGCGCGGTGGTGAGGACCGAGGTTCGGGAGGTGGACGGGTGGACGAGACGTCGAGGAAGGAGCTACCGGAGGTGGAGATCGAGGAACTCGTGCCGGTCGTTCGTGACTTCCTCTCGGGACTCGTCACGGCATTCGGCCTCGAAGGCACCGTGGATGTGCGAGTGGAGGAAGACACGATCGTCGCCGAGGTCCACGGTGACCAGACCGAGGCGCTGGTCGGAACCCGGGGGTCGGTGCTCGAGGCCGTACACGATCTGACGAAGACCGTGATGCAGCGCAAGACCCAGGGCTCGGCGCGCCTCCGATTGGATATCGCCGGCTATGCCGAGCGGCGCCGTCAGGCCCTGACCATCTACGCCAACCAACTCATCGCCCAGGTCCTGGAAGAGGGTGGCGAGCTGATGCTGGATCCGATGAGCGCCGCGGATCGGAAGGTCATCCACGATGCGGCCGCCGCCAACGAGGGAATCCGGTCCTATTCCGAGGGCGTAGCACCCCAGCGGTACGTGGTGCTCTCGCGGGAGCCCGGATACTCGGGTGTCGCAGACAGCGCCGAGGCGCAGCCGCGAGGCGATGACTCAGAGGAGTGAACCCTCGAGTTTCACGTGAAACCCGCGATGAGCGGGAGCTGGTGAGAGGCCGGGCCATCGAGCTCGGCCTCTCGCTCGATACGGCCCAGGTCGACCGGCTCCTCGCCTATCGCAGATGGCTTGGAAGCGAGGGGATCGCCGGTGGTGCAGTCGGCCCGAACGAGGGCGAGGAGATCCTGGGCCGGCATGTGCTCGAGGGATTGGGATTCGTCGCCGGGTTCGAGGCAGAGCCATGGGAGCTCCTGGATGTCGGGAGCGGTGGCGGTATCCCCGGGATCCCCCTCGCCATCGTCTGGCCGGGCTGCCGGGTTACCCTGCTCGACCGGAGCGGCCGGAAGGTGGCGCTTCTTCGGCGGGCAGTGCGGGTCGCGGGCATCGAGAACGTCGAGGTGCAGGAGGGTGAGGCCGAGCGCTGCGAGGCGGGCCGGCAGGCGGTGGTGATGCGCGCCGTCTTCCCGCCCGGGTTGGCAGTCTCGGTGCTGGACCGGCTCCTCGCCGCCGAGGGTACGGGGGTGGCGGCGGTCGCCTCCGACGCCGCGGTTCCCCCGGCTCCACCCGGGCGGCGTCTACAGGTGCGGGCGTCGGACTCGGAGATCCTTGCACGGCGGCTCCACCTCCTTATCATGGCCCCGCTGTGAGTGATCGACAGGGTCTCATCGTTGCCGTCGCCAACCAGAAGGGTGGTGTCGGCAAGTCCACCACCGCCATCAACCTGGCGGCCTCGGTGGCGTTCCAGGGATCGAGGGTGTTGGTCGTGGACCTCGACCCGCAGGGCAACGCCACCTCGGGTCTGGGAATCGACCGGGGCCGGATCGTCGTGTCGATCTATGACGTTTTGTTGAAGGAGTCGGCGATTGACGACGCGATCGAGCCGACGAGCGTGCGAGACCTGTTCGTCGTTCCCGCAACGATCGACCTGGCGGGAGCCGAGATCGAGCTGGTCTCGCTCTTCTCGCGAGAGCTGCGATTGCGAACCGCCCTCGCCGCGGCGAAGGGCCACTTCGACGTCGTCTTCGTCGACTGCCCGCCGTCGCTCGGGCTGCTGACGGTGAACGCCCTGGCGGCGGCCGACGAGGTCATGATCCCGATCCAGTGCGAGTACTACGCCCTCGAGGGGCTATCCCAGCTCCTCCAGAACGTCGACCTGGTCCGGCGCAACCTCAATCCGGAACTGACGATCGGTGGCGTGGTCCTGACGATGTTCGATGCCCGCACCAAGCTGTCGCACGACGTCGCAGCCCAGGTCCGGAGCCACTTCCGAGACACGACGTATCGAACCGTCGTGCCCCGGACTGTGCGCCTGTCGGAGGCGCCGTCGTACGGTGAGCCGCTCGAGGCGTTCGATCCGATGAGCCGGGGCGCCATCGCCTACCGCCAGTTGGGACGGGAGTTCGTGCAGCGTCACGGGGGTGTGACGTGAGCGCCCGCCGGAGCGGGCTCGGACGGGGCCTGGAAGCGCTGATCCCGTCGGGCCCGGAGCAGGAACGCTGGTTCGATCACATCCCGGTGGATGCGATTCGACCCAACCCCGACCAGCCGCGCACCCTGTTCGACGAGGACGCCATCACCGCCCTGGCCGAGTCGATCGGGGAGATCGGCGTGCTACAGCCCATTGCGGTGCGGTCCGATGGGGAGGGCGGATACGTCCTCGTCGCCGGCGAACGCCGTTGGCGGGCAGCCCGCCGGGCGGGGCTGTCCGAGATCCCGGCGGTCATCCGCCAGACGGGGGAGGGGGCGGGATCGATCACGGAGGCGCTCGTCGAGAACCTCCAGCGAGAGGATCTGTCGCCGCTGGAGGAGGCCGCCGCCTTTCGCCAGCTGCTCGACGACTTCGGCATGTCCCACGAGGAGGTGGGGGCGAAGGTGGGTCGCAGCCGGTCGGCCATCACCAACACCATCCGTCTCCTCCAGCTCCCCGCCGCCATCCAGGGCATGCTCGAGCGTGGAGAGCTCAGCGCCGGGCACGCCCGGGCGCTCCTGGGAATCGATGACCGAGCCTACGCCGAGCACGTGGCGGCACGGGCGGTCGAGGAGGGCTGGAGCGTCCGCCAGGTGGAGGAAGCCGCCCGGGTCCGCAAGGAGCTGGACCGGAGGGCCCCGGTCCGGGTGCGCGAGGTCCGTCCGGCGGCGATCGTCGAACTCGAGCAGCGATTGACCGAGCAGCTCGGCACCAGGGTGCGGATCTCGTACCGGAAGGCCCGCGGCACGGTCGAGATCGCCTTCGGGTCGCTCGACGACCTCGAACGGCTCTACCGACGGTTCTTCGCCTGACCGGCGGCGAGACGGAAGAAGGCGCCGAGCCCGGGGACCAGGGTGCGCCCGGTGTGCTCGTCGAGATCCGTACGGGCAACCACCACCGCCGGAGCCCTCGTTTCCTTGAGGATCGGGGTGGCCCTGCCCTCCACCGCTCCACCCACCTCGGCGGCCACGCACTCGGCGAGTAGGCGACCGGCCTCGCTGTGACTCTGGGGGCTTGCGAAGTAGTAGACGGCGTCGTCGGTCTCGGAGACCTGGAGCGAGACGATGAGGTCGGCCCCCAGCCGATTGGCGCGCCGAGCGCGCACGCGCTCGGGCGGCCGGAGGTCGGCGCTTCTGGAAATAACTGGAATACCACCTCGCTCCTGGAGCTCGAGCGAGGCGGCGGTGGCGGCACCCCAGGTTCGGCGGGCCTCGTCGGGATTGCGACACGCGGCGTCGAAGTAGACGCGGGTTCCCACGACCGTCCCTCGCTGGGACCGCATCCACTCCCGCTCCCGGATCGCCTCCCGGCCCCCGGAGAGGGGACCGCGGGCGAGGAGACGCAGCTCGGTGATGACCTCGGGCCCGGCCACCCCGTCCTCGGCCAGATTGCGGTTGGACTGGAACTCCAGGATGGCCCGCTCGCTCTCGGGGCCGAAGATCCCGTCCACCTTGCCGGTGTCGAACCCCAGCGTGTTGAGTCGCCGCTGGAGCTCGGCCACGTCGTCGCCGCGAAGCATCGGCCGGCGGAGGAAGAGCAGCCGGTCGCCGAGTCGGTAGCCGGCCTCGTAGAGGGAGCGCCAGGACTCGGGCCCGACGATCCCGTCAGGGGCCAGCCCCTGGGCCCGTTGGAAGCAGGTCACCGCCTGGCGCGTGCCCTCACCGAACTCGCCGCGGGCGTCGGCCTCGCAGTCGTAGCCGAGGGCGGCGAGCCGGTCCTGGATGTCGCGGACCGGTTCGCCGGTGTCGTGGAGGCGATAGAGGCGCATCGGCCCCCATCGTCCCACACGCCGGTCAGCCGAGGTACTCGCGCAGCTCCTGCACCAGTTGGTGCTTGGGCCGAGCTCCGACGATCCGCTTCTTCTCGACCCCGTCCTGGAACAGGATGAGGGTGGGGATGCTCATGACGTCGTAGCTGGCCGGAGCCTGGGGGTTCTCGTCGATGTTCAGCTTGCCGATGGTGATCTTGTCCGGGTACTCGCCGGCGATCTCGTCGAGGACCGGCGCGACCATCTTGCAGGGACCGCACCACTCGGCCCAGAAGTCGACGAGGACCGGCTTGCTCGCGTCGATGGCCTGTCGGAAGGTGGCGTCGTCCAGGATGACGGTATTGGCGCCCATGTGTTGCTCCTTGTCGGTCTGGTCAGGCGATGGACTGCAGGTGGTGGCCGGCGTCGATGGCGGCGGCGCAGCCGGAGCCGGCCGCCGTGATCGCCTGGCGGTAGATCGGGTCGGCGACGTCCCCGGCGGCGAACACGCCCGGGACCGAAGTGGCCGTGCCGTGGCCCGTGAGTACGACATACCCCTTGTCGTCGAGGTCGAGCCGGCCGGCGAAGATCGACGTGTTGGGCTCGTGCCCGATGGCCACGAACACGCCGTCCGTCGCCATCTCCCGGCGCTCCCCGGTGACGGTGTCCTCGAGAACCACGCCCGTGACCTCGCCGTCGCCCAGGATCTCGGCCACCACGGCGTTCCAGGTCACGTCGATCTTGGGATGCTCCAGCGCCCGCTTGGCCATGATCGCCGAGGCCCGGAACTCGTCCCTGCGGTGAACGATGGTGACCTGGTCGGCGAACTTGGTGAGGAAGGTCGCCTCCTCCATCGCCGAGTCACCACCGCCGACGACGATGAGGCGCTTGCCCCGGAAGAAGAAGCCGTCGCAGGTCGCGCAGGCCGATACGCCTCGTCCCGTGAGGCGGGACTCACCGGGTACGTCGAGCCACTTGGCGGAGGCCCCGGTGGCCGCGATCACGGTGTGGGCGAGGTACTCGTCGGCGCCGACCTCGACCCGGAACGGCCGGCTCGAGAAGTCGACGGCGGTCACATCGGTGGTGACGAGCCGCGCCCCGAATCGCTCGGCCTGCTTGCGGAACTGGTCCATCAGCTCGGGTCCCATGATCCCGTCCGGGAATCCCGGGTAGTTCTCGACGTCGGTGGTGATCATGAGCTGCCCGCCCGCCTGGCTGCCCTCGAACACGAGAGGGGCCATGTCTGCCCGGGCGGCGTAGAGGGCGGCCGTGTAGCCCGCCGGTCCGCTGCCGATGATGATCACGTTCTCGACGGTGCTCATGTCGTTTCCTCGGGTGCCTGTCGACGCTTCCGCCATACGAACGCCCCCGCCACGAGGAATAGTCCCGCCATCACGGCGAAGGCACCGGCCGACCCGAGCGGGATGCTCAGGGCTCCGTGCAGCGTCATGAACAGGAACACGACGGCGAGGACGCCGAGGACGAGGACCGGCAGCCCCAGCGAGGCGATCCGGATGACGTTGGCGGCCCGGTCGGCCGTCAGCTGCCGCACGCGGCCGGCCGTGCGCTCCAGGAGGTCGGCGAACTGGGTGGCGAACTCCTCCATCCGCCTGCGAGGTTAGCGGTCGTCGGCGGGGGGCAGCTGCAGCGGCTCGCAGCCGGGGAGCGTGAAGGCCTCGAGCGCCGGTTCACCGCCGGCCTCGGCCTCGACGAGGAAGACCTCGACGCCGACTCCATCGACGATCCCGGCGACGCCGGAGGTGGCAGGGCGGGTGGTCGACGATCCGCACTGGAACTCCTCGGCGGCGAAGGTGGCCGTCGGGGGATCCTCGAGCAGAATCGCCATGAGCACCTGGACGGACTCCACCTCGCTGGCCGACATCCGCTCGGCGCCATCGGCGGCCGCTGCCGTGGTGGTCGTCGGCTCGGCCATCTCGGGGGCACCGGCCACACCGGCTCGCTCATCGACGTCCGCGGATCCGCCCACCGCGTCCTCTGCTGCGAGGTCTGCTGTGTCTCCTCCACCGAGTCCACCGGTGAGCCCTCCGACGGCGAGCACCACGGCGGCAGCCGCCGCCACCGGGACGACCCTCCACCACCGTGGGATCCGGCTGCGGGTGGCGGGAGACGCCGCCGGGCCGGCGGAAGCGGGGAGGGCGGCGACCACACCGTCCTGGAGACGGGTGCGCTCGGCGGCGGTCATCGCCACCGACGGCAGTCCGGCGAGGGCATGGTGGACCCGGAGCTGCATCTCGTACTCGCCCCGGCACTCGGCGCAGGTGCGCACGAGCTCGCGGGTGGCGGCAACGTCGCCTGCGGGATCGCCGGCGGCCAGGTCGGCCACGAGGTCGAGGTCGTGCTCATGCATGATGGTCGTCCCTTGGACGTGCCCCGGCCCCCTCGCGGTTCCCGAGGAGCTCCGCCAGCCGGCGGCGGCCGCGGAACACCCGGGACTTGACGGTTCCCGGTGGGACGCCGAGCACCTCGGCCACGTCGGCGATCGAGAGTCCCTCGACGTCGGTGAGCACCACGGCCACCCGGAACTCCTCGGGGATCGACCGGAGGGCGTGCTCGAGGGCGGGCCGCTCGTCGGCCGCCTCGAAGGGGTCGGTGGCTCGGGGATCGGCCGGCTCCAGGTCGGGGAGGGGCTCGGTGGCCCGGCGTCGCCGCCTGCGGAGCTGGTCGTAGCAGGTGTTCACGGCGATCCGGTACAGCCAGGTCCCCACCGCCGCGGTCCCCTCGTACTGGCCGGCCTTGCGCCAGAGGGCCACGAAGGTGTCCTGGGTGGCGTCCAGGGCCGCCTCCCGCTCGCCCATGGTGCGGAGGCACACGGCGAACACCCGGTCCTGATGCTCGGCCATCAGCTCGGAGAAGGCATCCCGGTCTCCCGCCGCCACCTGCGCCATGAGCTCGCGATCCCGTGCGAATCCGCTCACGCCCGGAACCGTACTTCTCCGATCTCCGCCGAGTAGTCACCCGGGGAGCGCTGGGGGAGATCGGTGAGCCACAGCAGCCAGGCGCCGGCCTGGCGAGGGGGCAGCCGGAGCGAGAGCGATCCGCCGACGGTCCGGCCCGTCACGATCTCCTCCCAGTCGGCCGGGTCGGTGGGTGAAGCCGCCGACCAGCGCAGCGAGTAGGCCACCCCATCGCTGATCCGGATCACGTCGAGGACGATCGGGGAGGAGGCGGCAACCATCATCAACCCCACCCCGGGCTTGATGCGAGGGAGGGGGCTCCGGTAGCGCTCGGTGCTCCAGGTGGTGGCCGGGTCGCCGTCGACGAGGTTCGGGAGCTGGGCATCGTTTTCCCCACCCTCACCGAACGGGTCGTGGACCGTCAACGACCGGATCTCGATGCCCGTGGCGGCACCCGGCGGCTCGATGACGGTGGTCGAGGTAATCGGGGGGAGGGGCTGACTCCCCGTGTTCCCGTCGGGGATGAGGATGGGCCCGCCGCCGCCGACGGCGAACAGCCGCGCCAGGGCGACGAGTCCCAGGGCGGCGACCACCAGGATCCCGGCGGCGACCAGCAGCCGGCGCGAGAACCCCGGGCTCTCGGGCTCCACTCGCTCCGGGGTCGGCACGGCCCGGAGCTCCTCGGCGAGGGTGCGGGCGCTGAGGTAGCCGGCCTGGGCGTCGGCGAGGATCCGGTCCACCGCAGAGCCGAGCCCGTCGACGAGCTCGGAGGGAGGCGGGCCACCGGCAGGACGGCCCGTGAGGGCCGTCTCCAGCGTGCGCGCCAGGTCCCGGACGTCCTCTGAGGCGCTCCGGGCCAGCGCCGGACGTCCAAAGGCCCCGAGCTTGGCGGCGTGGGCCACCGAGTACGACACGGCGCTCGGGTCGATGGCCCCGTGGACGGCTCCCGCGGCGTGCAGGACGGCGAGGCCGTCGGCCAGCCCGGCGGCATTGGCCAGGAACTCGGTCGGCCCCAGTGTCGCCCCGGCCTCGATCCGGTCACCCAGAGAGACACCGCCCGTCCATTCCGAGACCGAGAAGGCACCGTCGGGTACCTCCTCTGCCACGTACACCGAGGACAGGTGGACATGGGCCGCCGCCGACGCCGCCCGGACCGCGGCCAGAAATGCCTCCCGACGGTCGGCCGGGGCGTCCGGTCCGATGATCCGCACCAGCACCGGTCGCTCGAGCGATGTGTCGGTGCCGAGCCACTCCTCGACGTCCTGATCTCGCCCGAGCCGGACCTCCAGGCGGTACCGATCGGGGAGGGCGGGCGGCATCAGCTCAGCCGGTAGGCGACGCCGGCCACACCCGGTCCGGCGTGGGTGCCGACGACGGCACCGAGTTCGGCCACGATGGGATCGACCCCGGGCGCCGCCTCGCGTACGAGCGCCTCGAAGCGGTCGAGATCCGTGGTCGCCCCGTGGAGCACCGCCAGCGCCCGGATGCGCGGAGCCCGCCGGGCCACCTCCGCGGTGAGGGCCGCCAGCGCCCGGGAGCGGGTGCGAACCCGGCCGGCGGCCTGGACCACCCCGTCGGCGATCGTGATGAGCGGTTTGACGTCGAGCAGACCGCCGATGAGCGCCTGGGCCCCACCGATCCGGCCTCCCCGCCGGAGGAACTCGAGCGTGTCGAGCGTGGCGAAGAGGCCCGTGTTCGAGCCCGCCGTGACCGCACGCGAGGCCACCTCGTCGAGGGTGGCCCCGGTCTCGGCGCCCTCGGCCGCCGCCAGCACCTGGAGTCCCAGCATCATCGAGACCGCCCTCGAATCGACCACCCGCACCGCTACGTCCCCGGCAACCTGCTCGGCGGCGATCACCGCCGACTGATAGGTGGCGCTCATGTCCGACGAGATGCACACCGCTACCACTCCCTCGGCACCTTCGGCGGCCATCCGCCGGTACGTGTCGAGGAAGGCTCCGGCCGACGGGGCTGCCGTCTCCGGCAGAGCCGGGCCGGCCACGAGCTTCTCCCAGAAGCGGTGGGAGTCGAGGTCGCGGCGATCCACGAACTCGTCGCTGCCGAACCGGATCGTGAGCGGGACCACCTCGATCCGGTGCCGGTCGAGCAACTCGTCGGGGATGTCGGCGGAGGAATCGGTGACGATGCGGATCATGTCGGCTCTCGGCTCTGGTCGGCGGGATGGCGGAGTACGTGAAGGGCTTCGCGCCCTTCGACGAACCCCTCGGAGCGGTAGAGGGTGGCGGCGACCTGGTTGTCGATCTGGGTGTTGAGGAGGATGGTACGCGCCTGGTTGCATCGCGCCCACGAGACCGCTGCCCGCACCAGTGAGCGGCCGATGCCGGCCCCCCGATGGTCGGGATGGACGGCGATCCGCTGGAGGTAGGCGGTCTGGAAGGAGGTTCCGGCGATGGCGAAGCCCACGGGTGAGCCCCCGGAGTCGACCAGGAACAGCCGGGACGACCCCGTCGCCTCGGCGGCGTCCCGGAGCCCGAGGACACCCACCCGCCAGGTGACGGGGAATGCCGCCCGATCGATGGCCGCGCAGGCCCCCCACTCGTCGCGGCGGCCGGCCCTGACTGCATGGAGGGGTGCCCCGACCGCCCGGCGGAGGTCGCGCTCCATGATCGCCAGGATGCGGCCATCGACGAATCCCGCCTGTCTCCACACCCGGGCACCGCCCTCCATGAGCGGCGGCGAGTGCACCGTCGCGCAACCCTGGTCGAGGAGCCAGGCGGCGGAGGCGGCGAGAAAGGCGGCAGAACCGCGGTCAAGACGGAGCCCGGCATCCGGCAGGTCGTCGTTGTAGGGACGCGCCACGGCCCTGGCCCAGCCGCTGCGAAGGGTCACCCGGCCGGGCCACGAGCCGCGGACCGAGGGTGGCCGCACCCTGTCGTCGCCTGTCGCCTGCACGGATGGCAGAGTACGGGTCGTGGAGCTGCTGTACGTCACCCATCCGGTCTTCGCCCTCCACGAGACGGGGCGATGGCACCCCGAGCGGCCCGCCCGTCTGGAAGCCGCCGACCGGGGGGTGCGGGCGAGCGGTTTGGCCCTCACCGAGGTCCGCTCCCCCGAGGTCTCGCTGGAGGTGCTGAGCCTGGCCCACGAGCCGTCGTACATCGCTGCCATCGCGCGCTTCGTCGAGGCCGGGGGAGGGCCGCTCGATCCCGACACCTACGCGGGACCCCACTCGTGGGAGGCGGCCCTGCGGGCGGCGGGCTCGGGTCCGGTCGCCATCGAATGGCTGCGCGCCCGGTCCGATGCTTCCGCCTTTCTCGCCATTCGCCCCCCCGGACACCACGCCCTCCGGGGCCGGGCGATGGGCTTCTGTCTCTTCAACAACGTAGCGGTGGCGGCTCAACTGCTCCGGGGCGCCGGGGAGCGTGTGGCCATCCTCGACTGGGACGTGCACCATGGCAACGGGACCCAGGCGACCTTCGACCGTGACCCCGAGGTGCTCTACATCAGCGTCCACCAATGGCCCTTCTATCCCGGGGAAGGGGGCGTGGAGGAGACCGGCTGGGGGGAGGCGGTCGGTACGGTGGTGAACGTCCCAGTGCCCGCCGGTACGGCCGGGGACGTCTACCGGGCGCTGTTCCCGCAATTGGTGGTCCCGGTGCTCGAGCAGTTCGGGCCCGACTGGGTGCTCGTGAGCGGCGGGTTCGACGCCCACGACCTCGACCCGCTGGCCGAGCTCCGGCTCGTGTCCGACGACTACGGGATGATGGCCGCCCAGCTCCGCCGGATCGTGCCGCCCAATCGGATCGTGGTCTTTCTCGAGGGTGGCTACCACCTCCAGGCCATCACCACCTCGGTGGCGGAGATGCTGCGGGGGCTGGCCGGTACCAACGTCGACCACGGCACCCCGCTCGTCTCCCCGTCGGCGTCGTGGGAGGCGTTCGAGGCGGCGGCCGTCGTGACCGGGCGCCACTGGCGCCTCTGACCCGGGCGGGAAACCCGTCAAGACGCCTGCCGGCGGAGTCGATACCAGCCTGGTCCGACACAGAGGGCTCGAGGATGCAAACACCGATCGACGACCTGCTCCGCCGCGCTGTCGAGGCCAACGCCTCGGATCTCCATCTCAAGGTCGGGTCGCCGCCGGTCATCCGCATCGACGGCGAGCTGATGCGGCTCGCCGACCTGCCGGGCCTCCGGCCGGCCGACACCGAGGGCTACGCCCAGGCGATCTTCACCCAGAAGGCCTCGGCCGACTTCCGCCAGAACAACGAGGCCGACTTCGCCTACGGCCGCCAGGATCTCGGGCGATTCCGGGTCAGCGTGTTCCGCCAGCGAGGCTCGGTGAGCCTCGTCATGCGACGCGTCGTGCCGGGCGTGCCCTCGATGGAGCGGTTGGGGGTGCCGCCGGTGGTGAAGCGGCTCGCCGCCGAGCCCCGCGGTCTCGTGCTCTTCACCGGCCCGGCCGGCTCGGGGCGGACCACCACGATCGCGGCCTTCATCGAGCACATCAACGCCACCCGCCCGGTGTCGGTGGTGACGGTCGAAGATCCGATCGAGGTGCTCTTCCCCGATCGCCTGGCCGTGATCTCCCAGCGCGAGGTCGGCGTCGACACCGCCGACTACGCCGAGGGCGTGCGCCGGGCCATCCGGCAGGACGCCGACGTGATCATGATCAGCGAGATCGCCGACGGGCCGACCGCGGCGGCGGCGATCGCCGCAGCCGAGACCGGGCACCTCGTCGCCGGGGTCATGCACACGGCCGACCCGATGGACTCGATCAACCGGTTCGTCGAGCTCTTCCCCCCATCCCAGCAGCGGACCGCCCGGTCCCAGCTGGCCGGCTTGCTGCGGGGCGTGGTCTCGCACCGCCTCATCGACTCGACCGACGGCTCGGGCCTGGTCCTCGCCACCGAGATCCTCACCTCGAACGAGCGAGTTCGCGAACGGATCCTCGGCGACGCGGCGGTCGAGGACTACGTCGAGGTCATGAAGGACGCCGAGTTCTTCGGCATGCGCACCTTCGACCAGTCGCTCCTCGAGCTGGTCAAGGCCCGCAAGGTGGCCGTGGCAGCGGCGCTCGGGCACGTCCGCAACCCCCACGAGTTCCGGGCGAAGGCACTCGAGGCCGGCGTCGAGGTCTGATCGCAGGCCTGCCCCGATCGCCGCCGGGCAGCCGATACCCTCGCGATCGTGATCCCCGATCGGCTGCGCCCCCTCGTCGAGGCCGGATCCCCCACCGTCGAGCTGGGTGAGCGGTTCGCCGCCTCCGGCCACCGGCTCTACGTGGTGGGCGGATCGGTGCGCGACGCCTTCCTCGGCAGGCCTCACGACGACCTGGATCTCACCACCGACGCCCACCCCGAGCTCATCAAGGGGATCGTCGGCGGATGGGCCGACAGCGTGTTCACGGTGGGCGAGGCGTTCGGCACCATCGGGGTGGTCCGGCGTGGGCAGACGTACGAGATCACCACGTTCCGGAGTGAGGTCTACCGGGAACAGTCGCGCAAGCCCGTCGTCATGTTCTCGGATTCGATCGACGAGGATCTGTCCCGGAGGGACTTCACGGTCAACGCCATGGCGATCACCCTCCCCGACGCCGAGATCGTCGACCCTCACGGGGGGCTGGCCGATCTCGCCGCCGGGGTCCTGCGGACGCCCCTCGACCCGCACGTCTCGTTCTCGGACGACCCGCTGCGGATGCTCCGGCTCTACCGGTTCCAGGCCGTGCTCGGGTTCGAGCCGGACGACGCCGCCGAGGCCGCGGTCCGAGAGATGGCCGACCGTCTCGCCATCGTGTCGGCGGAGCGCATCCGCGACGAGTTCAGCAAGCTGATCACCACCGACCAGCCCGGTGAGGCCCTGTGGGGGGTGCTCAGGTCGGGCCTCGCCGACCTGTTCCTCCCCGAACTGCCGGGCCTGGCGATTGAGCAGGACCCGGTCCACCGGCACAAGGACGTCCTCGCCCACACCGTGGCGGTCACCGAGAAGACCCCGCCCCGGCTGGTGATCCGTCTGGCCGCCCTGCTCCACGACATCGCCAAGCCGGCCACCCGGGCGTATGGCCCCCGTGGTGTCACCTTCCATCACCACGAGGTGGTGGGTGCCCGCATGGCCAGCGAGAGGCTCAAGGCCCTCCGGTACCCGAGAGAGGTGGTCGAGGACGTCGCCAGGCTCGTCTTCCTCCATCTCCGCCCGCACACCCTCAAGATGGGTTGGACCGATGCCGCCGTCCGTCGCTACGTCCGGGATGCCGGGCACCTGCTCGACGACCTCAATGTGCTCGTGCGGTGCGATGTGACCACCGCCAATCCGGTTCGGGCTCGCACGATCCAGCGACGCATCGACGAGCTCGAGGAGCGGATTGCGCACCTGGCCACCCAGGAGGAACTGGCGAGCCTGCGCCCGCCGATCGACGGCAACCAGGTCATGTCCTACCTGGGCATTGCCCCAGGCCCGCTCGTGGGCGAGGTCATCGCCGTGCTCCTCGAGCGGCGCATCGAGGAAGGCCCCTACTCCCCGGCACAGGCATACGAAGCGGTGCGGGCATGGGCACTCGACCGGGGCCTCGCCGACCCCGGGCCACCACCGGAGAGCGACGATGTGGAAGCCGAGTAGGGCCGTCGCCGTCCTGTCGGTGCTGGCGGCCTGCAGCGCCGCCCCGGGCGAGCCGTCGTCGGCACCGATCGCCGAGACGACGAACCCGACGACGACGATCCCGACGACGACGACCACGAGCACCGCCCCCGCCCCGATCGGCGCCCCGGGGATCGGCGATCGGCTCTACCCGGCGCTCGGGAACGGAGGGTACGACGTGCTCCACTACACCATCGATCTCGGCGTCGACCCCGAGGCCGGATCAGTGGACGGAGCCACGACGATCACGGCCGTCGCCCTCCAGGACCTGGGTGGTCTCCACCTCGATCTCGCCGGACTCGAGGTCGGGTCGGTGGCACTGGGTACCGCCGGGGAGGATCCGGTCCCGGCCCGTCACGAGCGGCGGGGGAGGGAGCTCGTGATCGTTCCTGGCGCGCCCATCGTCGCAGGCGTCGAGTTCCAGGTCGTCGTCGAGTACGCCGGGGTGCCCGAGCCGGTCCCGGCCGGTGCGGTGCCGTTCGCTCCCGGATGGAGGAGGGCCAAAGACTCCTTCTACGTCTTCTCCCAGCCCGACGGGGCCCAGAGCTGGTTCCCCACCAACGACCACCCGGCCGACAAGGCGACCGTCGAACTGGTCGTGCGCCTCCCGGAGGGGTGGCAGGCGGTGTCGGGAGGGCGAGCCGACCATCCTTCCCCGGGGGTGTTCCGCTGGCGATACGAGCAGCCGGTCGCTCCCTACCTCGTGGGTCTGGCGATCGGGACCTTCGTCGAGCGAACGGAGGAGGTGGGTGGGATGACGTTCACGACGTGGTTCGACCCTGCCGTCGAGGGGGGCCTGCTCGATGCCTTCGGGCTCCAGCCGGAGATCATCGAGTTCTTCGAGGAACGATTCGGCCCCTACCCGTTCGACGCCGTCGGGGCGGTGGTCGTCAACGACGACCTGGCCGCGGCCCTCGAGACCCAGATGGTCCCGACCTACACGGTCGCCTCCATGGCCTGGGGCGACGTCGTGATCGCCCACGAGCTCGCCCATCAGTGGTTCGGCAACTCGGTCTCGGTGGCGCAGTGGGACGACATCTGGCTGAACGAGGGGCTGGCCACGTTCGCCCACTGGCTGTGGATCGAGCACCGCCACGGCACCTCCGTCTACGACGGCCAGGTCGAGGCGGCCCACCGGCGGTTCAGCGGTGCCGAACTGGCCGATCAGGGGGTGCCGGCCGCGGAGGCCCGGCGACGGGCGGCCGAGGCCTATCCGCCCCCCGACTTCCCCCGGCCCGACGACCTCTTCACCGTCTCGGTGTACGAACGGGGGGCCCTGGCGCTCGTGGCCCTTCGCGACCTCACCGGCGACGAGGTGACGTTCCAGGTTCTGCGGACCTGGACCGCCCGCTTCGCCTACGGCAATGCCACCACCGAGGACTTCCTGGGCCTGGTGGCCGAGGTGGCCGGCCCCGAGGTGGCTGCGGTGGTCGAGGCGTGGATCCGCGACGCCGAGGTGCCTTCGATGCCCGGCCGCAATCTCGAACCACCTGGCTGACACGCCTATGCGCATATGCGGGTGAAGATGTAGAGTGCGCCTCCCACATGCAGGGATCCGCCTGACCCACCTCCGCACCGCCGTCTTCGGCGCCTCCGGATATGCCGGGGGCGAGCTCGTCCGGCTGCTCGACGCCCACCCGGTGCTCGAGCTCGTCCATCTGGGCGCCCACTCCAGGGCGGGCTCGACGCTGGGCGCCGTCCATCCCCAGCTGAGCGGGGGAGAGCGCCCGCTCGGCGGGCTCGACCTCGGGTCCCTGCCGGCCGTCGACGTCGTGTTCCTCGCCCTCCCGCACGGTGCGTCCGCCGAGCTCGCCCACGAGCTGGCCGAACGGGGAGCGGCCGTCGTCGATCTGGGATCGGATTTCCGGCTCGACACCGCCGATCGGTACCGGCAGGCCTACGGGTCCGAGCACTCGCTCGTCGGCGAGCTCCCGCGCTGGCGCTACGGGCTGCCCGAGTTGTTCGATCTCGCCGGCGCCCGCCGGGTGGCCGCGCCGGGCTGCTACCCGACCGCCGTGCTGCTGGCCATCGTGCCCCTCCTCCGGGCGGGCCTGGTCGAGGTGGGCACCATCGTCGCCGACTGTCTCTCCGGGGTGTCCGGGGCGGGCCGGTCGCTTCGTGAGGATCTGCTCTTCGGCAGCGTGGCCGAAGGGGTTCGGGCCTACAACGTGACCCGGCACCGACATCGACCCGAGATCGAGATGGGGATCGAACAGGCGACCGGCACCCACCACGCGGTCGTGTTCACCCCCCACCTCGTGCCGATGCAGCGCGGCGAGCTGGCGACGGTGACGGCTCCGGCGCGGCCGGGAGTGGGCGAGCAGGACCTGCGGGACGCCCTTCGGTCCGCCTACGCAGGACGGCCGTTCGTCACCGTCGTCGAGGAGCCGCCCCAGACCAGGTGGGCCTCGGGCTCGAACCGGGCATTCGTGACTGCCTTCTTCGACGAGCCCACCGGATCCGTGATCGCCCAGGCCGCCATCGACAACCTCGTCAAGGGGGCGGCAGGTCAGGCGATCCAGGCGGCCAACCTCGTGTTCGGGCTCGCCGAGGAGACCGGGCTTCCCCTGTCGGGTTGGCTGCCGTGACGGGGCAGCCCTCGGGTGTGGTCGCCCCGGCCGGATTCGCCACCGCCGGCACGGCGTGCGGGATCAAGGCGTCGGGGGATCCCGACCTCTCGCTGATCGTCGCCGACTCCCCGGTCCCGACGGCGGCGATGTTCACGACGTCGAGGACGGCGGCGCCGCCCGTGGTGCTCGGTCGCCGGGTGCTGGCGGCCGGTCGGCTTCGGGCGGTGGTCGTGAACTCGGGATGCGCCAACGCCGGCACCGGGTCGGCCGGCCTCGCCGATGCCGAGATGGTGGCAGCCGCGGCCGCCGAGGCGTTGGGGGCGCAGCCGGGCGAGATCCTCGTGTCCTCGACCGGCCCGATCGGACCGCGGCTCCCCGTCGACCGGATCCGGGCCGCCCTGCCCGGCCTCGCCGCCGCCGCCGGACGGACGTCCGACCACGCTCTCCTGGCCGCCAGGGGGATCATGACCACCGATTCGGTGCCCAAGCTGGCAGACCACGAGGCTGCCGGCGGATGGCGGGTGGGCGGGATGGCGAAGGGGGCGGGGATGGTCCGGCCCGACCTGGCCACGATGCTGGCCTTCGTGACGACCGATGCGATCGTCGACGCCGGCGAGCTCGACGCAGTCCTCCGGGGGGCCGCCGACGCGACGTTCAACTGCCTGAACCTCGACGGCTGCCAGTCGACGAACGACACCGTCCTCCTGATGGCGTCGGGTGCGGCGGGCGTCCGGCCCGACCCCACCGAGTTCGAGGCGGCCGTGACGGAGGTGTGCCGGGCTCTCAGCCGGCTCATGGCCACCGACGCCGAGGGAGCGTCGAAGGTGGTGGACCTCAGCGTCCGGGGAGCGCCCGGGGACCGGGAGGCCCGTGCCCTGGCCATGGCCGTCGCCGACTCCTCCCTCGTTCGTGCCTCGTTCTACGGGGCCGACCCCAACTGGGGCAGGGTGCTGGCGGCGCTGGGGACGGCCGGCGTCGACCTCGACCCCGGTGCCGTCGACATCGCCTATCAGGGGGTTCCGGTGGCGGCCGGCGGGGTCGGGATCGGGACCGACGAGGACCTCGTCTCGGAGTTGCTGGCGGGCGACTTCACCGTGGACGTGGTGGTCGGGAAGGGGCCCGGCGCCGCCGCGGTCGTCACCACCGACCTGACCCCCGACTACGTCCGATTCAACGGAGCACGATCGTGAGAACCGGCCACACCAAGCCCAGCCCGGCCAAGAGCCGCATCGCCAACTCGATGGGGAAGGCGCGCATCCTCATGGAGGCCCTGCCGTTCATCCGCCAATTCCGGGGCAGGGTGGTGGTGATCAAGTACGGGGGCTCGGCGATGGAGGATCCCGAGCTCCGGCACAGCTTCGCCGGTGACGTCACGTTGCTGGCGATGGTGGGCGTGCACCCCGTCGTCGTCCACGGCGGTGGGCCTCAGATCTCGGCCGAGATGGCCCGCGCCGGCCTGGAGCCCGAGTGGGTGGACGGGCTCAGGGTGACCGATGCCGACACCGTTCGGGTCGTGCAGAAGGTGCTCATCGGCGAGGTGAACGCAGATATCGTCCGCCTCCTCAACGGCCACGGCGCCCGCTCGATCGGCGTGTCAGGGATCGACGGCAACCTGCTCACCGCCCGGCCCCTCGACCCGCGCCTCGGGTTCGTGGGCGAGATCGAATCGGTCAACGCCGACTTCCTCCGGCGCCTCATCGGTGAGGGCCTCGTACCCGTGATCGCCCCGGTGGCGCTCGGCGCCGATGGCGAGGTCTACAACACCAACGCCGACACCGCGGCCGCCGCCATCGCCACCGCCATCGGGGCCCAGAAGCTCGTCTATCTCACCGACGTCGAGGGCGTGTATCGAGACCCCTCCGACCCCGAGTCGCTCATCGCCCGGATGGGGGTCGACGATCTCGAGTCCCTGCTGGGCGCGACCACCGGCGGGATGCTCCCCAAGCTCCAGTCGGCCGCCGACGCTCTCGAGTCCGGTGTCCGCCACGCCCACGTACTCGATGGGAGGGTCCAGCACGCCTTACTCCTCGAGATCTTCACCGCCGAGGGGATCGGCACCATGATCGATGGGCGGACGTGACCGACCTGCTCGCCCGCGAGGCGGCGGTCGTCATGCAGACCTACGCCCGGGTTCCGGTGGCCTTCGTCCGCGGCTCCGGGTCGTGGTTGTGGGATGAGGGCGGCAGGCGCTACCTCGACTGCCTCACGGGCCTGGCGGTCGTGTCGGTGGGCCACGCCAACCCGCGGGTGGCGGGGGCGGTGGCGGCGCAGATGACCACGCTCACCCACGTGTCGAATCTGTTCACGACCGAGCCGATGGTGGAGCTCGCCGAGCGGCTCACCGGCCTGTCCGGGCTCGACCGGGTGTTCTTCGCCAACTGCGGGGCCACCGCCAACGAGGCGGCCATCAAACTCGCCCGCCGGTGGGGCGGGAGGCGCCGGGGCCCGGAGTGCATCGAGGTCGTGTCCCTCGACGGGTCGTTCCACGGGAGGACCCTTGCCACCCTGGCGGCCACCGGCCAGCCCGGCAAGCAGGCCGTGTTCCAACCACTTCCGCCGGGCTTCCGGCAGGTGCCGGCGGGCGACCTCGAGGCTCTCGAGCAGGCGGTGACCGAGCGGACGGCGGCAGTGATGCTGGAGACGATCCTGGGCGAGGGTGGCGTCGTCCCCCTCGACGAGGGCTACCTCGCCGGCGTTCGGGCGCTGTGCGACGAGCGGGACGTGCTGTTGGTGGTCGACGACGTCCAGGCCGGGGTGGGCCGGACCGGGACCTGGTTCTCCTGGCAACGTCTGGGGATCGAGCCCGATGTGGCCACCCTGGCGAAGGCGCTCGCCAACGGACTCCCGATCGGGGCGTGCCTCGCCCGCCAGGAGGTGGCCGAGGCGTTCGACCGGGGAGATCACGCAACCACCTTCGGCGGTGGCCCGGTGGTGTCGGCCGCCGCTCTCGCCGTCCTCGACGAGATCGCCGACCGGGGCCTGCTCGGAAACTGCCGGGATCGTTCGGCTCAGCTGCGCTCGGGGCTGGCCGGGCTCCCCGGGGTGGCGGGAGTGCGTGGCCGCGGCCTGCTGCTTGCAGCGGTGCTCGCCGAGCCGCGGGCCGGCGAGGTGGTGATGGCGGCACTCGGGGCGGGCCTGGTGGTCAATGCGGTGCGGCCCGACGCCATCCGCTTCGCGCCTCCCCTCACCATCTCGGCGGAGGAGGTGGACGAGGCCGTCGGCCTCCTCCACACCGTCTTGGCGCAGACGGTGGGCGGATGACGACCACCGGGGCCAGGCGCCGGGCGCTACGGACCCTGCTCGCCGAGCAGGAGATCCGGAACCAGGCCGAGGTCGTCGGCCTGCTCGCCTCGCTGGGTCACGTGGTCACCCAGTCCACCGTCTCGCGGGACCTCCAGGCGATCGGGGCGGTCAAGAACGGAGCCGGCGGGTACGTGCTCGGCTCGGTCGAGGACCCGGATGGCGCGGGGCCGGCGCTCGGGCGCGCTCTCGAGGAGTTCGCAGCGTCCATCGAGGTCAGTGGCAACCTGGTGGTCGTGCGGACGCCCCCCGGCGCCGCCCACGTCGTGGCCGCGACGCTCGACGCAGCGGCGCTCGAGGGGGTCTTGGGGACGGTGGCCGGCGACGACACGCTGCTGGTCGTGGCATCGGAAGAGATCGGCGGCGCGGCCGTGGCGCGCCGCCTGGAGCGGATCGGAGCAGAACGATGAGAGTGGTCCTCGCCTACTCGGGTGGCCTCGACACCTCGGTCATCCTGGCGTGGCTGCGGGAGGAGTATGGGGCGGAAGTGATTGCCTACACCGCCGACGTCGGCCAGGGCGAGGAGGTCGAGGAGGCCCGGGAAAAGGCCCTCGCCACCGGTGCCGCCGAGGCGATCGTCGAGGACCTCCGGGGCGAGTTCGTCCGCGAGGCGGTGTTTCCGGCAATCCGGGCAAACGCGGTGTATGAGTGGTACTACCTCCTCGGAACCTCGCTGGCCAGGCCGATCATCACCCGGGGGATGATGCGCGCCGTCCGTCAGACGGGGGCCGACGCCATCGCCCACGGAGCCACTGGCAAGGGCAACGACCAGGTGCGCTTCGAGCTCTCGGCGTTCGCTCTCGAACCGGACATCAAGGTCATCGCCCCCTGGCGGGAGTGGAAGCTGCGGGGCCGCGCCGACCTGGTCCGCTACGCCGAGGAGCGGGGCATCCCGGTGCCGGTCACCCCGGAGCGTCCCTACTCGATGGACGCCAACCTGCTGCACATCTCCTACGAGGGCGGGGTCCTCGAGGACCCGTGGGTGTCGCCCCCGAAGGGCATGTTCCGCATGACGGTGGATCCCGAGAACGCCCCTGATGCCGCCGAGGTCGTGACCATCTCGTTCGAGAAGGGCAACCCGGTGGCGATGAATGGCACAGCCATGGAGCCGGTCGCCCTGCTCACCGAGCTCAACCGGCTGGGCGGCCGGCACGGCGTCGGCCGGGTGGACATCGTCGAGAACCGGTTCGTCGGGATGAAGAGCCGGGGCGTCTACGAGACACCGGGAGGCACCCTGCTCCACCACGCCCACCGGGCGGTCGAGTCGATCACCCTCGATCGGGAGGTGGCCCACCTCCGGGACGAGCTGGTCCCGCGGTACGCCGAGATGGTCTACAACGGCTTCTGGTTCGCCCCCGAGCGACGGGCCCTGCAGGCATTCATGGACGAGGTCCAGCAGCGGGTGAATGGCGAGGCGCGATTGCGCCTGTACAGGGGAGCGGTGACGGTCGAAGGGCGGCGCTCCGACCACTACGACCTGTACGACCACGCCACGGCCACCTTCGAGGAGGACGAGGTGTACGACCAGGCCGACGCCGCCGGGTTCATCCGGCTCAACGCACTCCGGTTGCGGAGGATCGGCGAGGAGCGGCTGGGGGAGGGGGAGTGAGACCGTCGCACGTCGCACGTCGCACGTCGCACGCTGCGCAACATCGCCTCCCGTCCGGCGTGAGACGTGAGGCGTGGGACGGTTACTTCGGGCGGAGCCCGGCATGACCCTCTGGGGTGGCCGTTTCGACGAGGAGCCCGCCGACGTGCTCTGGCGGTTCACCGTCGACGGGACCGACCGGCGACTGCTGGTCGACGACATCGAAGGCTCACTCGCCCACGCCGCCATGCTCCACCGGGTACGGCTGCTCACCGACGAGGAGCACGAGGCCATCCACGCCGGTCTGCTGCGGCTCCTCGCCGACGCCCACGACGGCACCTTCGAGTTCGTGGAGTCCGACGAGGACGTTCACACCGCCGTTGAACGTGGTCTCGTCGGGCTGGTGGGGGAACCGGGGCGAAAGCTGCACACGGGTCGTTCACGCAACGACCAGGCGGCCCTCGACCTGCGCCTGTACCTGCGTCGCGCGGCCGCAGCCCGGGCCGCCGACCTCTCCCGGTTCGGCTCGACCCTGGTCGAGCTGGCGGCCCGCAACGCCGACGTGGTGGTCCCCTCCTACACCCACCTCCAGCAGGCACAAGCGGTCCCGCTCGGGCACCACCTCCTCGCCTACGCCTGGATGGCGTTGCGGGACCGGGAGCGATTCCAGCAGGTGGCCGCCCGGCTGGGCGTGTCCCCGCTCGGCGCCGGTGCCTCGGGGGGATCCAGCCTGCCGCTCGACCCGATCGAATCGGCCCGCCGGCTGGGACTCGACGTGGTGTTCGCCAACTCACTCGACGCGGTGGGTGCCCGCGACCTCGTGGCCGAGTACGTCTGGTGCTGTGCCCAGACGATGGTCGACCTGTCGCGGCTCTCCGAGGAACTGGTGTTCTGGGCGAGCACCGAGTTCGGATGGGTCACCTTCGCCGATGCCCTCACCACCGGCTCGTCGGCACTGCCCCACAAGAAGAACCCGGACATCGCCGAGCTCGCCCGCGGCAAGGCAGCCGGTGTGATCGGCAACCTGACCGCCCTGCTCGCCCTCCAGAAGGGGCTTCCCCTCGCCTACAACCGGGACCTCCAGGAGGACAAGGCCCAGGCCTTCGCAGCCGACGACACCCTGGCCGCAACGCTCGAGGCATTAACCGCACTGCTCGGCTCCGCCGAGTTCCATCCGCCCGCCCCCTCGTCGTGGACCACCGCTCTCGATCTGGCCGAGGCGCTCGTCCTGAGGGGGGTTCCGTTCCGGGACGCCCACGAGGCGGTGGGCCGGCTGGTGGGCCGGCTCGTGGCGACCGGCCGGGACCTGGCGACGGCCACGGCCGCCGACCTGGAGGCAGCGGACCCCCGCTTCGAGCCGGTCGATCTGGGACTGGTCGACCCCCGCAGCTCGGTGGAGCGCCGGGCCACGCTCGGTGGCGGGAGCTTCTCGAGCCTTGCCGACCAGATCCGGGTGCTGGAGACCTGGTTCACCGAGCGGCCCTGACCGGGCGCTCCGGGTCAGACCTCGATGGCCGCCTCAAGCGGGCCGGCGGCGATCGCCTTGGTGAGCGCTCGGTGGTCGGACTCGTTCTGCTCGGCCTACCGCACGGCGAACTCGGCGATCGCCCGGTCGAAGCGATCGCCTGAGCCCAGGTCGGGTGATGCGAACACCCTCCGAAGCTGGCCACGTGGGTATCACCGCAGAGCTGCACCGTCAGCCCGCTGTGGCGTGGCGTCGAGGTCCGCGGCCATGACCCTGGCCGCGTGTCGGGCGCTTCTCCAGATCCACGGTGGTCGAGCTCGTTCCCGAGGATCTGGCACGGTACCGTGGCGCGCCGAATGACCGAGCTCGTCAAGCGCCACCAGGCCGTGGACGGGGTGACCATGGCCTATGTCGAGGTGGGCGATGGTGATCCGATCGTTTTCCTCCACGGGAACCCCACGTCGTCATTCCTCTGGCGCCGGGTCATCCCGGAACTGACAGAACTAGGCCGGTGCATCGCCCCCGATCTGGTGGGGATGGGCGACTCCGGTCCACTCCCGGACCCCGGGCCCGGCTCCTATCGATTCGTCGAGCACCGGCGGTATCTCGACGGGTTGCTCGAGCGGCTCGGGGTCGACGACCGGGTGACCTTCGTCCTCCACGACTGGGGAGGGGCCCTGGGCTTCGACTGGGCGAACCGCCATCGGGACGCGGTCCGGGCGATCGCCTACATGGAGACGATCGTGGCGCCGCTGGGTTGGGAGGACTGGCCGGAGGCCGCCCGCCCGATCTTCCAGGCGATGCGCTCGCTTGCGGGCGAGAAGATGGTCCTCGACAAGAACGTGTTCGTGGAGCGGATCCTGCCCGCCTCGGTGCTCGACCCGCTCGCCGACGAGGTGATGGCCGAGTACCGGAGGCCCTTTCTCGATCCAGGCGAGCGGAGGCGACCAATGCTCACCTGGCCCCGCGAGATCCCCATCGACGGCGAGCCCGCCGACGTCCACGAGCTCGTCGCCGCCTACTCGGCCTGGATGGCCACGAGCCCGATCCCGAAGCTCTTCGTCGACGCCGACCCCGGGTCGATCCTCGTCGGCCGTCAGCGGGACGTCTGCCTGGGCTGGCCGAACCAGGAGAAGGTCGTGGTGGGCGGCTCCCACTTCGTCCAGGAGGACTCGGGGCCGGCGATCGGTGCCGCGGTGGCCGGATGGCTGGCCACCATCCCTTGAGCGGCGGCGGCGGAGACGGGAGGGCGGTGTCACCGCATGATCCTCGGCTGGGATGGGTGCGACGCCTCCAGGCCATCGCCCAGAGCGGCCTCACCTTCGCCGACGGCGTGTTCGACCGGCAGCGGTACGAGGAGGTTCGCCGAATCGCCGCCGAGATGGCCGCCCACCCCTCGGCAGACCCCGACTCGATCGCCTCGGTGTTCTCCGGGTTGCGCGGGTACGCCACCCCGCTGCTCATCGCCCGGGGCGCGGTGTTCGACCCCGACCAGCGGATCCTGATGGTCCGCGAGGCAGCCGACGGACGGTGGACCCTCCCCGGGGGGTGGATCGACGTGGGCGAGCCGCCGTCGAAATCGGTTGAGCGCGAGATCCGGGAGGAGTCCGGTTATCTGGCGAGGGCGATCAAGCTGGCGGCTGTCTTCGACAAGCTCCGGCATCCCTACCCGGCGGCGCCGCAGCACGCCTATCTGCTGTTCTTCGTGTGCGAGTTGCTGGGCGGAGAGCCCACCACCTCGGTCGAGACCACCGAGGTCGGATGGTTCGGGGAGGGCGACATCCCCGACCTGTCGCTCGGCCGGATCATCCCGGCCCACGTCAGGCGGATGTTCGACCACCTGCGGGACCCGGCCCTTGCCACCGACTTCGACTGATCGCGTCGCCCGCGGGCTCCCTACCCTGATCGAGCGATGATCGTCGTGGCGATCCCCGCCCTGCTCCTGGCCGCCCTCTCGGTGGCGGCCTTCCTCGGGGCATGGGTCTGGTGGCTCGACCTCGTCGCCAACCTCAGGGTGCAGCTCGCCCTGCTGCTCGGGGTGCTCGGCCTGCTCCTCGTCCTCGCCCGCTGGCGCCGCACGGGCTGGACGGTGCTGGTCGCGACGGCGCTCAACGCCGCCCTCGTCCTCCCGCTGTTCCTGGGCCGCCCGGCCCCGCCTCCCGAGGGCACCCCGGCGCTCCGGGTCGTCTCGTACAACGTGCTCTCGGACAACGATCGCTTCGGCGAGGTCATCGACTTCCTCCGGGCCACCGAGGCGGACGTCGTCTTCCTCCACGAGGTGAGCCGCCCATGGGAGGAGGCCATCCTGGACGCGGGGCTCCCCTACATCGTCGACACGGTGCGCGGTGGCGACCTGATCTTCGGGACGCTCGTCCTCACCCAGCCCGGGGCGGAGGTCACCGGGTTCGGCTTCACCCGCGACCAGCCACGGGCTGTGGAGGTCCGCCTGCTCCTCGAAGGACGGCCGGTAGCCCTCCTGTCCAGTCATCCGCTGGCGCCCACCACCGAGGTGCGATCGCTGTACCGCGACGCCCAGATCCGCTTTGCCGCCGAGTGGGCGGTATCCCAGGAGGTCCCGGCGATCGTCGCCGGCGACATGAACGCCACCCAGTGGTCCCATGCCTTCGGACGGCTCGCCTCGATCGGTGGGCTCCGCGACTCGTCGCGGGGGTTCGGGCCGCAGCCGAGCTTCCCCACCTCCCTGCCCCGTCTGCTTAGGGTGCCGATCGACCACCTGGTGCACTCCGACGAGTGGGTGGTGGTGGATCGCCGGTTGGGCGCCGACCTCGGCTCGGATCATCTCCCGCTCATCGTGGACCTGGTCTTGCCGTCGTAGCGCCGCCCGCAGATGCGGACGCGGGAGTCTGCGAGACTGTGGCCATGCCCGACCGCTTTCGCGAACACCGCCAGCGCCTCGCCGCCGAGATCGGCGACTCAGCCATCGCCGTCGTTCCCGCCGCCAGCGAGACGATCCGCAACCACGACGTCACCCACCCCTTCCGCCAGGACTCCGACTTCTTCTACCTGACGGGGTTCGAGGAGCCCGACGCGGTCTGCGTACTCGTGCCCGGCCATCCCGACGGGGACTTCCACCTCTTCGTACGCCCCCGTGACCGTGAGATGGAGATCTGGAACGGGTACCGGGCGGGGACCGAGGGGGCGATTGCCCGCCATGCCGCCGATACCGCCTACGACCTGGGGGAGCTCGACGAGGTGTTGCCCCGGATCATGCTCGGCCGCGACACCCTCTTCTACCGCCTCGGCAACCCGGCCCACGACGCCCGCATCACCGGGTTGCTGGAGCGGGCCCGGTCGTACCGCGAGCGGTTCGGCCGCCCCGCCCCGATGGCGGTCCACGACGTGTCGGTGCCGCTGTCGGAGATGCGGCTGCGGAAGTCGGCGTCCGAGATCGAGAGCCTCGGCGCCGCCTGCCTGCTGTCCGCCGAGGGGCATCGGGAGGCCATGCGCTTCGCCCGTCCCGGCCTGTATGAGTACCAGGTGCAGGCTGCCATGGAGTACGTGTGGCGGGAGGGCGGGTCGCCTCGCAACGGGTATCCCTCGATCGTGGCCTCGGGCTCCAACGCCGTCATCCTCCACTACGTGGAGAACGACCGCCTCGTCGAGGACGGCGACCTCCTCCTCATCGACGCCGCCGCCGAGATCGACGGCTACTCCTCCGACATCACCCGGACCTTCCCGGCGAGCGGCTCCTTCACCGCCCCCCAGCGGGCGGTGTACGACATCGTGCTCGCCGCCCAGCGCGCCGGGCTCCACGCCGCCCGGCCGGGCTCCTCGCTTCGGGAGATCCACGACGTCGCCACCGCGGTGCTGACCGAGGGCATGGTGGACCTCGGCCTGCTCCCCCTGGGGGTGGCCGAGTCGCTCGCCATGCACCACTACCGGGAGTTCTTCATGCACGGCACCGGCCACTGGCTGGGGCTCGACGTCCACGACGCCGGCGCGAGCCGGGTTGGGGGACGGCCGCGGCCGCTCGAGCCGGGGATGGCCTTCACCGTCGAGCCGGGCCTCTACGTGTCCCCGGATAGCCCCGAGATCGAGCTCGCGCTGCTCGAATACGACCTGGACGAGTGGACCGAGCGCCGCGTCACCCGGGGAACGGCCGCCGCCAGGGTCGCGGAGCAGGAGGCGCGTGACGCCGCTGAGAAGATCCTTCACGCCGTCCCAGCCGAGCTCCTGGGGATCGGTGTGAGGATCGAGGACGACCTCGTCGTCACCGAGGACGGGCACGTCAACCTGACGACGGGTGTGCCCACCCACCCCGACCACATCGAAGCGCTTTGCTCGGAGGAGAGTTGGCTCGCCAGGGGGTGACCCCGCCGGGGCCACGGTGACGGCTCCCTATCCTCGGGCCATGGGTCCCCTTCGTATCGCCAACGGCTCGGGTTTCTACGGCGACCGCCGTTCGGCGGCGAGGGAGATGGTCGAGGGCGGTCCCATCGACGTCCTCACCGGGGACTACCTCGCCGAGCTGACGATGGCCATCTTGTGGCGCTCCCGCATGGCCGACCCGCAGGGTGGGTACGCGACCACCTTCCTCGCCCAGATGGAGGAGGTGCTGGGGACCTGCCTTGACCGGGGCATCCGCGTGGTGGCCAACGCCGGTGGGCTCAACCCTCGCGGCCTCGCCGCCCGCCTCGACGAGCTGGCGGCCCGGTTGGGACTGCGACCGAGGGTGGCGTTCGTCGAGGGTGACGACGTCCTCACCCGGCTCCCCGACTGGCAGGCCGCCGGCCACGAGCTCCGGCACCTCGATACCGGGGTCCCGCTGGCGGCAGCCCCGGTCACACCGGTCACCGCCAACGCCTACCTGGGGGGGTGGGGGATCGCCCGGGCGCTCGAGCTCGGTGCCGACGTCGTGGTGACCGGCAGGGTCACCGATGCCGCCCTCGTGGTCGGTCCCGGGGCCTGGCACTTCGGCTGGCGGCGAGACGACTGGGACGCCCTGGCCGGGGCGGTGGTGGCCGGGCACGTCATCGAGTGCGGCGCCCAGGCCACCGGCGGCAACTACAGCTTCTTCCAGGAGGTGCCGGGTCTCGACCACGTCGGGTTCCCGCTCGTGGAGCTGCACCGTGATGGGAGCTTCGTCGTCACCAAGCATCCAGACACCGGCGGCATGGTGTCGGTGGGCACGGTCACCGCCCAACTGCTGTACGAGATCGGCGGGCCCCGCTACCTCAACCCCGACGTCACCGCCCGATTCGACACCATTCGGCTCGTCGACCAAGGGCCCGACCGGGTCCGGGTGGAGGGCGTGCTCGGCGAGCCGCCGCCGCCCGAAGTCAAGATCGCCCTCAACCACCTGGGCGGGTTCCGCAACACGACGACCTTCGTGCTGACGGGGCTGGACATCGAGGAGAAGGCGCGCTCGGCCGAGGAGGCACTGTGGCGGGCGGTCGGCGGCCGGGAGCGTTTCGCCGAGGTCGACGTCCGCCTGATCCGATGGGACCGGCCCGATCCCGGCTCGAACGAGGAGGCGATGGCCCACCTCCGGGTGACGGTGAAGGACCCGGACGCCCAGAAGGTCGGCAAGGCGTTCTCGCGCGCCGGCGTAGAGCTCGCCCTCGCCCACTACCCAGGCTTCTTCCTGACGGCCCCTCCCTCGGATTCCACGCCCTATGCGGTCTACTGGCCGACGACGATCCCCGCCGACCTCGTCGACCAGGAGGTGCACCTCGATGGCTCCGTCGAGGAGGTCCCGCTCACCAGGGCCGACCCGTTGGAGGCCCCCGCCGTCCGGTGGAACCTGCCGGCGCCGGAGCAGGGCGAGACGGCACCCGTCCCGCTGGGGCTGCTCATCGGCGCGCGGTCGGGCGACAAGGGCGGCAACGCCAACCTGGGCGTGTGGGTCCGGGACGACCAGGCTCTTGCCTGGCTGGTCGAGTACCTGACCGTCGAGCGGCTCCGCGAGCTGCTCCCCGAGACGTCGGCGCTCCCGGTCGAGCGCCATCTGCTGGCCAACCTGAGGGCGCTCAACTTCGTCGTGGTCGGTCTCCTGGGAGAGGGGGTCTCGTCATCGACGCGCACCGACCCGCAGGCCAAGTCCCTGGGCGAGTACCTGCGGGCGAAGGTGGTGGAGGTGCCGGTCGATCTGGTGCGGAGGTCCCAGGAGGGTGGCGGGCCCACCCGGTAGCATGGCAGTGGGAGTCGACCTCAATGCCGCATCCGACCAACCTGCTGTACCGCATCTATGAGGATCGCCTCATCCGCGACCTCGACCTCACCCGGCTCCCGGCCCATGTCGGGGTGATCCTCGACGGGCATCGCCGGTATGCCCGTTCGGAGGGCCTGGCCAGCTACACCGACAGCTACCAGGCGGGCATGGCCCGGTTCGAGGAGTTCGTCGACTGGGCCGAGGAGCTCGGCATCCCGGCCGTGACAGCCTGGGTGCTGTCTCGCGAGAACCTGGCCAGGCCCGCGGAGGAGCTCGACCCCTACTTCGACGTGCTGATCGAGTTGTTCGGGCGGCTCCCCGAGCGCTGCATCCGGCACGGGATGGCCCTGCGGTTCGTGGGCAGCCTCGACCTGCTCCCCGACGGGGTGGTCGGAGCCGCCAAGGCGGCGGTCGAAGCCGTGCCCGGCGGTGAGCGGCGCCTCACCATTGCCATGGGCTATGGAGGCCGGCAGGAGATCGTCGATGCCTGTCGCGACCTGGTGGGCGAGCTGGCTGCCCGCGGCATGACAGCTCCCGAGATCGCCGCCCACATCGACGCCGAGACACTGGCCGGGCACCTCTACTCCTCGGATCTCCCCGACCCGGACCTCGTCATCCGTACGAGCGGCGAGTCCCGCCTCTCGGGGTTCCTCCTGTGGCAGTCGGCGTATGCCGAGTTCGCCTTTGTCGACGTCTACTGGCCGGCGTTCCGCCGGGTCGACTTCCTCCGCTCGCTGCGGGACTACGCCCGGAGGGAGCGCCGCTTCGGGATGTAGGCCGGGCGCGAGCGGGTACCGTGGGCCCATGGCCCGTCCCAACCCCTTGCATCTCTTCGGCAACTGGCGCGATTCGGACCGACCGCTCACCGAGAAAGTCCGCCTGTCGCTGCGGAACAACCTCATCAAGGTCCGCACCGCCTCGTCGTGCTGCGGGCACCCGGGCGAGCCCGGCTGCTGAAAGGCTGCTCCCGGCTCCGGTCCGGAGCCGCACGACCACGACCACTGAGTCCAGCCTTCCCGCCTCTTGTCTCTTGCCTCACCTCCTCACCTCGTCACCTCGTCGGGGTCGAGGTGGCCGACGTCTCCGAACCCGATCAACCCGAAGGCCACCGCGTGGGCGATGGGGCGGGTGAGGAGGGTGGCGACCGAGGTGTGGGCCGAGTCGAACCGGTCCCACTCCCAGGGGGTCGGATCCATCCCCAGCAGGTGGCCGAGGATGACGGCGTTGGTACCGCCGTGGGCGACGAGCACGACTCTGCGGTCGGCCGGCTCGTCCCAGAGGTGGGGCCGGGCATCCGCCCGGGGAGCGGCCCCCAATGCCGACATCGCCTCATCGATCCCCACCGTCACCCGGCGGTGGAAACCCCGGAAGGTCTCGCCCCCCGGCAGGCCGTCCCACATCTCGTCGATCGATCGGAGGTTGAGGCCGGCGAACAGCTCGGCCACCTCGTCGACCGGGCTGCCCTCCCACTCCGGGGGGTTGTTGATCTCCTGGGCCCACTCCACGATCCGGGGCTCGAGACCGAGGGCCTCGGTGAGCGGCTCCGCTGTCTGCCGGGCGCGGGTCATCGGCGACACCCAAAGCTCGTCGACCCGTCCCCACCTCCGTCCGGTCAGGCGCGCCGCCTGCCGCCGGCCGAGCGGGGTCAGGTCGGGGTCGTTGCGGGCGCGCCCACCCGGACTCCAGTCGGGTTGGGCGTGCCGGACCAGGAACAACTCCACGCGGGCGACGCTAGCCCGACTCCGATCGCATGCCCCGTGGCCGCTACGGTGATCCCGATGCGGAGCGCCCTCATCGAGCATCTCCGGCACCATGCCCTGCGAACGGATGGCCCGTTCGTGTTGCGATCGGGTGAGACCACCGACTGGTACCTCGATGCCCGGATGACCACCTTCGACGGCGCCGGCGCCATCGCCACTGCCGAGGCGGTCCTGTCGGTACTCGAATCCTCCGTGGTGGCGGTGGGGGGGATGACCATCGGCGCCGACCCGATCGCCGTGGCGACCGCCGTCGTGGCGACACAGCGAGGCCGGGCGCTGAGAGCCTTCTCGATCCGCAAGGAGGCGAAGGGCCACGGCACCGGGGGCCGGCTCGTCGGCCCCGTTCACCCGGGCGACTCGGTCGCCGTGCTGGAGGACACGACCACCACGGGCGGGGCACTTCTCGAAGCCATCCAGGTCGCTTCCGGCGAGGGGCTCGCCGTCGTCCAGGCCGTGTCGATCGTCGACCGGAGCGACGGACGGGTCGCCGGTCGGCTGGCCGCCGCCGGCATTCCCTACACGGCCCTGGCCGTCCCCTCCGATCTGGGGGTCGCATGATCGAGCCCGTCGTCGTCCGCCGATCCGGCTGGCGCACCTGGTGGGTGGCCATCCTCGGCGTGCCACTCCTCGTCATGTCGGCCGACGTGCTCACCCGCCGCCGGATCACCGACTCCCTGCGGGGGTTGCTGTTCCGGCCCGAGGACACCCAGCTCCTCGAGCCTCGTGACATGATCTGGGCGGCGGGTCTCGGCCTGCTGGGGCTGGCCCTGGTGCTCTGGGGTCTGCGCGAGCTGATCGCCCCGACCCCGGTGCTCGTCGCCGACGGCGATGGCCTGGCGGTCCGGCTGGGCAATCCATTCGGCCCGGGCCAGGTTCGACTGGCCTGGGAGGACGTGGACGACCTGGGGGCGTCGACGGTCGACGACGACGGCGAGCAGGTGCCCGTGCTCTGGGTTCGGGTCTTCGACCGCTCGCGTCTCCCCGAGAACCCGTGGGGGGCGCGCTGGCTCGACGAGCGCACGCTGGCGATGTACGCGTCCGACTGGGAGCGGCCGCCCGCCGAGGTGGCCGTGGAGGCGGTCGAGGTGGCGGTCGCCGCGGCGTCGACGGGGATCGTGCAGCCGTGAAGATCGGCGCCCACGTGCCCAACGCCCATCCGCTCGCCGAGGCGGCGGCCCGGGATGCCGACCTCGTCCAGCTGTTCCTCTCCAACCCGCAGTCGTGGAAGCAGCCGGTGCCGCGGGCCGACGCCGCCGAGCTGGCCGCCTCGGGTGTCCCGATCTACGTGCACGCCCCCTACCTGGTCAACCCGGTGGCCGAAAACAGCCGGGTCCGGATCCCCTCTCGCCGGATCCTCCAGGAGACCTGTGACGCAGCGGCTGCCGTCGGGGCGGCGGGTGTGATCGTCCACGGCGGCCACGTCACCGGGGAGGGTGACCTCTCCGAGGCGTACCCCAGGTGGCGGAAGGCGCTCGAGCAGCTCGAGACCACGGTCCCGGTGCTCATCGAGAACACCGCGGGCGGGGGCCATGCCGTCGCCCGCACCGTCGACGGGATCGGGCGGCTGTGGGAGGAGATCGGCGACCTGGGCGCCGGGTTCGTCCTGGATACATGCCACGCCTGGGCGGGCGGGGAGGAGCTCGACGGCCTGGTGGCGCGGCTCCGGGACGCGGTCGGGTCGATCGACCTCGTCCACTGCAACGACTCCCGGGACGAGTTCGACTCCCGCCGCGACCGTCACGCCAACCTCGGGAACGGCCTGATCCCCCCCGATCTGCTGGTCGAGGTCGTGCGGGAGGCAGATTGCCCGGTGGTGGTCGAGACGCCCGGAGACGCGGCCGACCAGGCCGCGGACATCGCCTGGCTGCGCGAGAGGCTTGGACTGTGAGCAACGCCGCCGAGGAGGTTGAATGCCGCTGATGGAGATCCTCGTCCAGATCCACTCGTGGCTCCGGTGGGTCGTCCTGGTCGGCCTGATCGGGTCGATCGTGCTGGCCTTCGTCCGTCACGGCTCCAGTACCGCATGGACGGACGGGGCGGACCGCCCGTACTCGCTCGCCGCGGTGGCCGTCGACATCCAGATCGCCCTCGGGATCGTGGTCTGGCTCGGCACGCAGGCCTGGTCGGGCAACGCCTTCTTCGGGTTCGTCCACCCCGTGGCGATGCTGGCGGCGGTGGGGGTCATCCATGCCGGCCTGGGACGTGCCCGCAAGGCGACGACCGGGCGACCGCACCTCGTCGTGGCCATCTCCTACCTGGCGGGGCTGATCCTGGTCCTGGCGGGCATCCCCTGGTTCCGGTGAGCCGGGTGGTCGCCGCCGGGCTGCTGGTGGCGGTGCTGGCAGCCGGCTGCTCGTTCTCGGAGTACGGGCCGTGGCTGTCACCCTCGGGTGACCGGGTTCCCGGGAGCCTGGTGCTCGAGTTCCCCGGGCTCGCCCAGTGCGACCAGGAGGACGTGGTCTTCATCCGATACCTCGGCAGGCAGTACGCCCGCGACCCTCTCGGCCAACTCGGCGAGCTCCGGTCGCTCGACGGCAGCCGGGTGCTGGAGTACCGGCTGCTCGATGCCCTGCCGGCCGAGGCGGTGGCGACGGGCATCACCCACCAGGGCCGGGAGATCCACGTGATCGAGGTGGAAATCGAGGACTACCTCTTCATCTCGAGGGAGGACGGTCGAGCCGAACAGCGGCCTCGAGCCGAGGTCTCCTGCGAGACCTGAGGGTCAGTAGGCGCCACCCAGCTTGCGGTGGTCCCACGAGACGATGCGGACCGGCTCGACCTGCACCACGGTGTTCTTCCCTGCGAAACGCCCGAACAGCGCCTCGGCGGTGGCCCGGTCGGCCGGTACCCCCTGCATCCGGGCGAGCACGGCGGCATAGACGTCGAGCACCACGTCCTCGTCGGAGACGAGCCTGGCCCGTCCCTGGATCATGACGCCGCGCAGTTCGTCGTAGCCGTGACCCAACTCGGCCAGCACGGTGATGCGGGGATCGCGTTCGAGGTTGCCGATCCGCCGGCTCTTCCTGAACGATCGGAACGTGACGAGCCCGTCGAGCACCGTGAACCAGAGCGTGGTCAGATGCGGCCAACCATCCAGATCGAGCGTCGCGACCTGCAGGTTGCGGGCCTCGGCGAGGGTCTCGGCCACCTCGGACGCGGTCATGCTCGTGTCCCTGCGGGCCATGTCCCCTCCTCGTCGATTGGTGGCCGGGCCGGGTAGCATTGTGCCGTTGTCACGAGCACGGGCGACCCCTGGCGGCGGCCGAGGCTCATCAGGCATTGCCCTGGTCCACCATCCCCCAACCCGTCGTGGTGGGGAGAGAGGAGCCCCGATGACCGACAAGGTCACCGTCCCCGCGGTTCGCGCCCGCAAGGGTGGCGACAAGATCACGATGGTCACCGCCTACGACCATCCCACCGCCCGCCTCGCGTCGGAGGCCGGCATCGATGTCATCCTGGTCGGGGACTCGGTGGGCAACGTGGTCCACGGCTTCGAGGACACCCTCTCGGTCGATGTCGATCTGATGGCGATCCACGCCGCCGCGGTCCGGCGGGCCCGGCCTCACTCCCTCGTGGTGGTCGACATGCCGTGGATGAGCTACCACGTCTCGCCCGAGGAGACGGTGGGCAACGCCGCCCGGCTCGTGAGGGCGGGTGGGGAGGCCGTCAAGCTGGAGGGTGGGCGCAAGCGGGTGGCCGCCATCCGGCACATCGTCGACGCCGAGATCCCCGTGATGGGCCACCTCGGGTTGACGCCCCAGTCGGTCCATGCCATGGGGGGCTACAAGGTGCAGGGCAGAGGTCTCGATGCGGCAAGGGAGATCATGGAGGACGCCCGGCTCCTGGTCGAAGCGGGCGTGTTCGCCATCGTCCTGGAAGGGGTGCCCGACCTCCTGGCCGAGGTCATCACCCGTGAGGTGCCGGTGCCAACGATCGGTATCGGGGCGGGCTCGGGGACCGACGGGCAGGTCCTGGTGATCCACGACCTGCTGGGCCTCGGCTTCGGCACGTACCCCAAGTTCGTACGCAGGTACGACGACCTCCGGTCGCGGGCGGTGGACGCCCTGCGACGGTATGCGGACGACGTCCGGACGGGTGCCTTCCCGGGCGAGGACGAGTCCTACCACCTGCGCGACGAGGTCGCCGAATCGCTACTGGGGACGTTCCCATCCGACGCCTTGGTCTCCTCCTGAGCCTGCTGGCGGCCTGCTCCATCCCGGGTGAGACGGCGCCGCCGCCCGGGATGGAGGTCACCACGACCGCCGCACCGACGTCGACGACCACCTCCGTCGCCCCCGCCACCACCCAGACCGTGCCGCCGGCACCCGACACGGGTGACGTGCGCGGCTTCCCCGTGGCGTCGATCACGATCGCCGCCGAGCCGTGGACGGTGGCCGTGGCCGAGGGCTTCGACGCCCGCGCCCGCGGCCTGATGGAGGTTTCCGACCTCGGGGATCTCGACGGGATGCTGTTCGTGTGGCCAGAGGCGGAGCCCCGTGCCTTCACGATGCGCAACACCCTCATCCCCCTCGACGTCGCATTCTTCGACGGCGACGGGCGCCTCACCGAGATCGTGGCCATGGTGCCGTGCACCGAGGAGCCCTGCCCGGCCTACCCGTCGGCGGGAGCCGTCCGCTGGGCGGTGGAGGCGCCGCCGGGTTCGTTCGACCGGTACCCGTTGGGGGCGAGCATCGTCGTCGGCGGATGACGCCCCGTCGCACGTGGGGTACACTGCCGTCCCATTCCTCCGGTGCCGGACGCGCGCACGTCCCCACCGGGCCACCTGCTCCGCCGAGAGGCGGGGCCGTCCGTCGACCGGACGTCCGAAGGAGGAGAACGATGCGCCTCTACGAAGTGATGACCATCCACCGGCCCGATCTGGCCGAGGACGAATTCCGCTCCAAGGTCGCCGGGATCGAGGCCCTCCTGGGCGAGCACGGGGCCACCGTGCAGAATGCCGACATCTGGGGCAAGCGCCGCTTCGCCTACGAGATCGACCACCTGACCGAGGGGTTCTACTCGGTGATCACCTTCCAGGCCGAGGCCGAGGCGGTGGCCGAGCTCGATCGGGTGCTGTCGCTCGCCGATGAGGTCGTCCGGCACAAGGTGGTTCGGCCGGGCCCCTGAGAGAAGTGTCATACGCCACCGCCAGAGTGCGGTGAGGCTCGAGGAGAGGAGCAGAGATGGCCACCAATTCGATCGTTCTCGTCGGCAACCTGGTCGACGACCCCGAACTCCGGTTCACCCCGGCCGGGGTGCCCATGGCTCGCCTGCGGGTCGCCGTGAATCGGCGCTGGCGCGACAACAACGGCGAGTGGCAGGAGGACACCGGCTACTTCAGCGGCACGGTGTGGCGCGAGCAGGCCGAGAGCGTCGCCGAGAGCCTGCAGAAGGGTGCCCGCGTGATCCTCACCGGGCGCCTGGAGCAGCGCTCGTGGGAGACCCAGGAGGGCGAGAAGCGCTCGGTGGTCGAGGTGGCAATCGACGAGATCGGCCCGAGTCTCCGATTCGCCACGGCCAGCGTCACCCGCACGCCTCGGAGCGACGACTGGGCCGGCGGCTCGCGCGGTGGTGGCGGTGGCGGTGGTGGCGGTGGCGGCGGCGGCGGCGTACCGCCGGCCCCGGTGGCCCGCGACGACTACGGACCCGACGAAGCACCGTTCTGAGAGAGGATCGCATCACATGGCTCGTGCCGCACAACAGCGACCCCGTCGTGGGCGCCGCCGCCAGGAGGCCGGTCTTCGCCGGACCCGTCCGAAGCGCTGCGCCTTCTGCGACGAGAGGGTCGAGTACATCGACTACAAGGACCTCGGGGTCCTCCGCAAGTACATGTCCGATCGCGCCAAGATCCGGCCGCGCCGGGTGACCGGGACCTGCCCTCGCCACCAACGCGAGGTGGCCACGGCCATCAAGACCGCCCGCGAGATGGCGCTGCTGCCCTACGTGGGGAACCGATGAGGCTCATCCTGCTCGAGGCGGTGAAGGACCTCGGGGGCCGTGGCGACGTCGTCGACGTGGCCGACGGGTACGCCCGCAACTTCCTGCTCCCCAAGAACAAGGCGATCAAGGCCACCGATTCGGCCATCGTCACCGCCGAGCGTCTCCGGGCGACCCGGCTGGAGGCGGAGCTCCGGGCCAAGGAGGAGGCGGAGAACATCGCCACCGCCCTCGTCGGTACCCGGGTGGTGATCGCCGCCCAGGCCGGCGACGAGGGCCGGCTGTACGGGTCGATCGGGGCCGCCGACGTGGTCGAGGGGATCCGCAAGTTCACCGGCATCGAGCTTGCCCGCAAGCACCTGGACCTCCGTTCCCCGATCAAGGCGATCGGGCTCCACGAGGTGCAGGTCCGGCTCCATCCCGAGGTCGAGTTCCCGGTGACCATCGACGTCATCCCGGCCTGACGTTGCCCGCACGAACGGTCCGGGATACGAAGGGTTTCCGCGTCCCGGGTCGCCGCCGTAGCCTTCCCCATCGCCCAGTGGGGGATTCGAGATGACCACCGACAGACTGAGCTCCCGAGGGCCCGGCAGGGTGCCGCCCCATTCGGTGGAGGCCGAGGAGTCGGTGCTGGGTGCGGTGCTGCTGTCGCTCGACGCCGCCAACGAGGTGATGGACAAGCTGGAGCCGGAGGACTTCTACGTCCCAGCCCATCAGGCCATCTTCGGTGCCGTCCGCGATCTCTACAACGCCAACACGGCCATCGACGCGGTCACCGTCACCGAGGAGCTCCGCCGGGTCGGCATGCTCGAGAAGGTGGGCGGCGTTGGTTACGTCACCCGGCTGCTCGACGTGGTCCCCTCGACCTCCAACGTCGGCTACTACGCGGGCATCGTCGAGGAGCATGCCCTGCGGCGGAGCCTCATCCGGGTCGGCTCGGTGATCACCGACTTCGCCATGGAACTCGACGAGGAGATAGCCGCCGTGCTCGACCGCTCGGAGCAGACGGTGCTCGGCGTGGCGGGCCGGCGGGTCGGCGAGGGGATGCAGCCGGTGGGCCCGATGTTCCAGTCGGTTCTCGAGTACCTCGAGGAGCTGGAGGCGCGTGGCTCGGAGGTCACCGGCCTCTCGACCGGGTTCCGTGACCTCGATCGCAAGCTCGCCGGGCTCCAGCCCGCCAACCTCGTGGTGATCGCCGCCCGGCCGTCGATGGGCAAGAGCGCTCTCACCACGAACATCGCCACGAACGTCGCCGCCATGGGCGGGCCCGTGGCCATTTTCTCCCTGGAGATGGCCAAGGAGGAGATCGTCCAGCGGATTCTCTGCTCGGTGGGGCGGGTCGACTCGATGAAGTTGCGCTCCGGCCAGCTCGGCCCGCTGTGGGCGAGGGTGGTCGAGGCCGCTTCGAAGATGTACAGGGCGCCGATATTCATCGACGACTCCGCCAACCTGACGGTCACCGACATCAGGGCCAAGTGCCGCCGTCTGAAGCGCCAGCACGGCCTCGCGCTCGTCGTGATCGACTACCTCCAGCTCATGCAAGGCTCGTCCCGTGAGAACCGCCAGCAGGAGATCGCCGAGATCTCCCGGTCTTTGAAGAACCTCGCCAGGGAGCTCGAGGTCCCGATCATCGCCGTGTCCCAGCTGAACCGCTCGGTGGAGATGCGGGAGGACAAGCGCCCCCGTCTCTCGGACCTCCGAGAGAGCGGTTGTCTCGTCGCCGACACCCTGGTCACTCGGGCCGACACCAACGAGCGGGTCCGCATCGGCGATCTCGCCGCAGGCGGGGAGACCGACGTGCCCGTGTGGACGCTCGACGAGCGCCTTCGGCTCGTCCCTGGCACCATCTCCTGCGCCTTCCCGTCCGGGGAGAAGAAGGTGTTCGAGCTCCGGTTCGCCTCCGGGAGGACGGTCACGGCCAGTGCCAACCATCCCTTCCTGACGGTCGAGGGGTGGCGGCCGGTCGAGAGGCTCGAGGTCGGCGACCACCTCGCCACCGCCCGGCGGGTTCCCCCGCCTTCCGGCGCCGACTACGAGAGCCCCGAGCGGATCGTGTTGCTCGCCCACCTGATCGGCGACGGATGCCACCCGGCCAGACATGCCTTGCAGTACACGACGACGGACGCGGCGAATGCCGCCGTCGTCGCCGCCACCGCCCGGGCCGAGTTCGAGGTCGAACCGAGGATCGTGCCGGAGCGGAAATTGACTCAGGTCTATCTGACCTCGGCCCGCCACCTCACCCGCGGTGTGCGGAACCCGATCAGCGAGTGGCTCGACCACCTGGGACTTTTCGACCGTCGATCGTTGGAGAAGTTCGTCCCCGAGTTCGTCCTCGCCCTTCCCCCGGCCGACATCGCCTTGTTCCTGCGACACCTCTGGGCCACCGACGGTTCCGCCACCGTGGCGGCGAACGGCTCGGTTCGCGTGTACTACGCCACCTCGAGCGAGCGACTCGCTCGCGACGTGACCGATCTGCTCGCCCGGATCGACCTCCGGGCGCGGCTCCGGAGGGTCGCCCAGCGAAAGGGGATACCCCAGTTCCGCGTCGACATTTCCGGTCGTGACGATCAGCTGAGGTTCCTGGACGTCGTTGGGCTGTTCGGTACCCGCTCGTCGCAGGAGGCGGCGATCCGAGCGGTGCTCGGTGCTCGTGCGACGTCCAACCCCAACGTGGATGTGATCCCGGCCGCCATCTGGGACTTCGTGCGTCACAAGTCGTTGCCCGAGAGCGGCATCACCACCCGCGAGCTCGCTCACCGCCTTGGGATGTCGTACTCCGGCAGCACCCTCTATCGATCGGGTCTCTCCCGAGACCGGATGGCACGGTTGGCGGAGGCGATCGGCGACGAGGCTCTGCACGATCTGGCGACCTCGGACGTGCTGTGGGACCGCCTGGTGGCCATCGAGCCTCGTGGCGTGCAGCCCGTGTTCGATGCCACGGTCCCCGGCACCCACAACTTCCTCGCCAACGGCGTCGTCGCCCACAACTCGATCGAGCAGGACAGCGACGTCGTGATGTTCATCTACCGGGACGAGTACTACAACGAGCAGTCCGACAAGAAGGGCATCGCAGAGGTGGTGGTGGCCAAGCACCGGGCCGGCGCCACCGGCTCGGTGGAGATGACGTTCATGGCCGAGTTCACCCGTTTCTCGGACCTGGGTCGCGACGTCACCTGAGGCGGAGTGACCGCCCGGCGCCGGTTCGTTGAGCAACGACACGCATCAGGGCCTCGTGGTTGCTCAATGAAGTGTCGGGATGGCGGCTACCGTCGCCGGCCATGGGAGTGCCGGTCCGCCTCGCCCTGAGCGAATGGAACCCGGGCGCCGACCGGAAGGCCCTGCTCGTGCACGGGCTCACCTCGGCCGGCGCATGCTGGTGGCGGGTGGCGAGCCGGCTGGCGTCGGCTGGGTTCCATGTGGTGGCGCCCGACCTGCGTGGCCACGGCCGCTCCCCCCGGACCGAGACCTACCGGATCCCCGACATGGCCGCCGACCTGCTGCTGCTCGGTCGCCGCTGGGAGGTGGCGGTCGGTCACTCGCTGGGGGGTCCGATTGTTGCGTCGGCAGCCGCCGATCCGGGTTGGGCCCGGCGAGTGGTGCTGGTCGATGCGCTGCTGGAGACACCCGACGACGGGCTCGATGATCTTGCC
>JAWOJB010000088.1:0-8268 GCA_046484325.1 Acidimicrobiia bacterium | reverse complement strand
CAAACCGTCGACCTTCCCCCAGCCTTTGGCCGGGGGAAGGTCGACGGTTTGTCCCCCGGCCAAAGGCTGGGGGAGGGTCGACGGTTTGTCCCCCGGCCAAAGGCTGGGGGAAGGTCGACGGTTTGTCCCCCAGCCGAAGGCTGGGGGAAGGTCGACGGTTTGTCCCCCGGCCAAAGGCTGGGGGAAGGTCGACGGTTTGTCCCCCGGCCGAAGGCTGGGGGAAGGTCCCTGCCGGCGAGCGAAGCGAGCCGGGAGGTAGGGGGACCGAACCCACGCGCGCGACGCCGGACCCCCCTACCCCGCGGCTTCGCAGCGGGGGCCCCTTCCCCCACTCCGTGGGGGACAAAGGCCAAAGCCGCGAGACGTCAAGCGCTCAGGCCTTCTGGAGCGGAGCCCACGCCAGCAACAAGCGCTTCTTGCCGACGCCGTCGAACACGACCTCCGCCTCGGCCTTGTCGCCCGCTCCCACCACCTCGCGGACGGTGCCGAGGCCCCACTTGTCATGGCGCACCCGGTCACCGGCGAGGATCCCGACGTCACCGATCCCCGGCCGGGGCGCGACGACGGGGCGCTCGGACCCGGCCTGGCGTGCACGCTTGCCGGCCTCCACCATGAACCGGGAGGGGATCTCTTTCACGAACCGGCTCGGTGGGTTGTAGTTCGTGCTCCCCCAGATCATGCGGCTCCACGCCGAGGTCAGGAACAGCCGGTCCTTGGCCCGGGTCATCCCGACGTAGGCGAGCCGCCGCTCCTCCTCGAGCTCGGCCGGGTCGCCCAAAGAGCGCAGATGGGGAAACACCCCGTCCTCCATCCCGACCAGGAACACGATGGGGAACTCGAGCCCCTTGGCGGTGTGGAGGGTCATCAGGGTCACGGCCCCGGCACCCTCGTCGAACTCGTCGATGTCGCTCACCAGGCTCACCGTTTCGAGGAACAGCTCGAGACGGCGCAGGTTCTCCATAGCCTCCCAGCTCTCGCCGCCCACCACCGATCCCTCGCTCGAGGACTCGAACTCGACCGCCACCGACTGCAGCTCCCGCAGATTCTCGAGGCGGCCGAGCGCCTCGATGCTCCGCTCGGCCTCGAGGGCGGCCACGTACCCGGTGTCCTCCACGACGGCCCGCACCGCCTCGGGCACCCCGCCGGCTTCCGCCTTCGCCACCAGACCGTCGAGGACGGCCAGGAACTCGTTGATCCCCTTGACGGCCCGGGCGGTGAGTTGGGGGATTTCGGCCGCCCGCCGCATGGCCTCGACAAAACCGAGCCGCTGGGACTGCGAGAAGCGATCGAGGTGTCCGACGGTGGTGTCGCCGATCCCCCGTCGCGGCTCGTTGAGGACCCGCTTGACCGCCACCTGGTCGTCGGGATTCACGATGACCCGCAGGTAGGCGACGGCGTCCTTGATCTCCTTGCGCTCGTAGAACTTGACGTTCCCCACCACGACGTACGGGATGCCCCGTCGCATGAGCACGTCCTCGATCACCCGGGACTGGGCATTGGTCCGGTAGAAGACGGCGATGTCGGCGAGGTCGAACCCGGCGTCACGCAACTCGTCGACCTGATCGGCGACGAACCCGGCCTCGTCGTGCTCGTCCTCCCCCTCGAAGCGGACGATCGGCTCTCCGGCCCCCCGGTCGCTCCAGAGATCCTTGGCCTGGGGACGAGGGTTGTTGGCGATGACGGCGTTGGCGGCCTCGAGGATGGTCTCGGTCGACCGGTAGTTCTGGTCGAGGACGACCACCCTGGCGTCGGGGTAGTCCCGCTCGAACTCGAGGATGTTGCGGATGTCCGCTCCCCGCCACCGGTAGATCGACTGGTCGCTGTCGCCCACCACGCAGAGGTTGCGGTGCCCTGCCGCCAGCTTGGTCACGAGCACGTACTGGGCGTGGTTGGTGTCCTGGTACTCGTCGACCAACACATACCGGAATCGCTCCTGGTAGTGGGAAAGCACGTCGGGGAACGCCCCCAACAGCTCGGCGGTGATCATCAGCAGGTCGTCGAAGTCCATGGCCGAGGCCTCGAGCAACCGTTGCTGGTAGAGCCGGTACACGTCGGAGACCTGCTCGTGGTAGAAGCCCTCCCCCTGGGACGCGAACGACTCGTAGTCGATCAACTCGTTCTTGGCGTTGGAGATCGCAGCCCGGATCTGACGGGGAGGGAACCGCTTGGGGTCGAGGTCCAATTCCTTCACACACTGGTTGGCCAACCGCAGCGAATCGGCCTCGTCGTAGATCGAGAAGCCGGAGCGGTAACCGAACCGGTGGGCCTCCCGGCGAAGGATCCTGACGCAGGCGGAGTGGAAGGTCGACACCCACATCGCGTTCACCGCTCCGCCGACGAGGCGTCCCACCCGGTCCCGCATCTCGTCGGCGGCCTTGTTCGTGAACGTGATGGCGAGGATCGCCCCGGGGGGGACGTGGAGATCACGGATGAGATGGGCGATCCGGTACGTCAGGACCCTCGTCTTGCCCGATCCCGCCCCGGCCACCACCAACACCGGGCCCTCGGTGGCGGCCACCGCCTCCCGCTGTGGGGGATTGAGTTCGGCGAAGAGCGGCGAGTCGGTGGGGAGGTCGTCCACGAACCATTGCGCCTGCTGCACCGGGTGATGGTACCCGCCCCGCCGCCGGGAATCACAGGAGTGGGATTCGACGAGTGATCAGCGCCTGGCGGACCCCGTCGACCCGACCTGTTCCGCCTCGGCCCGTTGCTGGGCCACTCGCTCGGCGGCCGCCGGCGACAGCGTCACCGAGAGACAGAACCGGCTGCCGGTGGGGAACCTCCGCTCGTACCAGACGTCGCCCCCCATGGCCCGGGCCAGGCGGCGGGCGATCGGCAGCCCGAGACCGATACCCGAGGACGAGCGGGCGTCGCCCTTTGACACCTGCTCGAAGTGCTCGAATATCCGCTGGATCGATGGATCCGGCACCCCCGGCCCGTTGTCGGACACGACCATGACGAAGTGATCTCCGTAGGGGAAGCCCTCGATGAGGACCTGCTCGCCTCCGTACTTGCGGGCGTTCTCGAGCAGGTTCCTGATCACCTGGTGAACCCGTTTGGGATCGCCATACACCCTCATCCCCTCGGGGATCGAGACGTGGGCCTCCCGTCCCGACCCGGCAGGGAAGAGCATCGTGGTGACGTCCCGGATCACCGATCCGAGATCGAACATGACCGGATGGAATCGAAGCCGGCCGGCCTCGAGACGTGGGATGACGAGCACGTCCTCCACCAGGTCGCCGAGGTACTGGGACTGCTTGGTGACGATCGAGAGGAACTCCTCCACCTCGACCGGGGGCAGGTCCTTCCAGCTCTCGAGGAGCGTCTCGGCGAAGCCGGCGATCGAGGTGAGCGGCGTCCGCAGCTCGTGGCTGACCATGGCCACGAAGTCGTTCTTGATGGCCTGCGCCTCCTCGGCGGCGTACTCGGCCTCGGCGACCTCCTCTCGCATCCTCCGCACCTGCCGGCGGCTCACGATGGCGACGACGACCCCGGCAGCGGCCACCACCCCGGCGCCGGCGAGCACCCAGACCTCGATCACGAGCGCTCCAGCAACTCCCGCAGGGTGGCGTTGAGGGCACCCTGACGGAGATCGCGCTTGTCAAGGTAGGCATCGACCCCGGCGGCCCAGGCCTCCGCCTGCTCCTCGGGGCCGGCCACCCCGGACACCATCACGATCGGGATCCCCACACCGGACGAGCGCAGCAGCCGCACGAGCTCCACCCCATTGGAACCGGGCATCGCATAGTCGACGACGAGCACGTCGAAGGATCCCTGCGACAGCGCCTCGGCAGCCTCCCTGGCATTGGGGGCCACTCGCACGGCATAGCCCTTTCCGGCCAGCGAAGCGGCGATGAGCTGACGGACCCCCGCCGAGTCGTCGACGACGAGGACCCGGATCCGGCTCTCGTCCGAGGCCAGCGGCCGGCGAACCGTCTCGCCCACCTGTTGGGGATCCACGACGACCACCAGCTGGCCGGCGCCGAGCAGCGCCGCTCCGGTGATGAGTCGATTGCCTTCGAGGATCGGGCCAAGGTGTTTGACCGCCACCCGACGAAGGTCGAGGACCTCGTCGACCCGCAGCGCGATCGAGCCAGACCGGGTGGACACCACCACCGCCTCGGTCTCGAGGGTGGCCGGCTCCATGCCAAGGGCACCCGCCAAGGAGACGATCGGCACCGAGGCACCCTGTACCCGGATTTCGGGGCCCTGGATCCCGTGACGGATGTCCGACGAGGCGACGGCGGTCGTCGAGAGCACCGCCGGCTCGGGGATCCCCCAGAACTGGTCACCGGCCGCCACGACCAGGACGTGCTGCATCACGAGCGAGATGGGCAGGGCCAGGGTCACGGTGGTTCCCTCACCCGGCCGGGAGTCGACCTGGAGGCGACCCTTGACCCGGTCGACGGCGTCGGCCACCAGGGCGAGACCCTCACCGCCACCGCTGAACTCGGTCGGGGTGGCCCGGGTCGAAAAGCCATGCCGGAACAAGAGGCTCCGCAGGTCGTCGTCGTCCTCGGCCATCTCGCCCATGGTCGAGGCCACCGCCCGGGCCGTGGGCCAGTCGATGCCGGCACCGTCGTCGGACACGGCAACGATGAGGATGTCCTCGTCCACCCGTGCCCGCAGGGCCACTACGCCGGCGGGCGGCTTGCCGGCAACGGCCCGGGCCTCCGGCTCCTCGATGCCGTGGTCGATGGCGTTGACCACCAGATGACGGAGCGGCTCGCGCAGCAGGTCGACGATCTGGCGGTCCGCCTGGACCTCGTCGCCCTGGATCTCGAATCGGACCTCCTTGCCCAGCTTGCGGGCCACGAACCGTGAGAACTGCGGGAACGTGTCGACCGCGTCGTTGAGCGACACGTTCGCCAGCGACACCGCCGACTGCTGCAAACCGGTGATCTCGGAGACGAGACGCTCGAGTTGGCGGCGCCAGGCCGAGAGCACCCGCTGGGGATCGCCTCCCTCGAATGAGACGTGGGCCAGGTCGGCCAGCACTCCGGCGTCGAGGCTGACCTCGACCGCCCGGTTGATCAGCCGGTACAGCGACCCCGTGTCCACCCGGGTGACGCCCGACAGCAGCTCGCCCTCGATCGAGGCGAGCAGACCGCCCAGCGTGCGACCCCCGGGCAGGTCGATCCCCGAGTCCTGGGGCGCAGGAGGCGGTTCGATCGCCGCCGGACGGGCGACATCGCCCAGCACGAGCATCTCCACCCGCCGCCGGCCCCGCTCGAGGTCCTGTTGGGTTCCTTGGCGATCCCTGGCCGCTCGACCGATCAGATCGCCGAGATCGGCGAGAGCCGTCGCCGACGACGGGCCTGCCTCCATCTCCCCGGCTCGCACCGCCTTCCACGCCCGTTCGAGCACGGCGGCGGCCGCCCCCACGTCGGGGCGATCGACCATGTACGAGGACCCCTTGACGGTGTGGGCATCGCGAATCAGGCTCTCGAGCACCCCCAGGTCGGGTGGGCCGTGGGCCAAGGCGTCGCCCCCCGCCGCCAGACGCTGAGAGCGCTCGTCCACCTCTTCGAGGTAGAGACGTCGCAGATCCACGGGGAGGTCGGCACCAACGCTGTTGTCGGCAAACCCCGTCACATTCGTGAGTATCGGCCGGGCGCCAAACGACTTGAGAGAGCCCACCCGAGCCGGCCACCCCCCGGGCCCCCGCTCACTCCCATTCGATGGTGGCAGGCGGCTTGGAGGACACGTCGTAGGCGACCCGGTTGATCCCCGAGACCTCGTTGATGACCCTGCTGGAGATCCGTTCCAGCACCTCGTAGGGCAGCCGGGCCCAGTCGGCGGTCATCGCATCGTCGCTGGTCACCGCACGCACGATGAGCGGGTAGGCGTAGGTCCTCCCATCGCCCTGCACTCCCACGGTCCGCACCGCCGGGAGCACGCCGAACGCCTGCCAGATCGTGCGGTAGAGGCCGGCCCGGCGGATCTCCTCGAGCACGATGGCGTCGGCTCGCCGGAGGATCTCGAGTCGCTCGCGGGTCACCTCGCCGATGACCCGAACCGCCAGGCCGGGGCCCGGGAAGGGCTGCCGCCACACGATCTCCTCGGGCAGACCGAGCTCTTCACCGACCGCCCGCACCTCGTCCTTGAAGAGGTCGCGGAGCGGCTCCACGAGCTCGAATCGCATGTCTTCGGGGAGGCCACCCACGTTGTGGTGGGTCTTGATGGTGGCAGCGTCTGCGGTCCCCGACTCGATGACGTCGGGGTAGAGGGTCCCCTGGACGAGGAACCGGGCGTCCTCGAGGTCGCGGGCCACCTCCTCGAACACACGGATGAACGTCTCACCGATGATCTTGCGCTTGCGCTCGGGATCGGTGACACCCTCGAGGCGCTCGAGGAAGCGGTCGGCCGCCTTCACGTGGATGAGGTTGATCCGGAAATGGTCGCGGAACGTAGCCTCCACCTGCTCGGCCTCGCCCTCCCGCAGCAGCCCGTGGTCGACGAAGATGCACGTGAGCCGGTCGCCCACCGCCTCGTGGACGAGCGCCGCCGCCACCGACGAGTCCACCCCGCCCGACAGCCCGCACACGACCTGCTCGTCGCCGACCTGGGCGCGGATGGCTGCCACCTGATGCTCGATGATCGAGTACCGGGTCCAGGTGGGGGCCGCCCCGCAGCCGTCGTACAGGAACCGCTTCAGCAGCTCCATCCCCCTGGGGGTGTGCACGACCTCGGGGTGGAACTGGACACCGAACAGGCGCCGCTCCCGATCTTCCATCGCCGCGACCGGCGACCCCGAGGTCGAAGCCGTGGGGACGAACCCGTCGGGAACGCGCTCGACGGCATCCCGGTGACTCATCCAGACGTCCTGGACGGTGGGCAGCTCCGAGAACAGCAGCGACGAGCTGGTGACCTCCAGCTCGGCCCTCCCGAACTCGGCCCGGCCGGTGTTCGCCACCGAGCCGCCCAGCAGGTCGGCAAGGAGCTGGTGGCCGTAACAGATGCCGAGCACCGGGATCCCGAGGTCGAGTATCTCCCCATCGATCCGGTAGGCGTCCTCCGCGTAGACCGAGGCCGGCCCCCCCGACAGGATCACGCCCACCGGCCGGCGGGCGGCGATCTCGGCGGCGGTGACGTTCCGAGGGACGATCTCGGAGTGGACGTGCGCCTCCCGCACCCTGCGGGCGATGAGCTGGGCGTACTGGGCGCCGAGGTCGACGACGAGGACGGTGTCGAAGTTCGGGCTCATGACGAGACCGAACTCGCAGTGCGCAGTGCGCAGTGCGCAGTGCGCATCATCCCATCCCCACCCGCTGGGAGCGCTGGAGTGCCTTCCCCTCGGTCTGAAGCGACGGGGCGACCATGACCTCCGCCTTCTGGAACTCCTTCAGGTCGGAGTAGCCGGTGGTGGCGAGCGACACCCGGAGAGCGCCGAACAGGTTGCGCCGGCCGTCGTTCTCGTGGGCGGGGCCGACCAGGATCTCCTGGAGGGTGCCGAGGCGGCCCACCTCGACCCGCGCACCCCTCGGGAGGGTGGGGTGGAAGGTGGCCATGCCCCAGTGGAAACCGTGGCCGGGGGCTTCGGCCGCCGCCGCCAGCGGCGACCCGATCATCACGGCGTCGGCACCGCAGGCGATGGCCTTGGCGATGTCACCTCCCGTGCGCATCCCCCCGTCGGCGATCACCTGGACGTACCGGCCGGTCTCGTCGAGATAGCGGATGCGAGCCCCGGCGGCATCGGCGATCGCCGTTGCCTGGGGAACCCCCACCCCGAGGACACCGCGGGTCGTGCAGGCCGCCCCTGGACCGACCCCGACCAGGACGGCGGCGGCGCCCGTGCGCATGAGATGGAGGGCGGTCGAGTAGGAGGCGCAGCCACCGGCGATGACGGGAACCTCGGAATCGGCGATGAACCGGTTGAGGTCGAGCGGCTCCTCCCGGCTGGACACGTGCTCGGCCGAGACCACCGTCCCCTGGATGACCATGATGTCGAGACCGGCCGCCAGGGCGTGAGGCGACAGCCCGCTCACGCGCCGCCGCCCTTACCGGACGCCAGGCCTATGGACGGATTATAGACGTGCACGGCAGCGCGGCGGGGCTGCAGGAGGCCGTGCTAGTTGCTGATGACCTGGCGCAGATTACCTTCATCATCAGCACGAGCGACCCCCAGATGCAGGTAACGCTCATCCAGCCAGACGGGCAACAACTGCTGCGCGACGCTTCCGGCGTGGCGCACCGCACATCTCCCACGGAGCAAATATGGCGCATTCCGGAACCCCAGCCCGGCGTCTGGCGCCTGGCGGTCACGGG
>JAWOJB010000057.1:0-14264 GCA_046484325.1 Acidimicrobiia bacterium | reverse complement strand
ATGCTGCGCAGCCGGTCGAATCGTGCCGCGACCGCAGCCCCGGCGATGGCGATGAACCCGGGGGCGAGACCGCACTGGGGGGCGAAGAGCACCTCGGCGTGATCCGCCAGGTCACCGACCCTCCGGCTCACCTCCACGTCCTCGGTGAGGTCGAAGTAGTGGCACCCGGTGGCGGCGGCCGCCTCGGCGACCGGGAGGTTGCGATGGAACGGCAGACACGAGACGACGGCGTCGGCATCGGCGAGGAGCTCGCTCAGGGCCTCCGGGTCGGACACGTCGCAGAGTCTCACGTCGAGATCGGAATGGCCGTCAGGCTCCAGAGTGCAGCCCACCACGTCGAATCCGGCCTCCGTGAGGAACCGGGCGACGGGCTCGCCCACCTCACCGAGGCCGGCGACCACTACCTTGGAGATCCGTGCCATGTCCACCTCGGCCTTCGCAGCTCCTGGACGGCTCTCGAGTCTACGGCCGGTTGGTGGCGGCTCCGGCGGCCAGCGACCAGACGACCATCCCCATCCCCACGACCACGCCCGCCGCGTACCAGGCGACAGGGCCGCCGAGGATGCTCGGCCGCATCGACTCGGTGAGCAGCCGGACACCGGCGACGGCGGCGAGCGCCGCTCCCGACGCCAGCCATCGGCGGGCCGGCAGCAGGGTCATGCCCGCCGCAGCCAGCCCGAGCAGGACGGCGGTGTAGAGCTCGACCGGGTGCCGGGTCACGTCCGAGCCCGCCGCGGCCCACGCCCACGGGAGATCGGACCTCGCACCGAGGCAGGCCCCCCTCCAGACACAGCCGGCATGCCAGCCGGCGATCCCTGCCACCGCCGCCGGGGCGAGGGCGTCCATCGAGGCAGGGAGGTCGCGCCGGCTCGCCAGCACGAGAGCGGCGATGGCTCCGAGGGCGGCGAAGCCGGTGTCCACCCCGCCCCGCACCGCCAGGACGTCGAGCGGGTCGGTCAAAGGACTGGTTCCACTCCGGACCATGGCAGCCAGCCTCCCGGTGAGGAGACCCACGGCCGCCGCGCCCACCAGCAGGTCGAGCGGCCGCTCCAGCGAGGCCGGGAGCCGACTCCGGACGCGGGGCACCCGCAGCACGAGCCACGCAGAACCGACACCGGTGAGGGCCGCCCACAGCAGGGTCGGCTCCACGCTCAGGTCCCGACGAGCTCGTCGATGCCCAGGGCGAGGGAGCGCTCGTCGATGATCCCCGAGTGGATCCGGACGACCGTGCCGTCGGAGGCTACGAAGTAGGTGATGGGGACCCCCACCCCGCCCAGAGCGGCCGGCACCCGCCGACCGGGGTCGAACCACTGCTCGAATCCCAGGCCAAACTCCTCGACGAAGGCGGCGGCGGAGCTGCGATCGTCCTGGACGGCCACACCGACGAACCGAACCTCCTCCCCCCAGGCCCGGTGGGCGGCGGCCAGGAGCGGCGCCTCGGAGCGACACGGCAGGCACCAGGATGCCCACACGTTGACCACGGCCGGCCGATCCGAGCCCTCCAGCATGGCGAGGAACGCCTCGGTCTCCACGTCGGGGAGGTCGACCCGATCGATCGCTCCCGGCTCGGGACCGGCCGAGCAGGCGACCAGCCCGACGGCGGCGGCGATCAGGAAGGCGAGGGCGGTTCGCATGTTCGGGAGTGTGGCAGCCCTCCCGAACTCCGCGGTCGGGTAGCGTGCGGTGAGGTCGTGCCTGGAGGAGCTGCGATGACCGAGGACAAGGTGAGCCGGTTCCCGGTGGGCAGATTGGAGGACATGCCCGAGGATCTACGGGCGCGGATCGGCCCGATCGCCGAGCGCTCGGGCTTCGTGCCCAACGTGTTCCTGGCCTTGGTGCACCGACCGGCCGAGCTGCGAGCCTTCGTCGACTACCACGATGCCCTCATGGAACGGGACTCGGGCCTCACCAAGGCCGAGCGGGAGATGATCGTCGTGGCCACGAGCGCGGCCAACGACTGCCTCTACTGCGTGGTCGCCCACGGCGCCATCCTGCGGGTCCGGGCCAAGGATCCCGAGCTCGCCGACCAGATCGCCGCCAACTGGCGGACGGCTCCTGTCACCGGGCGCCAGCGGGCGATGCTCCGCTTCGCCGTGAAGCTGGCCCGCACACCGGAGGCCATCGAGCCCCCGGATCTCGATGAGCTGGCCCGGCAGGGGTTCTCCGACGAGGACGTCTGGGATATCGGGATGATCACGGCGCTCTTCGCCCTCTCCAACCGGATGGCCCATCTCCTGGACCTCCGCCCGAATCCCGAGTTCTACGGGTTGGGCCGAGCCCCCCGCTGAACCTCCCCCGGGGGTCCAGTTCATTGAGCAACGGTGTGGCCTACGGCCACACCGTTGCTCAACGTTTGTCGACCTGGCCGGGGCGGGCCGAGCGACTCCGGCGGAAGACGATGGGCCGCGCCCGGCGGGTGAGCTCGCGTGGGTACTCGGTCACCTCCGACTCGGGCGGCGCCGGTCGGACCGGGTGACGTGACCACGCCTCGTAGTGCTCGGCGCAGGCGTCGCAGCAGAAGTGATGACCGGGCACCAGGACTCCTCCGTCCCAGAGACAACGGGGATACGAGCAGCGAAGCCACTCGGGGTCATAGAACGCCGGTGTGTCGGCCTCAGGGTCCCTCGGGGATGGGGGGGCGCATGCCGGCTCCTCTCGTGTTCGCCGCCCACCCTACGGCCGGTCGCCGCGGCCGTCCAGGGTCGGAGTGCCCCGCTCTCATCCCGCCCGGTCGTCGAGCAGGTCGAGCACGAGGGCAGGGTCGATCCCCCGGTCGGCGAGGAGGACGAGCAGGTGATAGAGCACGTCGGCGGCCTCTTCGGCGACGCGGCGGTCGCCTGCCGCTCCGACCGCGTGGTCCTTGGCGGCGACCAGCACCTCGGCCGCCTCCTCGACCAGCTTGCGGGCAGGGAGGTCGGGGCCGCCCGCCAGGAGCCGGGCGGTGTACGAGTTGTCCGGGCGTGTCGCCTTCCGCTCCTCGATCACCTCCCAGAGCCGCTCGAGGCGGGCGAACCCCTGATCGTTGGGCAGGTTCCAGCAGGTATCTGCACCCGTGTGACAGACCGGCCCCGCCGGCCGGGCGAGGACGAGCAGGGCGTCGGCGTCGCAGTCCTCGCGGATCTCGACCAGGCCCAGCACGTTGCCCGAGGTCTCGCCCTTCTTCCACAGGCGGCCGCGGGACCGGGAGAAGAAGTGCACCTCACCGGTCTCCTCGGTACGGCGCCGGGCCTCGCCGTCCATCCAGCCGAGCATCAGCACCCGGCGGCTGTCGGCGTCCTGGACGATCGCGGGGATGAGGTCATCCACCGATGGCCTCCCGCGTCGACCGTACCGGGATTCCCGCCGCCGCCATGACCTGTTTGACCCGGTCGATCTCGATCTCCCGGCGATGGAAGATGGAGGCCGCCAGCACCGCCGACGCCCCGCCCTCGAGCACCGCCTCGACGCAGTGCTCCTCGGAGCCGGCCCCGCCCGAGGCGATGACCGGGACCGTCACGGCCGACGAGATCGCCCTCGTGAGCGCGAGGTCGAACCCGTCCTTGGTGCCGTCGCGGTCCATCGAGGTGAGCAGGATCTCACCCGCCCCGAGTTCCACGCCTCGACGGGCCCACTCCACGGCGTCGAGGCCCGTGGGTTGCCGGCCGCCGTTCACCACCACCTCGAACCAGGGTTCGTCGGGCGTGTCGGCCCGGCGCCTGGCGTCGATGGCGAGGACCACACACTGGCGGCCGAACCGGCGGGCGCACTCGGAGAGCAGACCCGGGTCGGCCACGGCGGCCGTGTTCACGCTCACCTTGTCCGCCCCGGCCCGGAGGGCCGCCTTCATGTCCGCGGCGGTTCGCACGCCACCCCCGACGGTGAGGGGCACGAAGACGTTCTGGGCGGTGCGCCGGACGACATCGAGAAGCGTCGACCGGCCTTCGGGCGAGGCCGAGATGTCGAGGTAGCAGATCTCGTCGGCCCCCTCGGATGCGTACCGGGCGGCCAGCTCGACGGGATCGCCCTCGTCGGTGAGGTCGACGAAGTTGACGCCCTTCACGACCCTGCCGTTCCTCACGTCGAGACACGGGATGACCCGGGTACGCACCGTCACGCCACGATCCTCGCGCACTCGGCCACGACGTTGGCGAGGATCTGCAGACCCACGGCGCCGGAGCGTTCGGGGTGGAACTGGGTCCCGCTGACGGGCCCGGACCGGACCGCCGCCACGAAGGGGTCGTCATAGGACGAGGTGGCGACCACGACCGAGTGGTCGGCGGGAACGGGAGCGAAGGAGTGCACGAAATAGACGACCGGCCGGGGCCCGAGGCCGGAGAACAGCGGTTCGTCGCCCGAGGTGGCGAGCTCGTTCCAGCCGATGTGGGGGAGGCGGGGGGCGCCATCCAGGGGACGAACTACCCCGGGGATCAGCCCGAGGCAGTCGGCCCCGTCCTCCTCGCTCGTGTCGAACAGCACCTGCATGCCCACGCAGATGCCGAACAGCGGGACGTCGAGCGACCGGAGCGCATCCTCGAACCCGCCCGAGCGGATCCCGTCCATGACCGCCGCCGTGGTGCCGACCCCGGGGAGCACCACCCCGTCGGCCCCCCGCAGCCCGGCGGGGCCGTCGACGACATTCACGCTCGCTCCGGCCCGCTCCAATCCCCGGGCGATCGAGACGAGGTTCCCGGCGCCATGGTCGACGACGGCGATCCCCGTCACAGGCTGCCCTTCGTCGACGGGACGCCCTCCCGCCGGTGGTCGATCGCCACGGCCGCCCGCAGGGCACGGGCGAGCGCCTTGAACCCGGCCTCGGCGATGTGGTGGTCGTTGGTTCCCTGTGCCGTGAGGTGGAGGGTGATCCCGGCGGTCCGGGTGAAGGCCTCCAGGGCGTGCGCCACGTTCTGGGTGCTGAGGCCTCCCAGTGCAGGCTGGCGAAACGGTAGGTCGACCACGGCGTAGGGGCGCCCGCTCACATCGACCACGGCCGTGGCCAGGGCCTCGTCCATCGGGACGATCGCGTCGCCGAAGCGGGCGATCCCGACCCGCTCGCCCAATGCCCCGGCGATCGCCGAGCCGAGGACGAGCGCCGTGTCCTCGACGGTGTGGTGGTCGTCGACATGGAGGTCGCCCTCGGCGCGAACGCTGAGATCGAACAGGGCATGGTGGCCGAGCGAGGTCAGCAGGTGGTCGTAGAACCCGATGCCGGTGGCCACGTCGGCGACTCCGGCACCGTCGAGATCGATCTCGACCGTCACCCTGGTCTCGGCCGTGGCCCGCTCGATGCGGGCGGTCCTGGTCATGATCGGCTCCGTTCTGTCTCGAATCTCAGCTCCGACGCCATCCGATGGGCGGTCAGGCCCTCGGCGGTCGCCAGCGTGGCGATGACCGGCCGAATCGCCTCGAGGCCCTGGCGGGTCAGGCGCTGCACCTGGCGCCAGGACCCGAAGTCCTCGACCGACAGCGGTCCGCTGGCGGCGGCCAGCCCACCGGTTGGGAGCACGTGGTTGGCGCCGGTTGCGTAGTCGCCCGCCGATTCCGGGGACCAACGGCCGACGTACACGGAGCCGGCCCCGGTGACGACCTTGGCGTCGCGATCCGGGTCCTCGGTGACGATCGTTACGTGCTCGGCGGCGTACTCGTCGGCGAAGGCAATCGCCGCCTCCCGGTCGGGCGCCACCACCGCCAGGCCGTGATCGGCGAGGGCCTGCTCCAGGATCGCCGCACGCTCGAGGAGCGGCAGCAGCCGGTCGAGCTCGACCTCGACCCGACCTGGCAAATCCGGATCCGTCGTGACGAGGACCGCCGGCGAGTCGGGCCCGTGCTCGGCCTGGCAGAGGAGGTCCACGGCCACCAGCCGCGGATCGGCGGTGTGGTCAGCAAGCACGAGCACCTCGGACGGCCCGGCGGGCAGGTCGATGTCGCACACCCCGTAGACGGCGAGCTTGGCGGCGGTCACCCAGGCGTTGCCCGGTCCGACGATCTTCTGGACGGGCCGCACCGTCTCGGTGCCGTAGGCGAGGGCGGCGATCGCCTGCGCTCCACCCATGATCCAGAGCTCGTCGACACCGGTCACGTGACACGCAGCCAGCACCGCGTCCGGCACAGTCCCGTCGGGGGCGGCCGGCGAGGCCACCACGATCTCGTCGACCCCGGCCACCCTCGCGGGGACCACCGTCATCAGCACGGTCGACGGGTAGGCGGCCTTCCCGCCGGGGACGTAGGCACCGACTCGCCTCAGCGGCTGCCAGCGCCGGGTGATCTCGATGCCGGGCACCGTCGTGACCTGGAGATCGGTGGGGAGTTGGGCGCGATGGAACACCGCGATGTTGGCCGAGGCCTCTTCGAGGGCAGCCACCACTTCGGGCAGGCGATCTGCCGCAGCCGCCATCTCGGCTCCCCCGACCCTCCGGAACCCACCACCGAGGCTCTCGGCGTGCTCGCCAACCGCGACGTCGCCGCGAGCGGCGACGTCGTCGCAGATGGCCGCGGCGCCGTCGCGTATGGCACGGTCGGGGATCGCCGCCCGCCTCAGCAGCGTTGCGCGCTCGCCATCCCCAAGCGCGGCCAGGTCGGCGATCCGCAGCCTCCTCCGGGTCATGGGATGAGCTGCTCGATCGGAAGGACCAGGATCCCGCGTCCGCCCGCCTCCTCGAGGAGCGGGAGCAGGCCCCACACCTCGTCGACGCCCACCACCGAGTGCACCGCCACCCAGCCGTCCTCGGCCAGCGGTACCACGGTGGGAGCCTCCAGCCCCGGGATCAGGTCGGCGATTGTCTCGACCCGGTCGGCGGGGGCGTTGAGCAGCACGTAGCGCTTGGCGCGACCTGCCACCACCGCCCGGAGGGCGGTGGCCACCCGCTGGACCGGTCCGTTGCCGCGACCGGCGGACACCAGCACCGCCTGCGAGGGGAGGATGACATCGACCTCGCGGAGACCGTTGACGAGGAGGGTCGAGCCGGTCGAGACCAGGTCGACGATCCCGTCGGCGACACCTAGCTTGGCGGCCACCTCCACCGAGCCGCGGAGGGGCACGACGGTGACGTCGACACCGCGGTCGTCGAAGAACCGGCGGGTGGCGCGCGGGTGACTGGTGGCGACCCGAAGGCCGTCGAAGTCCTCGACCTTGTCGATCGGTGAGGCGTTCGGGACTGCGGCCGCCAGCCGGCACCGGCCGAAGCCGAGCTCGGCGACCACTTCGAGCCCGCCTTCGAACTCGGCGAGCAGGTCGTTGCCGGTGATGCCGAGATCGGCGACTCGGTCGGTGACCATCTCCGGCACGTCCTCGGTCCGTACGAAGATCAGGTCGATTTCGGCGTTTCGGACCCGGACCGAGAGCGATCGCTCGGTCGCCTCGAAGGCCAGACCGGCATCTCGCAGCAGTTCGAGGCTGGGCTCCTTGAGCCTGCCTTTGTTGGGGACGGCCAGCCGCAGCCTGGCGTCGGTGTCGCTCACGACTCTCCCTTCCCGGCTCGGTCGAGCGCCCGACGGTATCCGCCGGTACCGTGTTGCAGCCACTCGTTGATCCGGCCGATCGTGGCCGTCGATGCCCCGGTCCGCTCGGAAACCTCCCGGTAGGAGAGCCCCTGGTCGAGAAGTCGGACCACGGCCCATCGGTGGCTCATCTCCTCGAGCTCGCGCCGGGTGCAGAGGTCGCGGAAGAACGCCGCAGCCTCGTCCACCGTCTGCAGATCGAGGATGGCCTCGAACAGGGACCGGGTGTCCTCGTCCCGCCAGTCCTCACCGGATATGGTCATGCGGATCGTTCATCCTGCTAGCGTGCTAATACACTACTACACTTGCGCGATCGGCAAAACATCGAAGCGAGGAATCATGCATCGGCTCCAGATCATTCCGGCGGTCGACGTGCTGGAGGGCAGGGCCGTCCGCCTGCTTCGGGGTGACTACGACCAAGTCACGGTCTACGCCGACGATCCGGTGGAGCAGGCGATCCTCTGGCGCTCGCAAGGTGCCGGGCTCGTGCACGTCGTCGACCTGGAGGGGGCCCGCGGGGGCGCCCCCGATCTCGGGCTCTGGCAGAGCCTGGCCGAGGCCGGGGTCCCGTTCCAGGTGGGTGGGGGGCTCCGTACCGCCGACCAGGCCCGAGCGGCCCTCGCGGCAGGTGCCTCCCGGGTGGTGATGGGCACGGCGGCCGTGTGGAGGCCGGACGTGCTGGCAGCGGTCGGCGACCCGGCCCGGGTGGTGGCGGCGGTCGACGTGCGGGATGGAGCGGCCACCGGGGCCGGCTGGGTGGACGAGGGCCGGGAGATGGGGGCGGTGCTCGCCGACCTCGCCCGGTATGGGGTCGAACGTCTGCTCGTGACCGGCATCGGCCGGGATGGCACGATGGAGGGGCCCGACGTCGAGCTGCTCGCGGCTGCCGTCGCCGACGGCCGCTTCGCGGTGCTCGCCAGTGGGGGAGTGGGTGACCTCGAGGACCTGCGGACGGTGGCCGCGCTGGGGTGTGAGGCCGCGGTGGTCGGCCGGGCGCTCTACGAAGGGCGGTTCTCGCTCTCCGAGGCGATGGAGGTCGGAGGCGTCGCCTGAGGTTGGCCGAGCCGCGATAATGCGTCGCCCGCATCCGACAGCCGTCAGAGGAAGGTCACCGATGGACTTCTCGCCATCACCCGAGGCCGATGCCATCCGCTCCGAGGTGCGGGCCTGGCTCGAGCAGAACCTGCCGCCGGGTTGGCTCGGCACGGGCGCGCTCTCACCCGCCGAGTACCGCCAGTTCGTGCAGGAGTGGCGGGCGAGACTCTACGAGGGGGGCTGGCTGGGGCTCACCTGGCCGGAAACCTATGGGGGCCGCGGGCTCGGCGAGATCGAGGCGATCGCCGTCGAGGAGGAGTTCGCCCGGGCCGGAGTCCCGTCGGGCGGGCCCAACGACGTCTTCAGCATCGCCATGCTCGGCAACACGCTGCTCCGCCTCGGGACCGAGGAGCAGCGTCGCCACTTCCTCCCGAGGATCCTCTCCGGGGAGCACGTGTGGTGCCAGGGATACTCCGAGCCCGATGCCGGCTCCGACCTGGCGGGGGTCGGGACTCGGGCCGTGCTGGATGGCGACGAGTGGGTGATCAACGGTCAGAAGATCTGGACCTCGGCGGGGCATCTGGCCAATTGGATCTTCGTCGTGGCCCGCACCGATCCCGAGGTGTCCAAGCACCGGGGGATCTCGTTCCTGCTCTGCCCGATGGACCAGCCGGGGGTGGAGGTTCGGCCGATATCGATGCTGTCGGGGGAGTCCGAGTTCAACGAGGTGTTCTTCAACGATGCCCGTACTCCGCGGGACCACGTCGTCGGCCAGGTCAACGATGGCTGGAGGGTGGCGATGGCCCTGCTGGGTTTCGAGCGGGGCAAGGACGCCGCCGTGGCACCCATCCAGTTCCGGGCGGAGCTCGACCGTCTCCTCGCCCTCGTCCGTGAGCGCGGCCGCGCTTCGGACCCACTCATCCGGGACCGGTTCGTGAGGGCCTACGAGCGGGTCGAGATCATGCGGTTCATGGGGTATGCCGCCCTCACCCGGTTCGAGCGGGGCGATGACCCGGGTCCCGATGCCGCTCTCACCAAGGTCTGGTGGTCGGAGCACCATCGCGACGTGACCGAACTGGCGATGGACGTCCTCGGACCGAATGGGCTCGTCGCCGAGGGCCGGAGGCCGGCGACGAGCTTCCGCACGGACGAGCCGGGGGCGTCGAATTCGACCGCGTCCTGGCAGACGGTGTTCCTCAATGCCCGGGCAGGCACCATCTATGCGGGCACCTCGGAGATCCAGCGCAACATCATCGGGGAGATGATCCTGGGGCTCCCCAAGGAGCCCGCCGTCCGCTGAGGCTCGCCGGCGCCTACTGGGTTCGGCGGCGCCCGACTGCGACGAGCACCACGACGAGGACGACGCCGGCGGCGGCGATCGACTGGGGTGGGGTGAGCGCGATCGTGAGCTCCCCCGTCTCCGGATCCCTGATCATGTTTTCACCGCCTCCCGAGTCTGTTGCCAGCGTTCGACGGCCCGCTCGACGTGGACCCGGGCAACCTGTTGGGCGTCCCGGTCGGCGCGGAGCGCCTCGAGTGCCGCCTCGCGCAGCATGCCGGTCATATCGGCGAAGCTCATGCCAACGGTTGCCTCGGCCAGCCGGTCGAGGTCGACGTCGGCTGCGAACGGCACGTCGGAGATGGCGAGCAGGGCCCTGCGCGCCTCGACCTCGGGCAATCCGAGCTCGATCTGGACCTCGAACCTCCCCGCCCTGAGCAACGCGGGATCGATGAGGTCCCGCCGGTTGGTGGCCCCGATCACCGCCAGGTCTCCCCGGGCACCCACGCCGTCGATCTCGGTCAGCAGCGCGGCCACCACCGAGTCGGTGACCGACGTCGTCGATCTGCCCCGCACCGGTGCGAGCGCGTCGATCTCGTCGAAGAAGAGGATCGAGGGGGCGGCGGCGCGTGCCCGGGCGAACACGTCTCTGACACCCCGCTCGGACTCCCCGACGTACTTGTCGAGGAGCTCGGCGCCCTTCACCGAGAAGAAGGCGGCCCCGGCCTCGTGGGCCAGCGCCCGGATCACGAAGGTCTTGCCGGTCCCCGGGGGTCCGTAGAGGAGGATGCCCCTGGGTGGATCGATGCCGAGGGCACGGAAGCGGCCCGGATCGGTGACCGGCCAGATCACTGCCTCCGTCAGGCGCTGCTTGACCTCGACCAGGTTCGCCACGGCATCGAAGCCGAACGAGGGCATCTCGCCCATGGGGACCGACCCCAGGGAGGGGCGGGTGTTCTCGACCGCCTCGAGCACGCTCTCGGTGGTGAGGTGGTGACCGGTTCGGGCCACCAGTGTGGAGGCGTGGATCACGGCGGCGACGACGTCGGCTCCCGAGAAACCGGCCGACCGGCCGGCCAGCACCTCGAAGTCGAGGTCGCCCGCCGGGACCCGGGCCAGTGCCGCCTCGAAGAGCAGTCGCCGGCGAGTGAGGTCGGGTGGGGGGATGGTGAGCGAGCGGGGGAGCAGCGGGCTGGCCGCTATCGCGTCGTCGAGATGCTCGCGCGCCCGAACGCCGAGGACGGTGGCGACACCCGGCCGCTCGGTGACGGCGTCGAGGAACCAGCGGAGCACCGCTCCGGCCTGGGTCCGGAAGGGCGTCATCCCCTCTTCGCCCGCCACCGTCTCGAGCCGGTCGACGAAGATCACGACGGGCGGGAGAGTGGTCTTGACGGCTCGCTCGAGCTGGTCGAGCAGGCCCTCGGGCTTAAAGACGAGGTCCAGGGAGACCTCGTGGACCCGGGCTCCGGCGGCGGCGGCGGCGGCCTCGACGAGCTCCGACTTGCCGCAGCCGTTGGGGCCCTCCAGCAGGATGCCGGCCACCCGTGGTAGGCCCCATGCGGCCGGCAGGTCCCGGGGGGAGGTGAGCAGCGAGAACCACCCGGTGAGGAGGTCGAGCTCGGCGTCGAGCCCTGCCAGCAACGCCTCCGCCCGGGTGGGCGAGGTCGGGCCCGACTCCGGCGACGGGCCGGTGGGGGAGGCGGGAACCGGTGCTGTCCCCACCGGCTGCGGCGACGCCGGAGCGGTCTCGGCGGCCGGGATCGGGTCGACGGCCGCCGGGTCGGTGGCGGCGACGAAGTGGGTACCCGCCCCGACGAGTCCCGCCCCACCCGGGTCGACCCGGTGCACGGCAACCTCGACCGGCTCGTCCGTCGCGTCGAGGTAGGCGGGGTCGACCACCACCGAGTCGCCGGTGGAGACCGGACGGCCCTGGAGCGCCCGCACGAGTTGCTTCGACTCGATTGCGAGACCGTCGCCGGACAGCACGATCAGGCGGGCGACCGGCAGCACGGCACGTTGGACGTCCACCGAGGATCCGGGAGCCACCCTCGCATTGCGCATGGCGAGGGGCCCGAGCAGGAGTGCGGTGGTCTCGGCCATGTCTCCGGCGCTCACGAGCACGTGGCTGCGTCCTACCCGGACCACCCCACCGGAGGGGAGTCCGAGCGTCCTCAGCAGCACGGCGTCGGCCCGGGCCACCGGGTCGCGTCCATCTCGCACCGTGAATCGCACGAGGCGATGGTACGCCGGGCCGGGTGGTCACGAGGCAGCGCGCAGCGTCGGAACCGGCCGTGCCGGCCAGGCCATCGGACCGGTGAGGTCGACGAGCTGGACCTCCCCGCTGATCAGCCACGACCAGAGGAGATCCACCTCCTCGGCCACGTCGGCTCCTGGCGGGGCAGGGGCGTCCTCGGGAGGACCTGGCGGGGGCAGGAAGGGCGTCGGCTCGCCCACCCGCCAGGCCGCCAGCAGGCGACCGCCGTCCAGCACCACGCGTTCGCCTCGCGAGCTCTCGGCTTCGATCCTCCCGGCCCCGCTGAGGGCCAACCAGCGCCGCCGGCGCTCCAGCGCCCGTCCCAACGCCCGGTGGCGATCACGCATCCAACCGGCTTCTTCGAAGCGCCGCTGCTGGGCGAGGAGCCGCATGCGCTCCTCGATCGGATCGAGCAGGAGGTCGGGGTCGTGTTCGACCCCCGCCACCAAACGGTCGACGACCGCGGCGTACCGGCCGGGCTCGAGGGTGCCATCACACGGACAGAGTGCCGTTCCCATCTGGGCGAATCCACAGGGCCCATCCCTCCTGCCGGGCGGGCCCGAGCAGCGCCGAACCTGCACCGCGTCCCAGATCGCGGCGACGACCAGATCGGCTGACTGCTTCGAGCGAAAGGGCCCGAGCACGAAGGGCCGGTCTCGGTGGAGCGTACGGGCGACCGTGAGACGGGGGAACGCCTCGCGGGTGAGCGTGACCCAGTGGGTGGCCCGGGGTGGCCGGGACGCCCGGTTGTACCTCGGCCGGTGGGCATGGATCAGCCGGAGCTCGGTGATCTGGGCCTCGAGCTCGCTCGCGCACACCCGGTGATCCACCGCCTGGGTCTCGCGCAGCAGGTCCTGGATGCGCCGGCGCGGGTCGCCGTGGAAATAGGAGGTGACGCGGTTTCGTAGGTTCTTGGCCTTCCCGACGTAGAGGATCTCGCCCCCCCGCCCGGTGAAGAGGTAGACGCCGGGCTCCCGGGGCAGCCGGCGGGCGAGATCGATCTTGGCGTAGTGGGCGGACCCCCGTGCCGTCGGAAGCTGGAGCAGATCTTCGAGGGCGGTCACGCCGAGCGAGCCGGCCCGCTCGAGCAGGCCGTGGAGCACGTGGACGGTGGCCCGGGCGTCGTCGAGCGCTCGATGGCTCGGGCTGACCGGTGATCGCAGATGAGCGGCGAGGGTCTGGAGCCGGAGATCACGGACCTCGCTCCTCACGAGCCGCCGGGCGAGTGCGACGGTGTCGACGGTCCGGTTCGGCAGCCGGCCGTAACCGAGCCTGATCGCGGCAGCGTCGAGGAACGAGAGATCGAATCGGACGTTGTGGCCCACCAGCACGGCGTCCCCGGCGAACTCGAGGAACGACGGGAGGACGCCTTCGATTCGGGGGGCGCTGCACACCATGGCCTGGGTGATGCCGGTGAGGAGTGTGATGGTGGGGGGGATCGCGGTGCCGGGATCGACCAGGGTCTGAAATTCGCCGAGGACGACGCCGCCCCGGACCTTGACCGCGCCCACCTCGGTGATCTCGCAGCCGGCGGCGGATCCCCCCGTCGTCTCGAGATCGACGACACAGAACGTCACATCGTGGAGGGGCGTACCGAGGTCGTCGAAGCTGCGCTGGAGGCCGGGGAGCGCGGTCACGGTGACGCGACGCTAGACCCGAACGTGTGTTCGGTGCAACCACCGTGGTAGGTGCCTACCCCGGAGGCGCCCTCCGGCCCATCGGCGGGCCGCCGCCCGCCGCCGATACACTTACCGGCGTGCCCGAGCAGGCGCCCGTCGCCTATCGCTGCTCCCATTGCGGGAACCGCACGCGTTTCGACGTGGTGGAGACCATCCGCCGCCGCCGCTTCCACCACTACACCCTCGGGGGTGAGCTCGGCATCGACGAGGAGGAGGTACTCGACCGCTGGGTCGAGTCGGTGACCTGCCGGTGGTGCGAGCGCCGCGACGGGATCGAGACCGTCCCCGCCCCCTGAGTCAGGACCGCTGGCGGACCGCCTCGAACAGCACCACCGCGGCGGCGGCCGCCGCGTTGAGGGAGTCGGCGGGGAATTTTAGAAACTAAGGGTGGAAGCGATGATACTACTCCCTTTGAAATGTATTATGAGTATAAAGAAAGTGTTAAATCTATTCCATCACATAGAATTCTTGCTATAAATAGAGGGGAAAATAGTAAGATACTTTCTGTTAAAATTAAAGCTGATAGTGAAAAAATTGTAGATTA
>JAWOJB010000031.1:0-20991 GCA_046484325.1 Acidimicrobiia bacterium | reverse complement strand
GCCGGCCACGCCCTCATCTCGGTCGACCACGACTGTGCCGCCGTCGGCCGCCGCTGCTCTGGCCGAGTCCGCTGATCGTGGCGCTGCCGGCGATCGCCGTGGCCCTGGCCCAGGTGCTCGAGATGGGCATGGAAGAGGGCATCACCCAGGCTCTCGGGCAGACCGACGCCATCCTCGCCGAACAGCCGGTGTGAGGACCGGGCGACCGGCGGGCTCGAGGTCGGGCGACGGCCAGGCCCACGGCGATCGCCGGCAGCGCCACGATCAGCGGACTCGGCCAGAGCAGCGGCGGCCGACGGCGGCACAGTCGTGGTCGACCGAGATGAGGGCGTGGCCGGCCCTCACCCCCACGAGCCCGATCAGGGCAGTCCGTCGCAGTTGCCGTCGCCGGCGAAGACCCCGGTCGGCAATCCGGTCGCGATGTGTGCCCGGTGCGACGGGTAGGCCGACACGTTGTCGAAGTGTCCCTGCCCCTGGTTGACGACGACGATGTGACAGTGCGGTCCTCCGGCAACCCCATTCGGGTTCCGGATGCTCGACACCGCCCCGTTGTCCGGCTGGGTGGCAGGGTCTGGAGGGCCGGCCAGCGCCAGTGACGCCGGAGCCGACATCAGCACCGAGACGGTGATCAGCAATGCGATACGCCGCATGTCTCCTCCTTCGGCGGTGATCACCCTGTCAGTACGGTGCGCCGTCTCGTTTCGGTTCGCGGGCGGAGCGTGCTCGCCGAGACGACGGGACGGTCTCCAGCAGGGGGTGGCAGCGAGGCGGCCGTGACCATGCGGTGGGTGAACCGGCGCGCCTCCTTCGTGCGTATAGCCCGACGAGCAGGAAGACTGGTCAGGAGGCATGCCTGACGAGCGCACCATTCGTCACTTCGTAGCCGGAGACGAGCGAGCGGTCCGTGACGTCTATCGGGAGTTCTCGGGTGCCGTGTTCACGATCGCCCTCACCGCCCTGCGGGAGCGATCACTCGCCGAGGAGGTCGTGCAGGAAACGTTCACCCGGGCCTGGCGGGCGTCGGCCCGGTTCGATCCCGCCCGCGGTTTCGGACCCTGGCTGTACGCCATCGCCCGGCGGGTGGCGGTCGACGTCTACCGCCGGGAGCGGCGTCACGAGCGAGACCGGGTCGATGTCGAGGCGGATGTGGTGGCCCTGTCTCCCTCCTTCGAGGGGTTGTGGGAGGCGTGGCAGGTGCGTTCGGCGGTGGACGCCCTGCCGGCCGAGGAGCGGGCGGTGATCGAGGCCACCCACTACCGCGACCTGACGATGGAGATGGCGGCCGAAGAGCTGGGAGTGCCGGTGGGCACGGTGAAATCCCGCTCGTACCGTGCCCACCGTCGCCTGGCCCACCGGCTGGGACATATCCGCGAGGCAACCGCGTGACCTGCGACGACCACCGGGCTCGCTTTCTCGCCGAGGGCGCCACGCCCGCGTGGTCCGGGCACGCCGGAACCTGCGTGGCCTGCCGGGCCGTCGTCCCCGAGCTGGATTCGCTCCGCCGGCGGCTGGCCGACCCCGACTCGTGGCAGTCACCGGGGCCGGGAGTGGAGGAGCGGGTCCTGGACGCGGTGGCCGGGTCGCCCGGCCGGCGGAGGCCGGGTCAGGAGCGGCCGCGATGGTGGGTGGCGGTCGCAGTCGCCGCGGCGCTGGTGCTGGTGGTGGCCGGAGGGCTCGCCCTCAACCGGGACCGTCCCGATTGGAGCCTCCGGCTGGAGGCCGTGGATGTTCCCATCGGCGCCGGCGCCGTGATCAGCGGCTGGAACACCGCGGCCGGTACTCGCCTCGAACTGATCGTGAGCGGACTGCCACCGGCGGAGGGACACGGGTACTACGAGATCTGGATGACCTCACCCGACGGGGCTCACGTCTCGGCCGGCACCTTCCGGGCCGGCGGGCGGATCAGCACCTGGGCGGGGGTGACCAGGGCCGAGTACCCGCGGATCTGGATCACCCTCGAGGCCGGCGCCGGCCCCGATTCGTCCCGCACCGTGATCTTCGACTCCTGACCGCCAACCAGAAGAGAGGAACCCCACGATGCGACACCTCGCCATCTCGCTGGTGATCTCCCTGATGGCAGCCGCCTGTGGCGTGGGCGATACGGGTCTGGGCGATGCCGCGCCCTCCACCACAGCAGGTAACCCCACCACCACGGCGACACCTCCGACCGCCGGAGCCGGGGAGACCACCACCATCGCCACGGAAGCCCGGCCGGCCCTGGCCCTCGCCTCGACTTCACAGGGTCGGGTCCTCGTCGCCGACGACGGGCGCAGCCTCTATCTCTTCACCAACGACTCGCCCGGCAGATCCACCTGCATCGATGTCTGCGAATCGAGCTGGCCGCCACTCCCGGCCGCCGACACCGTGGGCGAGAGGCTCGATCCCGGCCTCCTCGGGACGCTCGAACGCTCCGACGGGTTCATTCAGGCCACCTACGGAGGCTGGCCGCTCTACCTCTTCGCCGGCGATGTGCGGCCGGGCGATGTGAACGGCCAGGGGGTCGACGGCGCCTGGTTCCTCGTCGGCGCCGACGGCACCCCGGTCACCGTCGCCACCGAGTCCGACTATGGATACGAATACTGACGGTCGTTGTCGCCGAGGTCGTCCTCGAAGGATCGAGCCGCGTCCTCCGCCCAGCGATGCCCGGGGTAGGGTCGGCCTCGGAAGGGAGCCGGCGAGATGAGAATCAACCATCAGGTCGTCGTCTTCGACGCCGCCGACCTGGCCTCCGAGAGCCACTTCTGGGCCGGGGTGCTCGGCGGCACCGTCGACGCCGAGGACGACTGGCACATGGTGCTGGTGGACGGCAAACCACGGGTGGGAGTGCAGCTCGCCCCCGATCACGTCCCTCCCGACTGGCCGAACGGTGTGCCCAAGCAGCAGATCCACCTGGATCTGTGGGTCGACGACTTCGAGGCGGCCCACGACGAGGTCATGGGGCTGGGCGCCAGGCTGCTCCAGCCCGCGGCCGAGACCGGCGACTTCGACAACTTCCAGGTGTACGCGGATCCCGCCGGCCATCCCTTCTGTCTCTGCTGGATCGTCAAGGCCTGACCGGCGGAACCGGTCTCGCCGGCTGCCGGTCCGTGGGGTCAGGAGATCGCTCGGTCCTCGAGCTCCCAGGCGTGGTCCATGACGTGGTGGGCGGTGCGGCGGACGAGGAAGGGGAGCGGCCAGGTTCGGGCCGGCTTGTCGTCGGCGTGATAGGCGCGGATCGCGTCGAGGTACCGGCGGCGGTGGGTGGCGAGGCCCTCGGGAGTGAGGACCACGTCGAGCGGGGTCCTCACCTCGACCTTGCGGGAGAAGTTGTGCGGTTCGTCGCCGTAGACGTGGCGGATGATCTGGTCGCGGGAGCGGCCGCCGCCACGGGGTTGGGGTCTGAGCTCGGTGACGGCGGCGGCCACGTCGTCGAAATAGGCCCAGCAGTCCGCCAGCAGCCGGAGGCGCCGGTCCAGCTCGGTGGCTGGCAGCACCTGGCGTTCGGCCTGCGACGGCACGTGGGCGATGCCCCAGAAGTCGGTCGAGCTCGACCCGGGCACCCGCTCGACCACCTCGACGTCCCGCGAGCGTGTGAGCTCGTCGGCCATGCCGGCACTTTCGGCGACGCCGGTGTAGCGCGGCAGGTACGTGCCCAGCTTGGCGAGGGCGTCGTCCTCGGTCTTGCCCCAGCGGTCGAGGCCGGGCCAGTCGGTGGCGGCGGCCACCACCCGCCGCCCTTTCGATCCGATCTCGAGGATCACCCGCAGTCGCGACGCCATCCGGGGAGGCTAGGCGAAGCTCGGAGCTTCCGATGGGCCGAGCGAGCCGCGGCTACAGCCGGCTCTCAGACACGGGCGATGGGGGATTTGTCGGACGTGGAGGACAGCGCATGTCTAGAGGCAGACACCCGGACAGTTCGTGTCGCGAAGGCGCCGTGGTGCAACGGGCCCGGCTACCCCTCCCACCATTTGAGGACCCTCATCGCCCGCAGGGTCACCCACCGTGAGGGCCTGCCGGCGCCGTCGTCGACGTCGAACCACACCCTTCCGGTCGGGCTCTCGTCGAGGGGCCAGGTGCCATCATCGAGCCTCCGGGAGCGGAGGTGGTCGATCGCCTCGCCCAGCCGGGGGTCGGGGGCGGCGCCGGTCAGATCGGCGGCGGAGCGGAAGTAGTCGAGACCCCAAAGCAGGTCGTAGTGCCAGCGGTTCGGGTGGAGCAAGGTCAGGTACTTCTCGATGGACTCACCGGTGCTCAACCGACGGAACAACCGGCGGGCGAGCAGGTACTCCTGACCCGCGAGCCGCGCGGCCCGCGCCGCGTCGGTACCGCCGGTGGCTCGCTCGTATTCGAGCAGACCTTCCAGCACGTTGATCGTGGTGTCGAACGACGATCGGACCGAGCCCCGCTCCGCATCGCAGTTCCAGCCGCCGTCGGCCAGCCGCTCTCCCACCAGCCGCTCGACCAAGGGGCCCACTTCCACCCCGAAGTAGGCGCCGTTGGCGACGGTCCTCCCGTTGATGCAGGGCTCCACCTCGCCCTCCCAGTAGGGCTGACCGGCGTGCTCCCACCGGCTGTTGGCGCCGATGAGCGCCACCGACCGCCGCATCCGCTCCGACGAGGGGTCGAGGCCGAACTCCCGGAGCAGGCACAGCGAGGGGTCGGTGGCCGTCCACGGCTGGCCCTCCTCGTCCCCCCCGAAGTCGAAGTCACGCGGGAAGAGGGCGCCGCCTGCCCACTGGCCGTCCTCGTCCTCGAGGGCGAGGAGGCGTGCCCCCCACCCCTCGGTTTCCACCCGGGCCCGTTCCGCCTCCCACTCCGGCCGTGGGGCGTCGAGCAGGTCACGCATCACCTGCCAGCGGATGGCCGGGTCCGAGTGCTCGGGGTCGAGCAGCCAGTCGATGGCGTCGGTGTGGGCCATCGCCCGAGCATACGAACCGAGTAGCGACTCTGTCGGACCAGGGGCCGGGGCTGGCTATCGTCGCCCGCCATGTTCGAGCGGATGCGTCGTGGTTGGGATCTGACCAAGAAGGCGTGGGGCGTCGTGCGGTCCAACCCAGGACTCGCCCGGCTGCCCATCTACGGCGGCGTGCTGGCCTTGCTCAGCATGCTGGTGCTGGCCGCACCCGGGGCCGTGCTGCTCTCCGTTGAGGATGCCGGGCAGGGTGTCAAGGTGGGCGGGGCGCTGCTGGTGCTGCTCGGCATCTACCTGGCCTCCTTCTCGGTGATCTACTTCAACGTGGCGCTGGCGGCGGCGGCCGACGAGGCCCTGGCCGGCCGGGAGCCCGACCTGGCCGCCGCCCGGGGGGTGGCCCGCGGCCGGCTCGGGTTGGTGGCCGGATGGGCCGTCGTGTCGGTGGCCGTGTCGCTCATCCTCGGGGCCGTGCGGGACCGGGGAGGCTCGGCCGGGAGGGCGGTGGCCGGGATCGGCGGGGCGATCTGGTCGCTGGTCACGTTCCTGGTGGTGCCGGTGCTCGCCTTCGAGGGCATCGGACCGGTGGCGGCGATGAAGCGGTCGGCGAGCCTGTTCCGGGAGCGCTGGGGTCAGCAGGTCACCGGCAACGTCGTCATCGGCGGGGCCTCCGGTCTGGTCGCTTTCCTCGGGATCCTGCTGGGGATCGCCGGGCTCGCCCTGCTCGTCTCCGGTGGCACCGCCGGGGCGTTCGGCGGTGGCTTCCTGCTCGCCGCCGGGGTGGTGGTGACGGTCGCCGCCGCCGCCTTCTCGGGGGCGATGCGCGGCGTGTTCGGCGTCGCCCTCTACCACTACGTCACCGAGGACGCCGCACTCGGACCGTTCACCACCGCCGACCTCGAGAGCGTGGCCCGCACCCGCTGATCGTCAGTCGGGCCGGGGGTAGGGGCTTTGGGCCCCCGCCGACCATCCGCCGTGCGATCCGGCGGGGCATCAGCGCCTCTTCGCCGACCACGACCGGTTCGCCACCCAGATGCCGGCTCCCACCATCCCCAGGGACGTGAACACCGGCGGGGTGAGCGGCTCTCCCAGGATCACCCCTCCGGCCAAGACCCCCATCACCGGCGTGAGGAACGAGAACGACGACAGCCGGGTCGCCGGATACCGGCGGATCAGCCAGAACCAGGCCAGGTAGGAGACGCCGGCGACGATCACCGCCTGGAAGCCGAGGCTGGCCCACACCAGCGGGGTGGGGTCGAACACCCCGGCCTCGCCCATCGCCAGCGACAGCGCCGGCAGGGCCGCCGCCGACACCGCCAGCTGATAGAGGAGGGTCTTCTCGGCGGGTGCGGAGGCCAGCCGGGTCACCTTGATCGTGAGGGTGGTGGCCGCCCACAACGCCGCCGCCACCACGATCATCAGGTCACCCCGCCATTCGCCCCCGGAGGAGACGAGCAGGCTCTCGCCGAACAGGACCAACACCCCGCCGAAGGCGAGTGCCATCCCGATCCACTGCGGCCGGCCGAGATGCTCGTGCGGGAGAAGCCGCACCGCCCCCAGGGCGACGAAGAACGGGGCGGTGTAGAGGAAGATCACCCCTCGCGAGGCGTTGGTGAGCTGCAGCCCGAGGAAGATCATGGCGAACTCGCCGGCGAACAGAAGTCCTGCCAGTAACCCGGGCAGCAGGGTCCCGTCGGTGGTGAACAGGCGCACCCTGCGAAGCCCCACCCACATCAGCACGACCGCGGTGGCCCCGACCGACCGCAGCCCCGCCTGCCACACCGGCGAGATCCCGGCGCTTGCGAGCTTGATCGCCACCTGCTGCAGACCCCAGGCTGCGGACAACACCACCATCAGCCCGCCGGCGAGGCGGTCGAGCTCGGTGCGAGACGGTGAGGGGGTCTGCGTCATGCCACGCTACCGGGGCGGCCGGCTTCGGCGAGCGGCCGGCGAGCGTTCATTGAGCAACGACGAGTGCAGAGGCCTCATGGTTGCTCAATGAACGATGGTCGAGGGAGCAGCCGGGGCGGAGCTCAGCCCGCCACCGTGTCCAGGATCCAGCGGGCGTAGAACGCAGGCCACGGGTCGTCGGGCGCCTGTGCGCGGTGGGACTCATCTGCCCGGCGGAGCCACTCGGCGACCTGCTCCACCGTCGGGTCGCCACCGACGATGGCCACGATCTCGGGGTGGATCCGGGCGGCGTACCACTCGGGTCACCGGGAGCTGGGGCCGCCGAACTCGGCGTGGTGGGCACGCCCGGCGCCACCGAGAAGCCGGCTCAGCCGTCGGACGCCGTCCTCGTCGACCATGGCCGCAAGCTACCTCGCCTTGGGACCGCAGGAGGAGCACCGCGGGCTCGCGTTATCGGCTCGGTTGGCGGGGCCGGCCCTCACGCCCATGGGCGCCTACGCCGGGCGTCAGCGATCGACCCCCCGCTCGGGGCCGCGCATGAGCTCATCGACTTCCTCACGGGAGGTCCGCAGGTGATCCCCTCGCATCCCGAGAGCCAGAGCCGCCATCACCACCCCCTGTCGCACGCCCCGCTCGAGGTCGCCGTCCAGCACCCCGTCGATCACCCCGGCGGTGAGCGCATCACCGGCGCCCATCCGATCCACGATCGTGGCGGGCACCGAGGGCACGTGACCGAACGCCCGCCCCATCCGCCAGTAGGCACCCGCCTCGCCGTCGGTCACGACGACCCGTGCCGCATCGAGCCGCTCGGCCAGCTCCTCGGCGGCCGCGTCCGCAGGTCCGGCGACGTGGAAGACGTCCCTTGCGTCCTCGCGGGAGCAGACGACCAGGCCGGCACCGGACGCCACCTCCTCGAGGCACGCCCGCGCCTCGGCCGCAGCCCACAGCCGGGCACGATGGTTGACGTCGACCACCCACATGGCCTCACTCCGCCGGACCCGGTCGGCCAGCTCCACGACCGCGGCACGGCAGCCCGCCGACAGGGCGGGCGTGATCCCCGAGACCTGCACCACCCGGGCAGACATGATCGAGTCCCAAGGAAGGTCGGCGGCGGTGAGGCGACTGAACGCCGAGTCGGTCCGGTCGTAGACCACCCGGACCGGTCGCGGGGGAACCGAGTGCTCCACGTAGTAGGTGCCGAGGCGTTCGCCTTCCACCCATCTCACCTCGGACACGTCCACCCCGAGCGAGGTGAGCGTCTGGGCCACCCGCCGTCCGAGGCTGTTGTCCGACAGGATCGAGAACCACCCCACCTCGCGACCGAGTCCCGCGAGCGCCACCGCGACGTTCGCCTCGGCGCCGGCGACATGGACGTCGAAGGAGGTAGCGGTCTCGAGCCGCTCACCCGATCGAACACCGAGTCGCAGCAGTGCCTCGCCGACCGTGACGACCTCGTTCATCGCGCCAGCGCCCCCACCCAGCGCCCGACCTCCTCGCCGATGCGCTCCACGTCGCCTCGACCGAGCGCATCAGAGTCGAACATGGCCGACCCGGCGCCCACAGCCATTGCCCCGGCGGCCAGATACCGGGGGGCGTTGTCGAGGTCCACCCCGCCGGTCGGGATCAGGGGTGGGTTACCGAGTGGGCCGGATACCGCGGCTATGAAGCCCGGGCCCCCGAGATCGGCAGCGGGGAACACCTTCACCGCCGTGGCACCCAGCTCGAGTGCCAGGGCGATCTCGGTGGGAGTCGCCGCACCCGGAACGCACGGCAGGCCCACCGCCACGCATCGTTCCACCACCGAGGGGCTGACCACCGGCGACACGACGAACCGTGCCCCTGCCGCCACCGCGTCGGTCACCTGATCGACCCTGGTGACGGTCCCCACACCGACGACCAGGTCCAGGTCGAGGGCGACGATCGACCTGATCTGGTGGAGCGCCCCGGGTGAGTCGAGGGTCACCTCGATCACCTTCAAGCCGGCCGCCTGCGCGCCTGCCGCCACCGAGGCGGCGTGGGCCGCAGGGCAGCCACGCAGGATCCCGATGATCGGAACCGATGCCAGGCCCGCCAGCGCCCTGCCGGCGCGCATCGAAGGACGCGAGGCTCTCCCGGGCTCGGTCACGGCCGGACCGGTTCGGGCGGAGGTCGCAACAGGGCGGCGGGAACATGGGCCAGGATTCGGGCGACCTCGCCGGATCGGGCGAACACCTCGGCACTGGTCGGGCGGTCTACCCGCAGGCCGGGTTGGCGGGTGGTGCTGCCGTCGGCGGTGACGATCTCGACGCCGGCGTCACCCGTGGTGAGCGCGACGATCACTGGGACCTGACAGAGCGTCATGCCCAGGGAGCCTTCGTCGAGCTCGACTTCGAGGGGTCCGATTCCGACGCCGTAGACGGTCCACGTCTCCGGTCGGGGGAGCAACTCGCCTCTGCGGAGCAACACGGGGTCGAACACGATCTGCCCGTCTTCGATCCGGACGCCCACCTCGAGCATCCGGGTCAGCAGCTCCTCCTTGACCAGTCCGGTCATGCCGGGCTGCTGGGCGCCGGCGTGGGCGGGGGAGTGGGAGTAGGGGTCGAGGGGGATGGCACCGAACTCCTCGGCGGTCTTGTTGAAGCCGAGACCCGATCGAACCCTCCAGTAGGCGTCGACGAGCCGGTGCAGCGTCGCCGGTGGTGCGTGATCGGTGAGCGCCGCCACCACGGAGTCCTGGACGGCTACGAGCAGCTTGGCGACCATGTGCCAGTAGATCGAGCCGATGCCCTCGTACCCGTACATCGATCCGGAGCGGCCCGTGTAGGCGTGGTGACGGAACACCTGCTCGTAGGTCGCAAGGGTCCTCTTCCGGTGGGTGGCCACGAGACCGCTCCACCGGGACTCACCGGCCAGCCGATCGAGGGCCGTCTCGAGACCGCCCCGGTTGGAGAAGTCGGGGTTGAACCGGTGGCGGCCGTCGACGTCGGTGACGATCACCGAACGGTCACCCGCCTCGAGCAGCCCCTCCAGCAGCGGGTTGGCGGTCACCGCCTGGGGCGGTACGACGTTCTTGTCGAGGAAGGGCGGGAGGTGGCGGACCGGGTAGAGCATGAAGCTGTGCTGGTCGGCCCGGTACATCGCGCTCGAGAACAGTGCATCGAGGAGGTCGGCCCGCTCCTCGGCCGAGAGCACGCCGGAGTCGAGGACCGCCACCTGGCCCTCGAGCATCTCGTGGAGGTGTTCGACTCCGGCGGCCGAACCGTCGGGCTCGAAGTGGACCAGGTTGTAGGCGTGGTAGAGGCCGTCGGGGCGGCGGCCGGCGCGGATCGTGGCATCGAGATGCTCGATGGCCCGGTCGCACAACTCGGTGATCTCCGCCACTGCGACCGACACGGATCCCGAGAAGCCCGAGGTATAGACGCGGGCCCGGTAGTCGGAGAACGCCTGTCCGAGCTCGTCCATCACCGTCTTGCGAGCTCGATCGGTGAGCCGGGCGTCGCCCCCGGGAAGCCGGCCCAGCGCCGTGGCGACGGCGGTCATCCAGTCGGCGACCTCCTTGGAGAGATCCACGTGCTCGAGCCCTGCCGAGCGGATCATGGACGCCAGGTGTCGAAGGTAACGGCGGAGGTGATGAAGGGTCACCATCGAGAGGCCGAAGCCGGCGAGGGCGTTGTTGGCGTCGTTCCACTCCGGCCGCTGGGTGTTCATCCAGATGCCCCCGCCGGGCACGAGGTTGGAGAGCTTCGTCAGCGCGGGCACCAGCAGCTTCTCGGCCAGCGAGACGAGCAGCACCTCCCCGTCGGCATCCCACACCAGCTTGCCGTCACCGCCGACCTCGGCGACACGGTGTGCGGATCGAGCAGCCGCCGGCTCGTCGAAGGCGATGGTCTCCTTCGGGTTGCGCACCAGATCGCCGTAGGGCGCCAGGCGGTACGGCACGTCGGCGTAGCAGAACCATCGCTCCGAGAGCATCCGCTCGACCGCCCCTGGGAGGAACCGATCGCTCGCCTCGAGCAGGCGCAGGAGATACACGATCTGGTGATCGCCCCAGTAGCCGATGTGGCTCCAGGGATCGTCCGGGTCCGGGACCTCCCAGTCGATGCCCCGGCTGGTGATCCGGTAGGGGTTGAAGCCGTCCGGGGTGGAGGCGTTGACGAACACCGAGATCACGCTCGGCAGGTACTCGGGGAAGCTGAGGCACAGGGCCTCCCAGTTCTGGAAGATGTCGCGCCAGTTCCCCTCGTAGTGGACGATCGGACATCCGGCCTCGTCGCGGACCCGGATCGAGAAGACGTTCCAGGGCCGGCTCGGATCGCCGTGGCGGCGGGAGAAGCTGAAGGGCAGATACTCCAGGACGAGCCGCATGAGTTGGGTGTCGCCGTCCTCGGCGACCCGATCCAGGAGCGAACCCCGGTCGATCGTCGCCGGGAGCCCGTCGAACCAGGTCCGGTGGCGGTCCGCCACGCGGCGGTTCCGATCGACCACGAATCGCTCCAAGCCGGCGGTTGCGATCTCGTATCCACCGAGGGGGATGCCGCCCCGCATCACGTTGTAGGTGACGTTGGCGATCTGGTGGGCGGTCGCCATGCGATCGCCGGTCCGCTGGAGGGCGTCGGCCGGTGCCATGATCCCGATGAGCGATTCGGTGGCCTCTCGGATGGAGGCGGTGATCGCCGTCTCGAGGTCGTCGTCGGTCTGGAGCAGCCTCCGCAGGCGGGCGACGGCGACCTGATCCTGGCCGACGTCGGCCACGATGTGCCAGGACGTCTTGTCTCCGGGATCGAGGTCGACGGCGCCCGACAGCAGGTAGGCGCCGGGCGTGCCCGTCACCAGGGAGACGTGCCGGCTGGCCCGGCCGGCCTCGAAGTCGGCGACGGCCTCGGGAGAGATGGTCACGGAGGCGTGGGCGAGGCCGACCGACCAGGCCGCCGTGGCCCTCAGCACCTCGGCGGGCTCGGGTCGATCGGCGATGCGTGACTCCAGCGAGAAGACGGCGAGGCGGCCGTCCGTGTCGACGAGCTCGCTGCGCTTGTAGGCGTTGGTCAGGTTGCTCATGGCCTGGTAGAGGAAAGGGTCGAGTCCGTAGGGGAGGAGGTTGACCAGACCGTCGACCAGCTCGACTCGAACAGGGTCGTCACCCTGGTTGACCAGGGTCGCCGTGCGAACGAATCCGAAGCGATCGCTGCCCGCCCATCGGTAGCGGAAGCTCAACCGGAGGTCGGGGTTCGCCTCCTCGAACACGACGACGTTGCCGGCCACCGACTTGTAGAGGCGGCGGTGCATCGCCTTCCGGGACCTCTCCTGGAAGGGGATCCACAAGAGGTCTCCGTCGCCGGTCGAGACCCGGAGCGCCGTGACCGGACCCACCCGGCCGGCGGTGCCGTGGAGCCGATCGTCGGTGACGTAGGGGAAGAGCGCGCATGATGCATCGGCCCTTCCGGCGGTGAGGGCACCGGTGCTCGAGACGAACATCCAGCGGTCGCCGTCACTCACGACGCTCATCAGGAACGGTGGCATCCGGTCGACGGCGGATACCCCGTAGTAGCTCTCCCCGTCGATCTCGATGAGACCATCGCTCACCAGCTCGTCGGTCATGGGGGCCCGGGTCAGCGTCATCGGCGTTTCCTTCCTCGATGGGGGGTGGGTGCTGGGCGTCCGGCCCCTGGACGTTCGCCGGCCGAGGGAACCCGACGATCGAACCTGCAGCCAGTTGCATGGCGAGGCCGGTGTGTCGCGGGGCCTGGCTCAGGTGTGTGCGTCAAGCCGATCACGGCGCTCTCCCGATTCGGCCCGCGGTCCGACTCGATCGGTGGTCACCCCGTGCGTCTCATGCGCGCACCGCAGGACTCCCGGATGACAAGCTCGACCGGCATGATCTCCACGATCGGAGGCGTCGCCGTACCTCGCACCAGGTCGTTGAGCATGTGCACGGAACGAGCCCCGGTCTCGTTGACGGGTTGGCGAACGGTGGTCAGTGCCGGCGCCGAGGTCTCCGAGGCCCGTGACCCGTCGAAGCTGACGAGAGCGACGTCCTCGGGCACGCGAAGGCCGGCTTCGCGCAGCGCCCTGAGCGCCCCCAGCGCCATGGGGTCGGAAGCCACGAACACCGCATCCGGCCGGCGCGGGATCAGCTGGTGCATCGCCCGGTACCCGCTCGCCTCCGAGTAGTCGCCGTCGACGCGGAGGCTTGGGTGGAGCGCCCTGCCGTGGAGGGCGAGGCCCTCGACGAAGCCGTTGAGCCGGTCGACTCCGGCAGTCGTCGACGTCGGTGCGCCGAGCAGCCCGATTCGCTCGTAGCCGAGCTCGCAGAGGTGGGTGGCGGCCAGCTCTCCACCCCCACGATTGTCGACGTCGACGTAGCTGAGACCTTCGACGTCCGGTCGTCCCACCATGACGACCGGTATCTCGCCGACCGCCATCCGTGCCAGCAGCGGATCCGCCATCCGGGTCGCCGTCAGGATGAGGCCGTCCAGGAACCCTGAGGTGACCACCCGCGGGTACAGCGCGCTCTCCTCCTCCTCGGTCTGGAACACGAACAGCGAGAGGGTGGTGCCGCTCTGGTTGCTGGCGGCACTGATGCCCTGGATCAGCTGACCGAAGTAGGGATCCGCAAAGAGGCTGTGGACCCGGCTGGGGATCACGAGACCGATCACCCCGCTCCTGCCGGATACGAGCGAGCGAGCGGCGACGTTCGGCGTGTACCCGGTGCGGCGGATGACCTCCTCTACCCGGTCACGCACATCGGGTCTCACGCTCGGCTGATGGTTGACGACCCGCGACACGGTCGAGCGGGAGACGCCCGCCAGACGGCCGATGTCCTCGAGTGTGAGACTCACGGTCCGCCACCTTTCCGGTATCGCTCCCATGGAGCGCTCTCACAACATACAGAAGCCAATTAAAGCCTGTCAACTTGACGGAATTCTGCGGGATATCGTATAGTCTGCTGAGAGCGCTCTCCACAAGAGCGTGAGATCGCTCCCATTAGGAGGTTTCGATGACTGGACGAGAGAGTCGAGTCGGCCCAAGAGGAGGGCGAATCATGAACAGAAGATGGAGCACCACGGCGGCGCTCCTCGTCGTGTTGGCGATGCTGCTCGCCGCCTGCGGAGGCGGAGAGACCACGGACACGACGTCCGCCGACACCACCGCCACCACCGGCGGCGAAGCGACCACGACCACGGCAGCTCCCCCGAGTGAGTCGGTCACCCTGCGGGTCGTGATCCACCAGAATCCGACGTTCACCGCGTACATGGAGGAGTTCAACGCCGCGTTCGAGGCCGCCAACCCCGGCGTGACCGTCGACATGTCGGTGGTCGCTCCCGAAGACATGGGAACCGTCATCCAGACAAGGCTCACCGCCGAGGACGTCGACGTGATCGACTACTGCGTGGCGCCTTGTGCCGGATTCTCCAACGGGATCCAGCCGTACATGGCCGACGTGGAGAAGCCGACGTGGCAGCAGTTGATCGAGGCAGGTCTGGTGATGGACCTCACCGACGAGCCGTTCGTGCAGAACTTCGACGAGGCGTCGATCCAGGACGCTGCGAGCTTCAACGATCGGGTCTATGCGATCAACGTGGGTCGTGTCTCCTACAGCGGCATGTTCGTCAACCTGGACCTGCTCGCGGACGTGGGCGTGGAGCTCCCGACCACGTGGAGCGAGCTCGTGTCCGTGTGCGAGGCCGTCGAGGCATCCGGCAACTTCTGCATGACGCTCGGCGGGGCCGATGGATGGCCGATCTTCGTCGGGGCCTACGGGCTCCTGGGTGCCGCGTTCCCCGAGCAGGATGCCCTGGTCGAGGGTCTGTGGACCGGCGATATCAAGTGGAACGAGGGATCCGGCCTCGAGCTGTTCCAGAAGTTCCAGGTCTTCGCCCAGGAGATGCTTGAGCCCGGCGTGAGCGGTCTCGGCCACAACGAGGCGACCGCCCGGTATGCGGCCGGCGACGTCGCCTTCATGCCCACCGGCGTGTGGCAGGCCCCCGTCCTGGAGGAGTCGTCTCCGGAGTTCGACTGGACGTACGTCCCCTTCCCGGGGAGTGACGATCCCGCCGACAATCAGTACCTGTTCGGCAAGTACGACATGAGCTGGATGATCGCGTCCGACACGCCTTATCCCGAGGTGGCCAAGGCCTACCTGGCCGCGCTCGCCGACCCCGAGAACTACCAGGCGTTCGTCAACGCGGTCGGATTCCTGCCGACGCAGCCCACGGCGACGCTCCAGAGCAAGCTCGGCGAGGCAGTCGCACCGCTGCTCGGCAACTACCGAGTCGGCTTCGAGCAGTACTGGGTGGCTCCGAAGGGCGTCGGCCAGTGGGCCAACGGGTCTCAGGCAGCGGCGTGGTTCCAGCCGTTCAACGAGTGGAGCGATGCCACCGAGCTCGCCAACCAAGCCCAAGCCGATCTCGATGCCGGCCTGAGCGGCTGAGAGAGAACATGTGTAGGTAGCGTCATCGGGGGACGGGTGCGTGAACGCCCCGTCCCCCGATGAGTCGCCGCCGAGGCCGAGGGAGCGCCATGGCCGTGATGCGCAAGAACTACCTGTTCGGTGGCGAGGCCCGCTGGCGTCGCCTGGCGCCGCTCTACTTCCTGGCCCCTGGCGTCTTCCTCTACTTCCTGATCGCCCTCGGCCCGTCGCTCGCCACGTTCGGGTACTCCTTCACGGACGCGAGTGGCCTGCGAGGTGCCGAGGTCAACTGGATCGGCTTCGACAACTACGACGAGTTTCTCTTCCGGGGGCTGGCGTCTCGCGACAACATCGCCGCGACCCTCAGGACGCTCAGGTTCTCCTTCTTCGTCACCTTCATCCAGTTCGGGCTCGGACTCCTGCTCGCGCTTCTCCTCAATCAGAAGCTGAAGGGCCGAACATTCTTTCGGACGCTCTTCTTCATCCCAGTGATCCTCGGAGTGGTGATCCAGGGGTTGATGTGGAAGCTCTTCCTGCAGCCGAGGGGCGGTCCGATGGCGACGATCTTCGGATGGTTCGGCCTCCGATCCGAGTTCCTCGGCGGCCAGCCCAGCGAAGCCTTCGCTTGGGTGATCGTGGTTCAGATCTGGGCGAATGTCGGCATCACGATGGTCATCTTCCTGGCGGGGATGCAGACGATCTCGAGCGACCTCTACGAAGCAGCCAAGATCGACGGAGCCACCGGCTGGCAGCTTTTCAGGAACATCACCTGGCCTCAGCTGACTCCCGCCATCAACACCAACTTCCTGCTGAACATCATCGGCTCGCTTCAGGCCTGGCAGCTCTTCCTGGTGTTGGTCGGCTATCGACCGGGCACCCAGGTGCTCGGTTACCTCGTGTTCGCCGAGGGCTTCGGCCAGACCGGTGAGGCGCCGGCGTTCCGGCAGGGATTCGCCGCGGCCGCATCCATCGTGCTCTTCTTCCTGGTCTTGATCATCGGGTTCACGGCCAACAAAGTCGTCAGCTGGAGAGAACAGAGGTACCTGGGATGAGCCTTCCTACCGGCCTCTACCGGCGGCGCCTGACGCTGGAGAAGACCCTCAAGGACGACGAGACGGTCAGCGTCTCGTCGCGGTCACGGCAGATCAGGATCCTCTCGTATGCGATCCTGAGCCTCTTCGCCGTCTTCTACATCTGGCCGATCTTCTTGCTCGTCAACACGTCGCTGAGGAGCCTGCCGGAGTACCTGAGGAGTCCTGCCGGACTGGCGAGGGAACCCAGCCTCGCCAACTTCGGCGTGGCGTGGGAACTGGCCAACTTCCCCCAGTACCTGCTCAACTCGGCCATCTACACCGCCACTGCCACCGCGATCTTCGTGGCCTCGACGCTGTTCGTGGCCTTTCCCATCGCCCGCGGCTACTTCAGGGGCAGCGGTGCATTGCTGACCCTCTACGTGGTGGCGCTGTTCCTTCCGCCGGCGCTGATCCCCCAGTTCCAACTGATCCTCAACCTCGGGCTCTACAACACCCGGCCGGGGTTCATCCTCCTGTTCCTGATCAACCCGATCGGGATGATCATCATGGTCAACTACATGAAGTCCATCCCGACCGAGCTCGACGAATCGGCGGCGGTGGACGGCAGCGGCTACCTGCGCTACGTCTTCTCGATCCTCTTCCCCCTCATCCGTCCGGCCGTGGCGACCGTGACGGTGCTCCACGCCATCGGGATCTGGAACGAGCTGGTCCTCCCGACGATCTACCTGACCAACCAGAAGCTGTACCCGATCACCCGTGGCCTGATCGTCTTCCAAGGCGTGTACGGAAACAACTGGCCGGGCATCGCAGCCGCCGTGCTCATGCTGATGCTCCCCATGCTGGTGCTCTTCATGTTCCTGCAGCGCTACATCATCTCGGGCCTGACGGCCGGCGCCGTCAAGGGATGACGCCGGTGAGGGCCCGACAGGTGGCGAGAGGGCGGAGGGTCCCGCACGCCAAACCCAATGTGGTGAGCACCGCGTAGGCGACGTCATGACAGATGCCATCACCATCGACGACGTGGAGACCATCCTCACCCAGCCGAGCCATTCCCGACTGGTGATCGTCAAGATCGTCACCTCCGAGCCCGGCCTCTACGGGGTCGGATGCGCCACCTTCACCCAGCGGGTATTCGCGGTGCAGGCGGCCATCGAACGCCATCTCAAGCCCTTCCTGATCGGCCGCGACGTCGACCGCATCGAGGAGATCTGGCAGATGTCGATGGTCCACGGGTACTGGCGCAACGGGCCGGTGCTCAACAACGCCATCTCGGGGATAGACCAGGCGCTGTGGGACATCAAGGGCAAACGCGCCGGGATGCCGCTCTACCAGCTGCTGGGCGGCAAGAGCCGGGAGGCCGCCGCTGTGTACGTGCACGCCGACGGTCGGGACCCCCACGAGGTGGAAGATCACGCCCAGCGACTCGTCGAGCAGGGATTCCGCCACATACGGGTGCAGATGGGCGGCTACGGCGGACCGGGCGCGGCCCCGCCCCAACCCGAGGGCGCACCGGAGGGGAACTACTTCGACCCGCGCGCCTACGGCCGCTCGATGCTCGGGATGATCGCCCACGTTCGTGACCGGCTGGATCCCTCGATCGAGCTCCTGCACGACGTCCACGAACGGCTGCATCCCATCGACGCGGTCCAGTTCGCCAAGGACGTCGAACCATTTCGCCTGTTCTTCCTCGAGGACCTCTTCGCCCCCGAGGACATCGGATGGTTCGAGACGGTCCGCCGGCAGTGCGCCACGCCGCTGGCGATGGGTGAGCTCTTCAACAACCCCCACGAATGGCGGCCGCTCATCACCGGGCGGCTCATCGACTTCGTCCGGATGCACATCAGCCAGATCGGTGGACTCACCCCTGCCCGCAACGTCGCCGCCTTCGCCCACATGTTCGGGATCCGCACCGCCTGGCACGGGCCAGGTGACACGTCACCCGTCGGGCACGCCGCCAACCTCCACCTCGACCTGTGGGCGCCCAACTTCGGCGTCCAGGAGTGGTACCAGCCTTCGGAGCTCGAATACGAGATGTTCCCCGGCCTGCCGGTCGTGAGAGGCGGGTACCTCTATCCGAACGATCTTCCCGGCCTCGGCATCGACATCGACGAAAAGCTGGCGGCTCGACACCCGTGTGCGGACATCGTCGAGCAATGGACCCAGACCCGGCTACCGGACGGCAGCCCCGCCCGGCCATGAACCCCTCGACGGAAGCGGCTCGCATGGACATCGAGGCCCAACTCGGCGCCGTCACGCCCCGCTACCCGGAGCTCGCCGGGAAGGTGGCGGTGGTCACCGGGGCGGCGAAGGGGATCGGCCAGGGCATCGCCATCCGCCTGGCGGTCGAAGGGATGCGCCTCGTCGCCGCCGACGTCGATGGGGAGGCGCTGGCCGCCACCGCCGGCGCACTCCGGGATTGCGGTGGCGAGGCCGTCGAGTTCTGCGCCGACCTCGCCGACACCCGCCGCATCGACGAGCTGTTCGAGGCGGCCCTGACGGCGTTCGGCACCGTCGACCTGCTCGTCAACAACGCTGCCGACCTCGAACGCCGGCGTCTGCTGGATGAGCACCTCGAGCTGCTCGACGTGCAGCTGGCGACCAACATCCGCAGCCCGTACGTGTGCTCCCAGCGGGCGGCGGCGATCATGCGGTCGGCGGGCGGCGGCAGCATCGTCCACATCTCCTCGGTTGGCGCCCTGCGGGCCCACCACCGGGGGTTCCCCTACGACGTCACCAAGGGCGCGATCAACGCCATGACCCTGGCCATGGCCGTCGACCTGGGCGAATACGGGATCCGGGTGAACGCGGTCGCGCCCGGCATCACCCACACGTACCGGACCGAGGTGACCGACCCCGCCACCTATCGAGCCACCGCCGAGCGAGTGCCTCTCCGCCGCTATGGAACCCCGCTCGACATCGGAGCGATGGTCGCGTTCCTCGCCTCGTCGGAAGCCGACTACGTGACCGGCCAGGTGATCTACGTGGACGGCGGCATCACCGCCCAGCTGAGCCCTCCGGGAGTCGGTGCTCTCGAGAGGGACCCGAGCGATTGAGATGAACCATGCCTGACCTGAGACCGCGCCACCTGATCCCGGTGGTCCTCGTGACGGTGCTCGCCGCCTGCCAGCCGGCCTCGCTGCCGGAGGGCGGCGACCCGGACACGACGTCGACCGAGGCCCCGGCGGCGACCACCACCACGGTGGCCCCGGCGACGACCACGACGATCCCGCCCACCACGACCACGACGATTGCCTCCCCGGAGCCGATGCCGATCGAGCCCCCCGAGGGATACGAGTTGGTCTGGAACGACGAATTCGACGGCGACTCGATCGACCCCTCGAACTGGACCTACGACATCGGCGGTTGGGGATGGGGCAACGGCGAGGCCCAGTACTACACCGACCGACCCGACAACGCCCGGATCCAAAACGGCCTGCTGGTCATCGAGCTGCGCCAGGAGCGCTTCGAGGACTCCTACTACACGTCGGCGAGGCTCAAGACCCAGGGGCTCCAGGCCTTCCAATACGGCCGGATCGAGGCCCGCATCAAGGTGCCCAGAGGGGTCGGAACCTGGCCCGCCTTCTGGATGCTGGGCGACAGCTTCGACCGCGACCCGAACGACCCCCTCAAGAGCAATTGGCCCGACGTGGGCGAGATCGACATCATGGAACACGTCGGCCGCGAACCGGATCTCGTCATCGGCGCCCTGCACGGCCCGGGGTACGCCGGAGCCGGCGCCCTGGTGCGGTGGAACCGTCAGGACTACGACATCGCCGACGATTTCCACACCTTCGCCATCGACTGGGACGTCGACGGGATCCGCTGGCTCTACGACGGAGAGCTGTTCTGGGACCTGGGGCGAGAGGCGGTGGGTGATCGGGAGTGGGCGTTCGACCAGCCGTTCTTCATCATCCTCAATGTCGCGCTCGGTGGCGTGCTTGGCGGAACCATCGGGCTCGACACCGAGTTCCCCCTGTACATGTACGTCGATCACGTACGCGTGTACCAGCAGGTCGATGAGCCGGATCAGTAGCCGGCCCGGGAGGTGGACGATGGGTGGCCGAGCCGCGACCCGCCGATGACGGGACCCCGGGCCTCGGAGAGCACGCCGATCTTCTTCGACGACTTCTCCTCGGGCCGGCTCGATCCGTCGAAGTGGACGGTGCGGACGACGGGCCAGGTCTTCAACGACGAGCAGCAGGCGTACGTCGACTCACCCGAGACGGTCTACGTCAGCGCCGATGCCGCCGGCCAGGACGGGTACGCGCTGGTCCTCCACCCCCGCTACCGGCCCGGCCACGTCACCTCCGACCGCCGTCGCTTCGACTTCATCTCGGGTCGCATCGACACGAGAGAGCGGTTCCGCTTCACCTATGGGACCGCCTCGGCTCGCATCAAGCTCTCGGCCGGGCCCGGGTTGTGGCCGGCCTTCTGGATGCTGGGAGCGGGACGGTGGCCCGACACCGGGGAGATCGACGTGATGGAGTTCGTCGGTGAGAGGGACTGGGTGAGCTGCGCCGTGCACGGCCCCGGCTACTCCGGAGAGGCCGGCCTGGCCAACACACGGTTCCTCCCCGAGCACGCCGACGCCACCGAGTGGCATGTCTACACCGTCCACCGAGCACCTGACGCCGTCACCTTCGACGTCGACGGGACCACGGTCTATCGCGTCACCCGACCGATGGTCGAGTTCTTCGGCCGCTGGGCTTTCGACGACGAGAAGTTCCTCATCCTGAATTTCGCACTCGGAGGCACCTACCCGTTCAAGACCA
>JAWOJB010000094.1:0-18115 GCA_046484325.1 Acidimicrobiia bacterium | reverse complement strand
GGCGTCGAGCAGCTCATCGGAAGCGTCGTGGTCGAGTCGCGCAGTCCCTCTGGGGTGGTGGGCGGGGGTGCGGGTGGTGGGTTCGCCGCCGGAGGCGGCGGGTCCGGGGTTGCCCATGAGGACCGGTTGCCCACCTGGTGGGCGGCAGCGGGTGCTCGTGGTCCCGGGGTGTGGCGGCTCTCCTCGGATGGCTAGGGGTGCCGGGCGGGGTGGCGTACCGGGGGTCCCTCGGGGTCTGGGCGGGCTTCGGCGTGGAGGGCGTGGGCGAGGTCCGGGTCGAGGTGGAGCGCCGTGGCGAGCTGGTCGGCGACCCGGTGGGAGGGCCGTCGGAGTCCCCGTTCGAGGTGGCTGAGGTAGCCGGCGGTGATCCCGGTGAGGTGGGCGGCGCGGTGGAGGCCGAGACCCTGGCTGAGACGGGGGTGGCGGAGCCGGGCGGCTGTGGCTTGTTCGAGCTGACCCCTGGTGGAGGGGTCGGCGGTGGCGGTCGTAGCTGCGAGCATGGGCCGATTCTGGTCGTCCTGGCCCCTGGGGTGGTGAGGTCACCACCCAGAGCCGCGCGATCGGAGGGTTCGTCTTCAGCCCGGAGACTTCATCTTAATCCCGGAGGCATCGTCTTGGTGACCGGACGGTTTGTCTCTGAAGATCAGGAATAGATATCAGGAATAGATGAAGTCTCGGGATACCAAGATGAACCCTCGGGAGATAGACGGACCCTCCGATTGGTCTAGTGGCTCCCGCGTCTCTCGATCACGACTTCAAGGCAGTCGATCCAGTCTCGCACTCCGAGCCGCGGGGACGTGCCGAAGAGGACAGGCCACTCGGGGTCCACCGGGACGCCGAAGCGTTCCTCGGCCAGCGCGGCCGCCTCCCGCTTCGTCTCCTCCCAGGCGTCGTCGGAGAATGCCCCAAACCATTCGTACTCCGGCTCACCTTCCTCCCGCTCCTCCTCCTGGGCGAGGTTCGGCCAGTCGTTCGAGAACTGGACCCGGGCCACGCCGGGGAGCCGAAGCGCCGCCGCCATCGCGTCGGTCGCCTGCTGGGCGGTGACGGGAATGAACCCGGTCGGGCTGAGCCGACCGCCCAGGTCGAGGGTGGCGAGGATCCACACCGCGCCGTCGTCGCGTTCCACCCAGACGTACCCATCGTCGTCATGTCGACGCTTCTCGTACAGACGGTTTGACAGCCTCGCCGAGTCAAACCTGAGGTGATCGGCGGTGGCGAACCACATCACCGGGCAGCTCCGCGCCATCAACATGAACTTCGTCAACTTCCCGTCGACCACCCGTTGCCCACAGCCGGGGCCCCGGCAGGAGTAGGACCGGCACGGCAGCCCGATGGCGATCGTCCTGCCGGTTCGCAGGTGGACGCCCCGATACGCCACGGTCCGACATCCCCGGGCCGACCGCGTCTCCGGCAAGGCCTCCCACAGAGCCTCGTAGACGATGATGCCGGGCCGCCCGATCGCCACCGTGGCTGGGGGTCGCGGAACCACCCGTCGGGGGGCCACCGGCTCGGAACGAACGCTGGCTGAGAGGCCACCCTCGATGACGGTCAGGCCAGCACCCGAAGGCCCTCTGCTATTGTTGTCTATTGCAACTATCTCCTGTCGAGTTGGCCCTCGCAGGTGCTCTAGGTCGTGGCCCGCCGGTGCTGGCGGGTCGCGCCATTTCAGAACTCCGATCAGGAGAAGTGCAACCGACAGTCCGTGACGCTCAGCGACTACCCAGTAGAGGAGGGGTCAGGGGCGGCCCTCAGCAGGTCGAGCAGGACTCGGGAGTACGCCTCCCGCAGCGTCCCGGTCGGCTCCCTCCCTCTCCCCGCTTACTGGGGCTTCCCATTCGCGTCGTATCCAGCCGCTTTCTCCCACCGCGATACCGTGTCTGCGACGACCTCGTACTTCTTGGTGTTGTCAGGGAGCACCTGATACTCCTCCCACACCATCGAGGCGACCTCTTCAAGGTCCAGACCGGCAGCCTCCCGGATCCGGCGACGCTTGCCCGGTGGGGGAAGCGGAGCCGCATACTCGCCCCGTCGCTCCCGCTCCACCCCCCGGATGAAGACCAGCGACGGGACCGGAGGAGGGTCACCGACACGCTGGTGCCCGACATAGCTTGGGAGTTCCTCCAAGTGATACCAGAGCGACCGATCACATGCCTCGCAGCGGAGACGACCCACCCAGCTCCCCGGCTCCCAGCCCTCCGGCCAATCCTGGTCCTCTGCCACCGCTCAGCCACCGATCACGGGTTAGGCTCACTTGAAGGAGCAGACGAGGGCGCAAAGCACCAGGTCATGGGGGCTCCGGGGGTGAGACTCGAACTCACAACCAACGGATTAACAGTCTGCCCTCCACACGTCGCCGACCAGGCGAAACGTGGAGAAGCCCTGCAGATCCAGTCGATATCGCCGTCAACGACTGGCGTCACCTCGCATCGCCACGGGTTGTCCGACGGACTGGAGACGGACCGAGCTCTCCGGCCCGCTCCATGCCTGGCGTGTGGTCACTCCGGAACGGGCGCCGCCTCGACTGCCACCCCCTGCCAGAAGGCGACCTGACCCCGGATGTGGTCGGCCGCTGGCTTCGGGTTCTCGTACACCCAGGCGGCCCCTTCCAGTCGGCGATCACCCACGACCACGTCGTAGTAGGTGGCGACCCCCTTCCACGGGCAGACGCTCGTCCGCTCGCTCCGCTCGAGGCGCTCCCAGCTGACGGTATCGGTGGGGAAGTACTCGTAGCCGTCGACGGTCGTCGTGGTCGGTGAGCGGGCGATCACCTCGTCGTTCCAGATCGCCTGACGGGAGCCCGAAACCTCACGTCGATGTGCTCGAAACGCGGAAACAATGGACATACTCACTCCTTCGGGCGGGTGGACTCGTCAATGTTGGTGAACGGAGTCGAAGGGCCGAGCCCGCCCACACCGTCCGAGTCCCGACAGTCCGCCCCTCCGCTGCGGCCGCCGGCCGCCGGAGGCGCCGCCGGGAGATCGAGCTCGGTGTCCACGAGATGGTTGAAATAGTTGCCCAGGATCGTGCGCACCACCTCGGCATAGGCCCCGAGAGATGCCGGGGGGTCCATCCTGCGGCAAGAGCCTTGTTCCACGTGGGTTGGTCGACGTGTCCCCGCCGGTCGGCGAGCTGGCGGGCGAGTTGGAGGAGGGCGGTGAGGTCCGAGCGCGCCGGCACGCATCCGTGCCGAATCTGGATCGTGGTCTCCAGATCGAAGCCCACCTGCCGGGCTGCCCGGGTGGAAACCGCCTGGCAATACTCGCACTCGTTGACCGCTGCCACCGTCAGGTGGATGGCCCGGCGGACCGGTCGCCCAGGGATGAGGTCGTCGAGAGCACGTGTTCGGCTGCGTCGTACATGCCGATCACCCGCCCCTGTTGGGCCGCCTGGCGGGCGAGAGCCGCACGGCTCTCGTCGGGGGCGGTGGTCAGGTCGTGGATCGGCACCCTCGGCGTGGTCGGCCCCCTCCCGTTGATCACCGGCGGCCGAGCGACTCATCTGGCGCCGGGGATTCCGCGCCCTCGAGCAGGTGATCGCCGGTAGCGTGACCGCGCCGTCGCCGTACCCGGAGGGCGGCGAGCAGCACCAGTCCGATCAGTCCGGCGGCCACGAGCAGCGGACGAGCGGCGACGAAGCCGGTGGCCGCCGCAGACCACCGGTCGATGGCCCGCACCAGGGGGTTGGCGCCCAGGACGAGCGAGCCGGCGGACAGCACGGTGGCCCAGTACCAGATGATGAAAAGCCCGGCTGCGGTCATCACCCACCCGGAGATGGCATCGAGACGGGCGGCGATGGGTCTGATGCGATCGATGATCGTCCGGTGGCCCCCGGCCACCGCCACCGTGAGTCCGACCACCACCAGCGCCATGCCGGCTCCGTAGGCGACGAAGGTGAGGACGGCCTGGGCCGGTGAGCCGGAGGCGATCGCCCCGGTGACCAGGCTGAGGAAGATCGGGAGCGTGCATGAGAGGGAGGCGACGGCATAGGAGACACCGAATACGAACATGCCGGCCGGTGAGTCGCCCCGGCGGGCACGTGAGGGTCCCCGCAGATAGGGGATGATCCGGTGGCCCAGCAGCTGGGCGAGCCCGGCGAGCACCAGACCCAAGCCCACCGCCAGGGCCAGCCACGGGAGCGCGCTCACCACGGCCCGTACCCCGAGCCCGATCAGCAGACCCGCAGCCGTGAACACGGCGAGGAACCCGGCGGACACGAACATCGCCACCGTGCCCGCCTGACCCGCTCGGCGCCCGCTCTGGTCGCCCAGGTAGTAGCCGAGGTAGGCGGGGAGCATGGCGAACCCGCACGGGTTAACGGTGGACACCATGCCGGCGGCGAAGGCGGCGACGAGGATCGAGCTCATGAGGTGGCCAGGACCTCCTCCACCAGCGCCCGCAGGTCGTCGCCGAACAGGACGCCGGCATGGACCCGGGCCACCGCCCCGCCGGCGTCGAGGATGACCGTGGTCGGCATGGCGATGCCCCCGAGGCTCCGGTAGATGGCTCCGTCGGGATCGTCGGCCAGCAGGTAGGTCACGCCGGTCTGCTCGATGAGGGCCTCGGCGGACCTCCGGTCGATCTCCTGCATGTTGAGTCCCACGAACACCACCCGGTCGCCGAGGCTCTCGTGGACCTCCTGGAAATCGGGAAGCTCGGCGACGCAGGCCGGGCACCACGACGCCCAGAAGTTGAGGACGACGGGAGTCCCCCGGAAGTCGGCGACGTGGCCGACGCTGCCGTCGAAGTAGATGAGCTCGATGTCAGGAGCATCCGGCGCCGTGTCGGCTTCTCGGGTGTCGAGGATGACGAGGAACGCAGTCAGCAGGGCGACTCCGCCGACGATGAGTCCGATGATGCGGGGATGGATCATGTCGTTGCTCCGTTGGACGGGTCGCTCCTGCCAACCGGAGAGGGCGATCGCTTAACCCCAGATGGTCGGGATGCCGACACAAGCCCGGAGCGTCCGGCCTCCGACACTCGACGCCGGATGCCTCACCGCCTGCGGTTGTCCGCTCCATGACTCGAACCAATCTGCTCCCAGCGCTCGGCTTCGTGCTCGTGTGGGTGGCGGTGGCCGTCGCCGCCGGCGAGACGACCACCTTCCACCTGGCTCCGGTCATCGTGGCGGGGGCGGCCTCGGTCTCCTGGAACGGCCGCCGGTCGATTGGCGCGGCGATCGGTTTCGGACTCGCCACGGCGGCGGCGCTTGGTCTGGCAGCATTCGGGCTCCTCGGCGGGCCTTCCATCCTCCCGATCGGGGGGGCACTCCTCGAGTCGGTGACCGGCGCGGCGGCAGGGGGCCTGGCCGGTGCGCTGCTACCCCGCCGGCAGGCACCGGAACTGTCGCACTCCCGACCGTGAGTCGTGCATCCGTCCATCGGGACGGTTGAACCGGCCGACACCTACCCGGGGAGCTGCCATGTCCGATCCAACGACCTACGACGTGCTGGTGCTCGGCGCCGGCCCGGCGGGTGAGAACGCTGCCGACATCGCCGCCCGAGACGGGCTGCGGGTTGCCATCGTCGAGCGGGAGCTGGTCGGAGGCGAATGCTCCTACTGGGGGTGCATGCCCTCCAAGGCACTCCTCCGCCCGGGCGAGGCCCTGGAAGAGGTCGCCCGCGTGCCGGGCGCCCGTGGCGCCGTCACCGGGGAGATCGATGTCGCCGAGGCCCTCAGGCGGCGTGACGCCTTCACCTCCAACTGGGACGACTCCGGCCAGGTGTCGTGGCTGGAGGGTGTGGGCGTCGAGCTGATCCGAGGCCATGCCCGGCTGGCCGGCGAGCGTGCCGTAAGTGTCACCAGCACCGACGGTACGGTCACCCGCTATACCGCCATGCGAGCGGTGGTGGTGGCGACCGGAACCTCGTCGGCGACACCGCCGATCCCCGGGCTGGCCGGGATCGCGACGTGGGACAACCGTGACATCACGACCGTCAAGGAGCCGCCCCGCCGGCTGCTGGTGATCGGCGGGGGCGTCATCGGCGTGGAGATGGCCCAGGCCTGGAAGTGGCTGGGGTCTGACGAGGTCACCGTGATCGAGCTCTTCGACCACCTGCTCTCCCGTGAAGAGCCGTTTGCCGGCGCCGAGCTCGAGCGCGCCCTCACCAAGATGGGCATCGCCATCCACACGTCGGCCGAGACCGAGCGGATCGAACGGGACGGCACCGATGGCCCGGTGCGGGCCCAGGTCCGCCTCGCCGATGGATCGACCACGATCATGGAAGCCGACGAGGTCCTGGTCGCCACCGGCCGGCGGGCCAACACCGACGACCTCGGCCTCGAGACGGTGGGGCTCGAGCCGGGTCGGTACCTAGAGGTCGACGACCACCTCCTCGTCGCCGCGGTCGACGGCGGATGGCTGTACGCGGTCGGCGACGTCAACGGCAGGTCTCTCCTCACCCACACGGGCAAGTACCAGGGGCGCATCGCCGGCGCCCACATCAACGGAGCCGACACCTCGGCCTGGGGCGATGCCAAGGCCACCCCCAGGGTGGTGTTCACGAGCCCCGAAATCGCCGCGGTGGGCCTGACCGAGAGCGAGGCCCGTGATCGTGGCATCGACGTCAACACGGTTCGCTACGACATCGGGCACGTGGCAGCTGCGTCGATCCTGGGCAAGGGTCACGGCGGAACCGTGCAACTGGTGGTGGATGCGGGCCGAAGGGTCATCGTCGGCGCCACGTTTGTCGGACCCCGCGCCGGCGAGTTGCTCCACGCGGCCACGATCGCGATCGTCGGCGAGGTTCCGCTCGACGTCCTGTGGCATGCCGTCCCCTCCTTCCCGACGCTTTCCGAGGTGTGGCTCCGTCTTCTCGAGGCCTATCGGGACGAGCAGGGCGTCCGATTCCGGTAAAGGAACATGGTGGTACCTGGTGATGTTGGCGTTTCTGTGAGCGACTCCCCCAACCCGCTCATCGTTGGATGGTCGATCTGGCGGTCGCTCCGCACCGTCCGGCCACCCCGCCCTGCGGGATCTGAGGCCTGGGATCATCGAGCCCTCGCCCCGCCCCTCCGGGAGCTGGCGAGCGCAGGTCCCCGGGTGCTTCCGGACCTGACCGGCCCGCTCGGGCTCTACGTGGCGGAGGCGGAACGGGCCGATCCCGACCTACTCACAGCCGATGAGGCGCTCGCCTTCTGGATCAACCTCTACAACGCCGGTGCGCTCCTACTGGCGGCCGAGGCATCCCGTACCGGAGAGCCTTCCGTCCTCCGGGTACCCGGCGGGTTCCGCCGGCCGTTCGTCACGGTCGCCGGCGAGGATCTCTCGCTGGACGCCGTCGAGCACGCCAAGCTCCGCCGCCTCGGCGATCCCCGCATCCACGCCGCCCTCGTCTGCGGATCGGTGTCGTGCCCGACCCTGCGATCAGAGCCATACGGGAGTGGCAACGTGTCCACCCAGCTCGACGGCCAGATGCGCCGCCTGCTGGCCGATGGGGCGATGGTGGTGGACCGAGCGGCCCGGAGGGTGGAGCTGTCCAGGATCTTCCTTTGGTACGGCGCCGACTTCGTGAGGCCACACCGGATGCCTACGTTCCTCCCGGCCGGCCGGTCCCGGATCCTCGAATCACTCCGCCCATGGATGCCGCCGGACCTGGCGAAGTGGGTGACGACGGTTCGACCGAACGTGGGGTTCCAGGACTACGACTGGGGACTGGCGTGCGCCGTGCGCTGATCGAGGCACGATGACCAGAGTCGAGGTCGCACGCTGGGATGAGCTGCCCGACCGCCGCCCGGTGGGGGCGTTGGTCGGCGCCACCGATCTGGTGATCGTCCGGTGGGGCGACTCGCACTCGATGCTGTACGGGCGCTGCCTGCACCGAGGAGCCCTCATGGCGGACGGGCGGGCGGTGGGCGACGACCTGGTGTGCGGCCTCCACGGCTGGGACTACCGCCTGGACACGGGCGTGTCCTCGTACGAGAACCGCGAGCGCCTGCACCGCTTCACATCCTGGGTCGAGGACCGGATCCTCTACGTCGACGGCGATGAGATCGCCGCCTGGGAGCTCAACCACCCTCAACCCTTCGATCGGGCCGCCTACCAGGGCTCCTCCCGGGACCCGCATGGAGCGCCTGAGGAACCACATGTGGTGATCCTTTCGATGTCGTGGTGGGGACGACAACCGTTCCGCCGCCGGACTCGAGCCCTCGACCGTCGGCTGGCCGACAGGGTGAGGGCAGTTCGTCGGTCTACGGTGTTGACCGACGAGCATGCACCCTCTTCGCCCGGCCACACCCGGAACCCACCCGGATCCGACCCCCCCGGCCCCCGGCGAGGTCATCGAGCTCGATGCCCGAGCGGCGCGTGACCTCGGCAAGGAATGGCTCGTGACGAACGGGCTCGGCTCCTTCGCCTCGGGAACCGTCTCGGGTCTCCGGACCCGCCGCTACCACGGACTGCTCGTCGCAGCACTCCGGCCACCCGTCGGGCGGACCGTCCTGGTCGCCGGAGTCGCCGACACGGCGTTCGTCGCCGGCACCGCCCATCCGCTCTTCTCGGCGCGATGGCAGGGCCCCGAGCATCCGATCGTTCCCGATGCCACCGATCACCTGGAGAGGTTCCGCCTGATCGGCTCCATCCCGGAATGGGAGTTTGCCGCCGGCCAGACGCTGATCTCCAGGACGGTCTGGATGGAGCCAGGCGAGGACGTTACCTACCTCCGGTACCGGAATCTCGCCGACTACGAGGCCGCTCGCATCCACGTCGAGGTCTTCGTCGAGTACCGCGACTTCCACCACACGACCACAGCCGATGGATGGGAGATGCAGGTCGAGCCGATCCCGGACGGTGTCCAGGTGGTCGCCTTCGAGGGCGCCACCCCGATCGTCATCACCTGCCCGGGCGGCGAGGTCGAGCCGGACCACACGTGGCACCTGCGCGAATACCTCCAGGCCGAGGACGAGCGAGGTCTCGACAGCCTCACGGACCGGCTCCGGGTGGCGACCATCGACATCGAGTTGGCGGCAGGGCAGATGGCCACCCTCCGGCTCGCGACCCGTGCAGGCTCGGTCGAACCGGGGGCCATCACGAGACGCCGTCGCCGCGACGAGGCGCTCCTCGTGGGTTGGGAGGGCTCTCCCGACTGGGTGCGACCCCTGGTGCTGGCGGCCGACCACTTCGTCGTGGAGCGGGTCGTCGCGGGCGAGCCCGGTACCTCCATCATCGCCGGGTACCCCTGGTTCGCCGACTGGGGTCGGGACACCATGATCTCCCTGCCAGGCCTGCTGCTGGCTACCGGGCGGCACGACGAGGCGGGAGAGGTTCTCCGCACGTTCGCCGCCCACCTCGACGCCGGGATGCTCCCCAACCGCTTCCCCGACAGCGGGGACACGCCGGAGTACAACACCGTCGACGCCACCCTGTGGCTCTTCGACGCCGTCGAGCGGCATCTGCGCATCACCGGCGACGCGACACTCGCCCGCGACCTGTACCCGGCGCTCGTCGGGGTCGTCGACCGGCACCTGGAAGGAACCCGACATGGGATCGTGGTGGATCCCGATGACGGGCTGGTGTGGGCGGGCGAACCCGGAGTGCAGCTCACCTGGATGGATGCGAAGGTCGGCGACCGGGTGGTCACCCCCAGGATCGGGAAGCCGGTCGAGGTCAACGCCCTCTGGCACCGGGCCCTGCTGATCATGGCCGACCTGGGCGGCCGGTTCGCAGGCGACGGGGCTCGCTTCGAGGCCCTCGCCGGCCACGTCGCCCTCTCGTTCGACCGGTTCTGGAATCCCGAACGGGGGTTCTGCTTCGACGTCCTCGACGGGCCGGGTGGCCACGACCCGTCGCTGCGACCCAACCAGCTCCTGGCGGCCTCTCTGCCCGATAGCCCGCTCTCCCTCGAGAGGCGCCGGTCGGTTGTGGAGGTGTGCGAGCGGGAGTTGCTCGTCCCTCTCGGCCTCCGCACCCTCGGCCCAAACGAGCCCGCCTACCGAGGAGCCTACCGGGGGGGCCCGGCGGAGAGAGACGGCGCCTACCACCAGGGGACGGCCTGGCCGTGGCTGCTCGGTGCCTTCGTCTCCGCCCACCTGGGCGTCTTCGGGGATCGTTCCCGGGCCCTCTCCTACCTCGAACCGCTTGCGCGGCATCTGGGAGACGCCGGGCTCGGCTCCGTGTCCGAGGTCGTCGATGGGAACACCCCCCACCGTCCGGGCGGAACCCCCTTCCAGGCCTGGAGCGTCGCCGAGGCCTTGCGCGCCTGGCAGGAGGCCACCGGGTGAGCCGGCCTCGCACCGTCGAGCATGAACGTCTCCAGCGGCGCGATGCCGGGATCGAGGACTGGAGCCGGTGGGGCCCGTATCTGGCCGACCGGGCCTGGGGAACGGTTCGCGAGGACTACAGCTCAGACGGCACCGCCTGGGACTCGTTCCCCCATGATCACGCCCGCAGTCGCGCCTATCGGTGGAACGAGGACGGGCTGGCCGGTATCAGCGACGATCGCCAGTACCTGTGCCTCGCCGTCGGGCTGTGGAACGGCCATGACCCGATCATCAAGGAGCGCCTGTTCGGGCTGACCGGACCGGAGGGCAACCACGGCGAGGACGTCAAGGAGTCCTATTTCCACGTCGACGCCACCCCCACCCACAGCTATCTCGAGCTCCTGTACCGCTACCCCCAGGCTCGGTTCCCCTACGAGCTCCTGGTCGAGGAAGGTCGCCGGAGGGGAGGTCGGGACGACGAGTTCGAGCTCGAGCACACCGGCATCTTCGAGGGCGGGCGATGGTTCGACGTGCGGGTCGTGTACGCCAAGGCAGGCCCCGACGACGTCCTCATGCTGGTCGAGGTGACCAATCGCGGCCACGAGCCCGCCACGTGTCACGTGCTCCCCACCATGTGGTTCCGCAACACGTGGTCCTGGGGCTACCCGGACGGGCCGATGGGCGACGTACCCGGGCGGCCGATCATGGCGGTCGATACGAGCGACCCGCGGTCGGTCCGGGTCGAGCACCCGAGACTGGGCTCGTACCGGGTCTCCTCCGATCCTGCGTTGGATGTGTGGTTCACCGAGAACGAGACCAACCATGCCCGCCTGTGGGGCGGCGCCAACCCCACCCCGTTCGTGAAGGATGCCTTTCACCGCCGTCTCGTCGCGGGCGAGCACGACGCCGTGAACCCCGAGAAGACAGGGACGAAGGCCGCGTTCGTCTACGAGCTCGCCCTCGCCCCGGGGGAGATGAAGAGGGTCCGGGTTCGCCTCTCCCGGGCGGGGCCGGCCACCGAACCCGCGAACTTCGACGAGATCTTGGCTGCTCGCCGGAGCGAGGCCGACGAGTTCCACGCCGCCCTCGTCTCGGAAGGCACCCCCGCCGACCTGGCCGTCATCCACCGCCGCGCCGTGGCTGGGATGATCTGGACCAAGCAGCTCTACTACTTCGACGTCGACCAGTGGCTGCGGGGCGACCCGGCCGGGCCGCCACCCCCACCGGGACGCGAACACGGCCGCAACCGGGACTGGCGCCACCTCAACAACTTCGACGTCCTGTCGATGCCCGACGGTTGGGAGTACCCGTGGTACGCGGCGTGGGATCTGGCGTTTCACGCGGTGACCCTGGCGGGAATCGACCCCGCATTCGCCAAGTCGCAACTCGAACTGATGACCCGGGTCTGGTACCTGCATCCCAACGGCCAGCTCCCCGCCTACGAGTGGGCGTTCGGTGACGTCAATCCCCCGGTCCACGCCTGGGCGACACGCCGGGTCTACGAGATCGACGCCGCCGCCACCGGGTCCCCCGACCGCCAGTTCTTGGAAGGGGTGTTCCACAAGCTGCTGCTCAACTTCACCTGGTGGGTGAACCGCAAGGATGCCGACGGCAACAACGTCTTCCAGGGCGGCTTCCTCGGACTGGACAACGTCAGCGTGTTCGACCGGAGCGCACCCCTCCCCGGCGGCGGGCGGCTGGACCAATCCGACGGGACGGCCTGGATGGCGTTCTACACCCTCGAGATGCTGACGATCTCGCTCGAGCTCGCCCGCACCAACCCGGTGTACCAGAACCTGGCGACCAAGTTCTTCGAGCACTTCCTGGCGATCGCCACCGCCATGAGCATGGAGGACCACTGCCTGTGGGATCCGGTCGACACCTTCTTCTATGACGTGCTCCGGCTGCCCGACGGTGGATCGATCCCCCTCCGCCTGAAGTCGATGGTGGGTCTCATCCCGCTGCTGGCGGTCGCCGTCATCGACGCCGACACGATGGAACGGATGCCCGAGTTCACCTCGAGGATGCACTGGTTCCTCCGTCATCGCCCGGAGTTGAGCGGGAACCTCGCCCGGATCGATGAGCCCGGCGATCGCTACCGGCATCTGGCCGCCATCGTCGGGCCCGATCGCCTTCGCGAGGTTCTGCGCCACATGCTCGACCCCGCCGAGTTCCTGTCGCCCCACGGCATCCGATCGCTGTCTCGCCATCACGCCCTCGAACCCTTCGAGCTCGAGATCGACGGCGCCGGCTTCCGTGTCGAGTACGAACCGGCCGAGTCAACCAGCGGTCTGTTCGGCGGGAACTCCAACTGGCGGGGACCGGTGTGGTTCCCGATCAACGTCCTCCTCATCGAGGCGCTCGACCGGTTCCACGACTACTGCGGCGACGAGTTCACGGTCGAGTATCCGACCGGGTCCGGCCGCTACTCGACCCTGAGCGAGGTGGCGGACGACCTCGCCGGCCGACTGGTCACGCTGTTCCGGCCGGACGCCTCGGGACGCCGCCCCGCCGACCAAGGCCGTTCACCCGACCGGGTCCTCTTCCACGAGTACTTCCACGGCGACACCGGGCGCGGGCTGGGCGCGTCACACCAGACCGGCTGGACGGGAATGGTGGCCGACCTCATCCGCCGTCTCGGCCAGGACATGCACCACCCGGGCTGAGCCGGTCGGTTGGCGGCCTGTCACGCCGGCGACAGCCGGACCCGGTATCCCCCGGCGAACAGACCGGCGGGCACCGGGATACCGAGCCGCCGGAACACCGTCATCGGGATTCCCAGGTCGGCCAGCCACAGATCGCCGACCGCGGCTGCGTCCAGACCTGTCTTCGGCAGGGCGAGGGTGAGGGTGACGTCGGCGTGGACGTGAGCCCCGGCGGCGGCGCCGGTGGTGGCATCGATCCCGGACGGCACGTCCAGGGCCACGACCGGCGCCGGCTGGTCGTTCGCCCAGCCGATCAGGTCGGCGACCAGTTCCTGCGGCGGGCCGGAGAGGCTGTAACCCACGAGTGCATCGACGACGAGGGCCGCCTCGAGCTGCCTGACCTGTCCCGGCGTCGCCAGGGCTCCGTCGGTCCCTCGATACACGTCGAGTTGGACCGCCGGCACCAGGCCCAGGCCCTCGGGGTCGGTGACGACGACGGTGACGTCGACTCCATGATTGGCGAGGTGGCGGGCGGCGCAGATTCCCCCGCCGCCGTTGCCGCCGGTTCCGGCCAGCACCACCACCGACTTCCGGTCGGACTGCCGCTCGACCCGTTCGAGCACCGTGAGGGCGAGGCTGCGTCCGGCGTTCTCCATCATCTGGAACAGGTTCGGGCCGACCTCCTCGACGGCGAGGCGATCGACCTCGCGCATCTGGTCGGTGGTGATGGCAGGAACGGTGATCCCCGCGTCGGTGACGAACGATCGAACGCTCACTCCTCGTCCTCCGAGTGGTCGAAACGGTCCAGCCCCAGCAGGTCGATGAGATCGGCGCCGCGGGCGCGGGCGGCGGTGCCCACCGGCATGCCGGTGGCGTCGGCCACCCGGTTCATCATCTGGAAGTTGGCGACGACCGCGGCCGCCATCACCGTGGCCTCAGGGTCGAACCATCCGGCGAGCGGGCGCAGATCAGCCCGCCCACCGGCGAGCGCGGCGTCGACGAAGCGAACCAGGTCCCGGCCGCCGGGGACCAGAGGATCCACCTTCGGGTCGGTGACCGCACGGAGGTCGACGGGCGTCTCGGTCATCTGGGCGCTCCACCTGAGCATCCCGGCGTGGGCGAGCACTCAGTAGAAGCACTCGTTGACCGCCGACGTGCGCGCCGCCACCAGCTCCATCTGCGGCCTGGTCAAGCCCTTGGAGACGGCCGGGTCGGCCATCTCCTCGAACCTCAGATAGAGGTGCCCGTGCAGCTCTTCGAGGGCGGAGTTCTCAGCCGGGACCAGCGACAGCGCCTGGGTGATGCTCGCTCCCCCCACCATCGGCACCCACGCCTTGCCCAACCGTGCCCGACGGTCGATGTCTTCGGTCGGATCGCCATCGATCGGGACCGGCAACGGCTCGGGGTCCATGCCCAGCGCCTCGAACAACGTGTCGATGGCCACGGTCCGCGACACCACGCCCACCAGCTCCACGTAGCCGGCATAACCCAGCCCTGCCGCCACCGCCTGCTCCACCCATCGCCGCCGGATCGAGGACGGACGTGCCGCCACGGTTCGGACCGCGTCGGCGACCGCAGGCCGGAGGGCCCGGGTCGGAGGCTGTCCGCTCCGAGCGGCCCGGGCCCCGGCGACGACCGCCAACCGTTCCCGGCCGGTCCAGATGGCGCCCGGTGCGCCCAGGCGGGCCCAGACGGCCAGAAGGGCAGCGCCGAGACCCGGTCGGGCCTCGAGTTCGCGCCTCGCGCCTCTCCGTCGAGTTCTCCGAGAGCTCATGGCACCGGGTCCGATGATCGCAGGTGGCACATCTCGTTCCAGTGGCGGACCACGCGATGCTCCCGCTCCCAGCCGAGGCTCGACACGGTGGCCGTGTCGAGCCGAAGAGCCTTCCCGGTCTGCGCCGGCAGTCCGATCCACCGGGCGGCCAGGATCCGAAGTACATGGCCGTGGGCGAACACCGCTGCCGGGCCCGTGGCGCCGAGCAGCTCGGATATGACCCGGTCGGCCCGAGCGCCCACCGCGTCGATCGACTCCCCTCCGCGGACCGGATGAGTCCACACCGACCACCCCGGGATCTCCAACCTGATCTCAGCGGTGGTGCGGCCTTCATAGATCCCGTAGTCCCACTCCATCAGGTCGTCGCAGGCCTCGCCATCCCCGGCCTGACCCGCCAGCTCCATCGTCTCCCACGCTCGACCCAGGGGGCTCGACAGGACGCGAGCGAACCCGGTGCGGTCCAGCATCCTCCCGAGCGCCCTCGCCTGCCGCCGGCCGAGCTCGGTGAGGGGAACGTCGGTGCGGCCGGTGTGGCGGCCAGAGGCGCTCCACTCGGTCTGCCCGTGCCGGATCAGAACGACCTCGGGGCCGATCACCGGGTGATCCACTCGAACTCCCCCCCGAGCAGGCGATCGGCGGCGGCGGGGCCCCAGCTTCCCTGCCGGTAGGACGCCAACGGCGGCGGGGCGGCCAGTACCGGATCGACCACCCGCCACGCCGCCATCACGCCGTCGTGGCGAGCGAAGAGCGACTGGTCGCCCCGGAGGGCGTCGCCGAGCAGGCGGTCGTAGGCCTCACGACCCGAAGGCCGGTCGTGGTCGAGATGCAGCTCGACCGGGCCGCTGACCAGATCCGCTCCCGGGACCTTGGCCTGCATCGAGAGGACGATCTGGTCGTCGGGCTTGGTGCGGAAGACCAGGCGGTTCGGCCCGGGCCGGCAGTCGGCGTCGGCGAAGAGCGGTCGGGGAGGTCGCTGGAACTCGACCACCGCCTCGGTGACCGTCCTCGGCAGGGCCTTGCCGGCGCGGATGATCCAGGGCACGCCGGCCCACCTCCACGAGTCGATCTCGAGCCGAACGGCCGCATAGGTCTCAGTGTCCGATTCCCCTGCGACGTGGGCCTCATCGCGATACCTGTCGTACTGGCCACGCACCAGGTCGCCGGGGCCGAGAGGCCGGACGGCGCGAAGGACCTTCACCCGCTCGTCGCGCAGCGCGTCGGGATGGTCGGACACGGGCGGCTCCATCGCCAGCAGTGCGACGACCTGGAGGAGATGGTTCTGTACCACGTCCCGCAGCGCCCCGACCTCGTCGTAGAAGCGGCCGCGGCCTTCGATGCCGAAGTCCTCGGCCAGCGTGATCTGCACCGCCTGCACGTAGTGGCGGTTCCAGACCGGCTCGAGCACCGTGTTCGAGAACCGGAAGATCATCAGGTTCTGCACGGCCTCCTTCCCCAGGAAGTGGTCGATCCGGTAGACACTGTCTTCGGGGAAGTGACGGTGGACGATCTCGTTGAGCTCCTCGGCCGAGGCGGCGTCCCGTCCGAATGGCTTCTCCAGAACCAGCCTGCCGTTGGCGTGCAGCCCGGCCCCGGCGAGCCCGGTGACGACGTCGTCGAACAGGCCCGGCGGGATGGCGAGATAGAAGACCGGCCTGGTCGCCCCGTCCAGCCGGTCGGCGATCCGGGGGTAGAGCGAGCGATCCCGGTAGTCCCCGGAGACGTAGCAGAGCCGGTCGGCCATCCTGGCGAAGACCGCCTCGTCGATCGCCTGGCCGGACTCGACCAGCGCCGAGCGGGCCCGGGACCTCAGCTCGGCGTCGTCCCACTCGCTGGACGCCACGCCCACCACCGGCATCTCCAACCGACCGGCGGCGGCGAGGTCGTAGAGCGCCGCGAACAGCATCTTGCGGGCGAGGTCACCGCTGATGCCGAACAGCACGAGGGCGTCCGCCGGCCCCCTCATCGACCATCCGCCTTCTCCACGTGTCCCCCGAACTGCTTGCGCATGGCGGACAGGACCCGATTGGCGAACTCGTCACGGCCTCGGCTGTCGAACCTGCCGTAGAGGGCGGCCGACAGCACCGGGGCAGGTACGCCCTCCTCGACGGCGGCGAGCACGGTCCACCGACCCTCCCCCGAGTCCGAGACCCTGCCCGAGAAGCCCTCGAGGGTGGGGCTCTCCACGAGGGCGGCGGCCGTGAGGTCGAGCAGCCAGGACGAGATCACGCTGCCCCGCCTCCACACCTCGGCGACGGCGGGGATGTCGAGGTCGAACCGGTAGTGCACCGGGTCTCGCAGCGGGGCCGTCTCGGCGTCGGCCGACCTGTCGATCATGCCGACGTCGGCGTGCTCGAGGATGTTCAGCCCCTCGGCGTACGCCGCCATCATCCCGTACTCGATCCCATTGTGGATCATTTTCACGAGGTGCCCGGCCCCACTGGGCCCGCAGTGCAGGTAGCCGTGCTCGGCAGGTCCGGGCTCTCCGATCCTCCCCGGGGTGCGTGGAGCGGCGGCGACCCCCGGTGCCAGAGAGCGGAACACCGGGTCGAGCCGGCGCACCGCCTCGTCCTCGCCCCCGATCATGAGGCAATAGCCACGCTCGAGCCCGAACACACCGCCGCTGGTGCCGACGTCGACGAGAGTGATCCCCTTCGCCGCCAGGTCCGCCGACCGGTGCAGGTCGTCCTGAAAGAAGGAGTTCCCGCCGTCGACCACGATGTCGCCCGCATCCAGGTGGCCTGCGACGTCCTCGATGACCCTCCCGGCGATCCCGGCCGGCACCATCACCCAGACCGCCCGTGGCGGAACGAGCTTCTCCGCAAGGTCGGCGAGGTCGGAGGCGCCCTCCGCACCCTCAGCGACCAGAGCGGTGACCGCCGAAGGGTCGACGTCGTGGACGACCACCTGATGGCCGTCGCGCATGAGCCGGCGGGCCAGGTTGGCCCCCATCCGGCCGAGGCCGATCATTCCCAGTTGCATCGGCGCCTCTCGCTTCCTTGCTCGGAGCCCAGGTCGTGCCATGTCGGGGATCCGACTGTGTCACGGGAACGCCGTTACGTGCAGTCGAGGCTTCCCGATCGTCGGGAGCCCGACCATCGGCGAGTGTCGGCCCGGCGACCGTGCTCGAACCCGTCCGTACCTCCGGCCGTTCCCCCGTATGGCCGGATCGACCCAAGGAGGTTCCACATGGCCACCATCATGCAGGCCCGGGTGCGGCCCACCGCATCAGACGACTACCGGGCACCATCCCGACCCCGAACCGTGGGGCTGGCCATCGCCACCCTCGGCCTCGTCCTGGCGAGCGTGGCGTTCGTCGCCGGCCTCGTGGCCGCAGCCGAGCCCGGCGTGCGCGCAGCCACCCTGCCGTGGACCTTCGGGCTGACCACGCTGGGCTTCGGGACCATCAAGCTCGGGATCGGCGTGATCCTCTGGGGCATCCTCATCAAGCTGTGGCTGAGGGTCGATGCCATCAAGGAGGCCCTCGCCAAGCTGGTCGACGT